>JACCZY010000035.1 GCA_013695685.1 Geodermatophilaceae bacterium | reverse complement strand
TCCCGGCCAGCTACTGGCGGCGCTGGACGACGCTGACCTGCGTCGTATTGCAGGTGCAGCTGGCCGGCCGTTGCCGCATCGACGTGTACCGGTCCAAGGCCGACGGCGACACGATCCACGTGACGGGTGCCTCGAACGAGACCGAAGGCGAGCCGACGGAGATCCTGGAGTTTGAGCTGGACCTCACGCCGTTCGAGGACGGCGGGTGGTACTGGTTCGACATCACCGCCGGGGACGAGCCGGTCACGTTGCGCAGGGCCGGCTGGTATGCCAACACCCCACCGACCGACTCCGGCGCGCTGGCGATCGGGATGTGCACGTACAACCGGCCGGCAGACTGCGTGGCGGCGCTCAGCGAGCTCGCCGACGATCCGATCGTGCTGGACCAGCTCAGCCTTGTCGTCGTGGCCGACCAAGGCACCGACAAGGTCCGCGACGCGGTCCGCTTCGGCCACGTCGAGGCAATGCTGGGGCCACGGTTGCGGCTGGTCGAGCAGCCCAACCTGGGTGGCAGCGGCGGCTTCGCTCGTGCGATGTACGAGGTGCTGACGGCCAGCGACGCCACCCACCTTATATTTCTCGACGACGATATCGAGTTGGAGCCGGACAGCATCCACCGGGCGTTCACCTTCGCCCGCTTTGCCAGGCATCCGATGCTCGTCGGAGGACAGATGCTGGCGTTGCAGAACCGTTCGGTCCTGCACAGCATGGGCGAGGTCGTCCAGCGCGATAAGTTCTTCTGGCGAGGCGCTCCGAAGACGTGCTATGGGCATGACTTCAGCCGCATGACTCTGCGCAAGGCCAAGCACCTGCACCGCCGGATCGACGTGGACTACAACGGCTGGTGGATGTGCCTGATCCCGCGGGTCGTGGCCGAGGAGATCGGACTGCCCCTGCCGCTGTTCATCAAATGGGATGACGCCGAGTACGGCCTGCGGGCGGGGGAGGCCGGTTTCCCGACGGCAACGCTGCCTGGAGTGGCGATCTGGCATCTGTCCTGGACCGACAAGGACGACGCCACGGACTGGCAGGCCTACTTCCACGTCCGAAACCGGCTGATCGCCGCGGCTCTGCACAGTGAATACCGGCGCGGGGGCAAGCTGCTGCGAGACACCTTCAAGTTCGACCTCAAGTACCTGCTCACGCTGCAATACTCGACCACCGCCCTGCACCATCTGGCCTACCGCGACTTTCTCGCCGGTCCGAGGCAACTCTTCGACCTACTGCCCAGGGCGTTGCCTACTGTCCGCGAACGTCGTTCGTCCTACGTGGACGGCGTTGCGCGCGGCTCGTCCTCCGAGCTGCCGCTGCCGAGCATGAGCGCCGTCCGAGCCGAGCGCTTTCTGCATCCGCCGACCAACCCCGTCACGATCGGGCGCACGCTGATCAGCGCTCTGCTGCACAATCTCCGCCCGTTGAACAAGAACCTCGAACCGGAGCGTCCGCAGTTGAACATTGCCGCACAGGACGCCCGCTGGTTCCTGTTGGCGCGCCTGGACAGCGCGACGGTGGCTACCGCGGACGGCCGGGGGGTCGCGCTGCGCCGCCGGGACCCGCGCACCTTCTGGGGGATGCTCGGTGAATCCATCCGACTGCACCGCAAGTGCTACCAGGAGTTCCCGAAGCTGCGCCGCGAGTACCGCGCCGCCGTACCGCACCTGACCTCGATCGAAGGCTGGCGCCAGGCCTTCGAGCCGAAGTCGTAGTCTCGACGCCGAAGGGACGATTCCCTCATACCGCTCGCTGCCCGACCGGAGGAGAGAGCACAATGGCCACCCAACTGCATGACGTCACCGTCGGAACGGCGCACCCGCTGGAGCCGTTGACCGCGGAGGAAGTGAGCCGGGTCGCAGCCCTGCTCCGAGACCAGCGCAATCTCGGCCCCAAGGTGCGCTTCGTCTCGATAGCGCTGCACGAGCCGCCGAAGCGGGAGGTGCTGGACTTCACCGGTGACGGTGAGACGCCCGACCGGGCGGCCCATGTGGTTCTCTACGACCGGGAGCACCAGCAGACCGTCGAGTCGATCGTCTCGCTGTCCGCGAGCACCGTGACGTCATGGCGAGTGGTCGAGGGAGCCCAACCCAGCGTCATGCTGGAGGAGTTCTTCAGCACCGAGGAGATCACCCGGGCCGATCCCCGGTGGCAGGAAGCCATGCGCAAGCGGGGTGTCACCGACTTCTCGCTGGCGATGATCGACCCGTGGGCGGCCGGCTCGGACCCGGAGGATCCGAAGGGCCGCCGGCTGATCCGCCCGCTGACCTTCGTCCGGTCCAAGGAGGACGACAACGGCTACGCCCGCCCGGTCGAGGGCCTGATCGTCCTCGTCGACCTGGACCGCATGGAGGTCATCGACGTCAGAGACCACGGCGTCGTACCGCTGCCCGAACGCGCCGGCAACTACATGCCGGAGTTCATGGTCGAGGACGGCAACCGCCCCGCACACACCGGGCTGCGTGAGGACGTCAAACCGATCGAGATCACCCAGTCCGAGGGACCCAGCTTCACCGTCGACGGGCACGCCGTCAGCTGGCAGAAGTGGCGTCTGCGCGTCGGGTACAGCCCCCGCGAGGGGCTGGTTCTGCACCAGATCGGCTACGAGGACCGCGGCCGGCTGCGTCCGATCATCTACCGCGCGTCGCTGTCGGAGATGTACATCCCGTACGGCGACCCGGCCCCGACGCACCGGATCAAGAACGTCTTCGACGAGGGCGAGTACGGCGTCGGGTTCCTGCTCAACCCTCTCCAGCTCGGGTGTGACTGCCTGGGCGAGATCCACTACTTCGATGTCGTGGTGAACGATCAGGACGGCCAGCCGATCACCATCCCGAACGCGATCTGCATGCACGAGGAGGACTACGGCGTCGGCTGGAAGCACACCGACTTCCGGACCGAGAAGGTGGAGGTACGCCGCTCCCGCCGGCTGGTGGTCTCCTGCTTCGCGACGGTCGGCAACTACGAGTACGGCTTCTTCTGGTACCTCTACACCGACGGCTCCATCCAGTACGAGGTGAAGCTGACCGGTGTCATCTCCACCGGCGCGCTCGCCCCCGGCGAGGAACCCCGCTTCGGGGCGATGGTCGCGCCGGGCCTGTACGGCCCCAACCACCAGCACTTCTTCAACGTGCGGCTGGACATGATGGTCGACGGTGAGCAGAACTCGGTCTACGAGGTCAATGCCGAGGCACTGGCAGAGGGGCCGGACAACCCCTACGGCAACGCGTGGATCGCGAAGAAGACGCTGCTGGGCAGGGAGAGCGAGGCGCAGCGTCTCATCGATCCGTTCGTCGGGAGGACGTGGTCGATCGTCAACCCGTCGTCGGTCAACGAGCTCGGCGAGCCGGCGGGCTACAAGCTGATGCCCGGCGACACCGTCCTGCCGTTGCAGGGGAAGGGCTCCCAGGCCTGGGACCGGGGACAGTTCGCGTACAAGCACCTCTGGGTCACCGCCTACGAGCCCGGCGAGATGTATGCAGCCGGGGACTACCCCAACCAGAACGGCCGGGGCGGCGGGCTGCCCGAGTTCGTCAAGGCCGACCGCTCGATCGAGAACCAGGACCTTGTCGTCTGGTACTCCTTCGGCGCCCACCACGTCGTACGCCCGGAGGACTGGCCGGTGATGCCGGTGGCCACAATCGGGTTCCACCTCAAGCCGGTCGGCTTCTTCGACGGCAACCCGGCTCTGGACACGCCGCGCTCCACTCCCTCCTGCCACCAGGGCGGCGAGCAGATCGGTGACGGGGCACGGGAGCAGGTGCGCGAATGAGCTCGGAGTACACGCCGCCCTCACCGCACGATCGCGGCCTCGCCGACCGGTCGATGGGACAGGTGGCGGTGCTGGCGCAGTCGGTGGCTGCCATCGCCCCGAGTGCCGTCATGGCCTCGCTGCCGGCATTGATCGTCCTGTACGCCGGCGAGGGCGCCTGGGTCTCCTACGTCGCGGCAGTGGTCGTGGTGGTCCTGATCGGCTTCTGTGTCGCCATGTTCGGGCGCCGGCTCGCCTCGTCCGGGTCCCTCTACACCTACGTCGCCCGCGGCCTCGGATCGGCGGGCGGCTTCGCGGCCGGCTGGGGACTCGTGATCGGATACACCTGCATCGCGATGCTCGGGGTCATCGGAGGCGGCGTCTACCTGGGCAGTTTCCTGGAAGGCATCGGCATCTCGGGCACCTCGACCATCACCCAGGTGATCTTGTACGTCGTATTCGCCGCCCTGGCGGCTGGCTTCGCCGTCGCCGGCATCAAGCTGTCCACCCGGGTGGGGCTAGTGCTCGAGGTGATCTCGGTGGCGGCCGTTCTCATCGTGTTCGTCGTGGTCGTGGTGCAGAACGGACTGTCGATCGACACGTCCCAGTTGCGGCTGGAAGGCGCCACGTTCGACGGGGTCACGTTCGGGATCGTGTTGGCCGTGCTCGGCTTCGTCGGCTTCGAGAGCGCGGCCTCCCTGGGCGCGGAGGCCAAGAACCCGCATCGCGCCATTCCCCGGGCGGTGCTCGGCAGCGCCGTACTGGTCGGTCTGATGTATCTGTTCGCCACCTACGCCTCGGTCCTCGGCTTCGGCAGCGCCGAGGCCCTCTCCCAGAGTGCAGCCCCGGTCAGCGACCTCGCGACCAACGTGGGGATGGAGGGCTTCACCCCGTTGATCGACCTCGGTGTCACCGCCTCGTTCTTCGCCGTGGCCATCGCGAGCATCAATGCCGCCTCCCGGGTGCTCTACACGATGGGGGTCGAGGGTGTGCTTCCTGCCGCCGTGGGCAAGGCGCATACCACGCACAAGACGCCGCACGTGGCGATCCTGCTGATCGCCCCCGTGGTTGCTCTCGTGCCGATCGTCATGGTCGTCGGCGGCTCGGCGCCGTTGGTGGCCTTCGCATACATCGGCACCGTCGGCACCTTCGGCTACATGCTGGCGTACCTGTTGATGGCGGCGTCGCTGCCCATCTTCCTGAACCGGCGCGGCGAATCCAGCGGGGCGGCTGTCGTGCTGTCCGTGCTGGTGGTCCTGTCGCTGCTCTATGTGGTCTACAAGAACGTCTACCCCGTGCCGCCGTCCCCGCTCAACCGGCTGCCCTACATCTTCGCTGCCGCGTTGCTCGTCGGACTCGCTTGGTACCTCATCGTGCGGGTCACCGCCCCGGAGCGGACCCGACGGGTCGGAACGTACGAGGAGGAGCCGGTGCCCATTGCTGACGGGGCCGCTCGGGGCTAACTCTCGCTGCGGGGGCGCCTCGGTCGCGGTGCCGGGGTCGCGGACCCCCGGGCGCGGTTCAGCCCTGGCAGAGGGTGCGCATCGCGTCGGTGCTCGCAGTGGCCGCCTCGGTGTCCAGCTGGGGGTTCTCCTCGCCGGCCAGTACCGAGTTGTTCAATTCGACGAGCACCGAGGTCAGCGGGTCGATCAGCGAGGCGAGTTCGTCCGGTGAGATGTCACTCAGCGTCTGCAGGTCGCGGGTCAGGTTCGAGATGCTCTCGGAGTTCAACGCGTTGGAATCGTCGATCGCGGTGTTGCGTACCTCGTCGGCGCGGTCGAGCAGCGGTGATACGCCTCCGCAGGCGGTCCCGAGGCTGAGCTGGCCTGGCGCTCCCGAGGTGTTCGGGTCGGTCGGCTGCGCGCTGCCCGATGCTGACGGTGTCGGGCCGGATGCGGTCCCGGTGGCCCCCGGCGGGGTCGGGAGCGACTGCTGGCTGGCCGGGTCGAGAACCCCCGGGGGGTTGAGCACGAGATAGGCGACCAGGCCGGCGACGGCCAGGGTCGCCAGGAAAAGGAGCAGGTTGCCTAGGATCGACAGCGCCTTGGAGGAATTGTCGCGCCGGCTACTTCGTCGGAGAGAGGACCGCATGGTCCATACCGTACCTGTCTCGCGGTGACCGGCTGTCCACGGACGGTCCTGACCACGGGAGTGGCATTCGGCTGCAGCGGGCGCGGTGACGTACCGTCTTGCTGCACTAGGCAACCGCGCCGTGGGCCGGTGCGAGCAGCTGTGACCGGAGGCTAGCGATGGTGGACACCACCACCATTCGAAAGGTGAAGCGGGCGCGAAAGCCCGATTTCCGCCCCGATATTCAGGGGCTTCGAGCCGTCGCGGTGCTGGTGGTGGTCGCCAACCACGCCGGTATCGAGCAGCTGGCCGGCGGTTTCGTCGGAGTCGACGTGTTCTTCGTCATTTCCGGCTTCTTGATCACCGGTCTGCTCGTGGGAGAGGCGCAGGGCGGCCGCGGGATATCACTGTCGAACTTCTACGCCCGGCGGGCCCGGCGCATCCTCCCGGCGGCGACCCTGGTCCTGGCGGCGACCGTCGGCGCGGCGGTGCTGTTCCTGGGCAACGTCAGGGCCAGCGAGGTCGGGCGGGAGGCATTCTGGTCGGCGCTGTTCTCGGTGAACTGGAAGTTCGCCAACGACGGGACCGACTACTTCGCATCGGGACTTCCACCGACACCGCTGCAGCACTACTGGTCGCTGGCAGTCGAGGAGCAGTTCTACCTCGTGTGGCCCCTGCTGTTCTCGACCGCGCTGGCGCTCTTCGTCGCCCGGGCACGGGCGCGGCGACGAAAGGTACGCAGTCACAGTGCGGACAGCGGCGGAAGCTCGCGGCGCCGTACCCAGACCCGCCGGAGGGTCCTGACGCCTGGCCGGCAGCTCGGCCTGGCCGGCGTGATCGGCCTGCTGGGTGCTGCATCGTTGCTGTACTCGGTTCTGGCGACCGCGGCATCTCCGGATTCGGCGTACTTCTCGACGTTCACCCGGATCTGGGAACTTGCCATCGGCGCCCTGCTGGCGATGCTCGTCCCGCAACTCATCCGGGTGCCCGAGCAGGTTCAGATTGTGTTGTCGTGGCTCGGCCTCGCTGGGATCGCAGCCAGTGCGGTGCTTCTCGCCGAGACGACTGCCTTCCCCGGCGCGATCGCCCTACTGCCCGTGCTCAGTGCGGGGATGGTCATCGTCGGCGGCATGAGCAAGTCGCCCAAGGGTGCCGTCCTGCTGCTGGGGACGAAGCCGATGCGGTGGGTGGGCGACCGGTCGTATTCGCTGTACCTGTGGCACTGGCCGATTCTCGTCATCGCGGCGGCTTATCAGGGCAGGGAGCTGAACCCGCTCGAGTCGGCAGTCCTGGTGGCATTGGCCTTTCTCGCCACGATGGCGACGTACACGTTCATCGAATATCCGATCCATAAGGGGCGGCTGCGATCCACGCGCAACACCAGCCTCGCGCTGTGGCCGGTGTCGTTCGCCTTTGTCGCCCTTGTCAGCCTGATCGCGGTCGATGCGGCGAGGTCGGTACCGGTGTTCGCCGGGCCCGGGTTCGCCTTCAGTGCCGAGACGACCGTTCCCACGCCCACCGGTGGTGTCCCCACGCCCACCGGTGGCGTCCCAACGCCCACCACCGACCCCGCGGCCACTACGAACGAGCCGGCGCCGCCTCCGGACAGCGTGGAAGCCGCGGTGGCCGAGGCGGTCGCCACGGCCAGGACGGGAGCCCCCATCCCCTCGACCCTGTCGCCGACGCTCGATCAACTGCGCGCCGACAGCTGGGAGGCGGCGGCGCCCTGTGCGGCGCAGGGGGACGACATTCCCACCGAGATCTGCGGGTACGGCCCGGCCGACGCCGACCGCTCGATCGTCATCATGGGCGATTCGCACGCCGGGATGTGGGTGTCGACGCTGCGGGAGATCGCCGAGACCGAGGGCTGGCGGTTCCATTACTTCGTCAAGGGCGGCTGCTCATCGGCGGACATCGTGCCCCTCGGCAGCGGGCGCGAGGGAAGGCAGAGCGGCTGCCGGGAGTGGCGGACGTGGGCCCTCGACGAGATCGCGGACCTGAGCCCCGACATTGCGATCCTCGCCGACCGCGGTGACAAGCCGCTGGCCGGACCGGACGGGGAGGAGATCCAGCCCGGGGTGCCCGAGCACACTCAGGCCTGGGAGAACGCCGTCGAATCCACGGTGAGAACGCTGAGCGAGAGCGCGAAACGGGTGGTCGTTCTCAGCGAGACCCCAGTGATGGACCGCGATCCGGTCACCTGTCTCGGTGCGCCGAACGCCAACCTCGGGGAGTGCCTGACCACCTTCCGGCAGAGCATCCAGGACATCGCCGCCGCTGACCAGCGTGCCGCGAGCGCTGCCGGAGGCGAGTATCTGGACGTCAACCGTTGGCTGTGCTCCGACAACCAGTGCCCCATGGTGGTCAGCGACATCATCGTCTACACCGACGGGCAGCACATCAGCCGCACGTTCGCGACTGCCCTCGCAGACACCATGGCAGTGGACCTCGGCCTGACCTAGCGGTCAGATCTCCGTTGCCTCGACCGGGTCGAGAATCCGGGTCTGCGGGCGGCCGGCCAACGCCGGCGCCGCAGCCGGTGACTGCCAGATCTCGTGCAGTGCGGTCAGGAGAGCTTCTGCATCGCTCACGTTGTCCAAGTCGAGGTCTATCAGCACGTAGTGGGGATCGTCGACGGGCCGGGAGATCGTGTAACGCCGTACTCCCGACTGCTTGCGGTTGGCCGGATCGCGGTCGAAGGCGGCCTTCCAGGTGTCGTAGTCGCTGATCGCGTGCTCGATGCGCAGGGTGGACATCTGCACTCCCTTCAGAGTTGACCGGTGGGGGCGCCATCACACTAGGCAGGTGCGGTCGCAGCCGGGTATCCCAGATGTCTGGGTGGTATCGGTCGCGCATCGCCGTGTCGGCGCCGAGGCATTCGGCGGCGTACGGTGCGCCCGTGGCCACGGATCGGCGGCAGGCACGGTCGTTGGAGCGGATCGACCGGGTGTGCGCCGTGGAGTCCGACGCCAAGACGCTGCGGATCCAGGTGCTGGCGGAGATCCGCCAGGTCGTCGGGTTCGACGCCTACGTGTGGCTGCTGACCGACCCCACGACGGCGGTGGGTTGCGACCCCCTGGCTGATGTGCCATGTCTGAGCGAGCTGCCGGCGTTGGTCAAGTTCAAGTACCTCACCGAGATCAACAGGTGGACCACGCTGTCCGCCGGCGGACCGTCCGCTCGATCACTCGGGCAGAGCACGGCTGGGGACCTGTCTCTGAGCCCGGTGTGGCGCGAGGTGCTGTGCCGCTACGGAGTCAGCGACGTGGCCTCCGTGGTCTTCGACGATCGCTTCGGATGCTGGGCTTTCCTGGACCTATGGCGCGACCGTACTGCGGGACCCTTCAGTGCGGAGGACGTCGCATTCCTGACCGACCTTGCGCCGAGGATCACGCAGGCGTTGCGCAGGCGTCAGGCGGCCACCTTCGGTGCACCCGCCGTCTCGCAGCGGCGCGATCTGGGTCCAGTGGTCATGCTCCTCGACAACGATCTGAACGTCGTCAACCAGACGGCCGCCACGCAGGAGTGGCTCGAGGTGTTGGTCCCCCGGGTCTCTGACCGACCGGTCATCCCCTCCAGCGTCTACAACGTCGCCGGCCAACTCCTGGCGAAGGAGGACGGAGTAAACGCCCATGAAGCGTCCTCCCGGGTGCACCTCGCCGAGGGCTTCTGGGTCACCCTGCGTGCGGCCCGCCTCGGCGGCGCCGATGCCACCGGCCAGGCAGCGATCGCGGTGACCCTGGAGGAAACCTCGCCGCTGGACCGGCTGGATGTTTTCATCCGGAGCTTCGCGCTGACTCCACGGGAGCGGCAGCTGATGACCCTTCTGGCCACCGGTAGCGATACCCGCGACCTGGCGCGGCGTCTGCAGCTGTCCGAGCTCACGATTCAGGACCACCTCAAGTCCGTCTTTGCCAAGACCGGAGCACGCAACCGGAACACGCTGCTGTCCCGAGCCCTGGGGGCGCGCCCCGACGGCCCGGCTGCGTCGGAACCTGGTCTGTGACCATGATCGTGAGGCTGGATGTGACGGTTTCCGCTCAATCCAGCCTCACGATCATGAACGACACGGGTACGCCGCTGCGCTGGCGTTGTCCACAGGCTGATCGCTCGCCTGGCGGCGGGCGGGCACCGGCCTTACGCTTCGCGCACTGTCGGCAGCTGGGATGGTGCGATGGCCGTGGCGACGAGCGCGATGGAGATCATCGACTCCGAAGTCCGCGAACTCATCCGGCGCCGTGGCCTGGATCCGTGGCGGGACCCCGGTGAGATCGGAACCCTGGTCGACGAGGTTATCGCCGACTACGAGGACCGATCGTTGTCCTCGTCCCTGCCGCCGGTGGGAGACCCGCGATTCGCGGCACGCACGGTGCTCGAGCAGGTGGCCGGTCTGGGGCCGCTGCAGCGATACCTCGACGACCCGGAGATCGAGGAGATCTGGGTCAACGAGCCCGGCAGGGTATTCGTCGCCCGGCACGGGCGCAGTGAACTGACGACGACCATCATGACGGCCGCGCAGATCGCGGACCTGGTCGAGATGATGCTGCGCACGTCGGGTCGCCGGTTGGACCTGTCCACGCCCTTCGTCGACGCCTTGATGCCGGATGGTTCGCGGCTGCATGTGGTCATCCCCGACATCACCCGACGGCATCTTGCCCTGAACATCCGCAAGTTCGTGCTGCAGGCGCACTCACTCGACGAGCTGGTCTCCCTCGGCAGCCTGACTGCGCACGCGGCCCGATTTTTGGAAGCGGCGGTCATTTCCGGGCTGAACATCATCGTCTCGGGCGGCACCCAGGCGGGAAAGACGACACTGCTGAACTGCCTGTGCGCGGCCATTCCGTCCCGGGATCGGGTGGTCAGCTGCGAGGAAGTCTTCGAGCTGAAACTGCCCCTGCCCGACGTGGTCAGCATGCAGACCCGCCAGCCGAACCTTGAGGGAACGGGTGAGATCCCGCTCCGCCGGTTGGTGAAGGAGGCGCTTCGAATGCGGCCCAGCCGGATCATCG
>JACCZY010000029.1 GCA_013695685.1 Geodermatophilaceae bacterium | reverse complement strand
ATGACTCGCGGGTGTCGGGCGACCAGGCGGATCAGCTTGACCGCCAGGATCGCCGGAGGGGAGCCACCGAACCCGATGCCGGAGAAGTACCGGAAGAAGTCGTCGCGGGCAGCGAGATCGCGGGGGTTGCCGCCGTCCAGCACCGGATGCCATCGCTTGCCCAGGTAGAAGCCGTAGGCCGTCCGGTTGCAACGGATGTCGCCGTTCTCGAAGACCCGGTAATCCAGCCGCGTGTCGGCCCCCTTCTCGACCTCGTCCCACACGGCGTCCGGGCTCACGTCGGCGTCGCGATATCTCTCCCGCCAGCGCCGGTTGTCCCCGACGTAGGCCGCGGGCTGGAAGGACAGCATCCGAAGCCCATCGCGCCGGCTTCGCGGACCACCTCGGCGACCTCACCGACATTCGCGGGGGTGACGGTCATGTTGTGGGCCAGGAAGTACCGGACCCCGTGCTCGCGGCGCATCCGCTTGAACATGTCCACGAACCGGCGCCGATACGGGTGCAGCGACACCGTCACAGTGGGGCCAGATCAGACTGACAGGGCCAGCTGGTGGACCGGCTCCCGCGGGTTGCGGTGATGGTTGTGGCGGACCTGCTCAGGGCGGTGCTCGCGGTCTCGCTGATCGTCGTCGGGGACAACGTCGCCGCGCAGCGGCGGCGAAGAAACCTCCGCGCTCGGTCGAGGCCGAGGCGGCCGGTAGTAGCAGACCGGCCAGGACAGCGGCGCTCAGCAGGAAGCTTCCGGCGTTGATCGCGAACGCCGGGCCGGCGCCAAGGGCGGCGTAGAGGACGCCGGCCACCGGGGCCAGCGCGATCTGGCTGAGCACCGCTGCGGTCCAGATGCCGCTGTTCGCGGCAACCAGCTCGTTATCATTGACCAGTCCCGGCAACGCGCTGTTGGCCGCCGGATTGAAGAACACCGAACCGACGGACAGACCGAAGGCGATCGCGTAGACCGCGGCGACGCCTCGGATCGGGAACCTCGGCGAAGCCGGCGATCAGATCCCGGCACGACTGCTCGGTCAACGGCGGGCACGGCGTGACAAACTGAGGCGACAACGCATCGGCAACCGAGCGCACAATCATCGCCTCAGAACAGATGTCCGCAGAAGCGGGTCAGGTTCCTGATCTTGACCCGCGATGTGCAGGCGTCGAAGGTCGGCGGCCGACCGGTCGACGGGCGGCTCCTGAATTCCGAGAACGGATCTTCTGGGAACGCAGGAGGTCCGGTCCCGCTTCACGTGATGATCCGCGAACGGAGCGTACCCACTCCTCCGGTCGAACGAGAAACGGCGTCGATGGCCAGCCGGTGTCTCGGCAGCAGGTCGACCGGGCGGTGGAATACCCAAGATTGCGTCAGGTCGCGGCTCTCGCGTCGCCGCCCCTCACATCGCACCGTTGTCCGCGACGTTTGTCGGCCATGTACTTCTCAAGTCGTTCACGGCCCTCGTCGAAGCGTTCCCGCATGAGGTGCGTGTACACCTTTGCGGTCAAGGTGGGGCTCTTGTGACCGAGGCGGTGCTGTACCTCGAAGAGAGTCATGCCGGCGTCGAACATCAGCGAGGGCGGCGGTGTGGCGCAGGGTGAGCCAGGTGACGCGTCGACCGTGCAGATCCACCCGCTTGACTGCTGGCGCCAGCGCGTCACGGGTGGAGTTACCGCGGAGGATGTGGCCGTCGCGAGCATTGGTGAAGATGAGATCGTTGCGGTCAGCGGCTGGTCGATACCGCGCGATGTGGGCGGTGAGTGCCTCAGTGACGGGCTGCGGGACAGGGATGGTCCGCCAGTCACCGGTCTTGGACCCGACCTTGGTGAACGTCTGGCTGCCGTTCTGGTTGACGACAAGCCGCCCGAAGGTGATCTCTCGGCGCAACGGGTTGAAGTCGCAGATCCGCAGCCCGATCGCCTCGTTCCAGCGCGGACCGAGCCATGCGCCCATGAAAACCAGGGCCTCGTACCGGTGGTTCGTGCGAAGTCGTGCGTAGTCGGGCTGGTCGTCGTGCATCGCCGCGACCAGGCGGTCGACCTCGTCGGCTGCGAGGACGTCGTCGAATGTCTTGGTGATGTCAGGCATCTTGGGTAGCCGGATGTCGATGCAGGGGTCCGTGATGACCCGGTCGCGGGCGGCCCGCCGCAGCGGTCCCCGCAGAAGGCCGTAGCACGCCCGCACCGAATACGGGCCAAGCTTGACTGACAAGAGCGCGATCCAGTCGTCGATGTCGGAGGGCCTGATTGCGCCGATCGGCCATTCCCCCCAGTGGGGGAGGACGTGCTTCTTCGCCCGCTGCGCATCGGTGTGCCGCCGGGTCTCGCTGACTTGCCGACTGGCCCACCAGCGCTCGTAGCACACCTTGAACGGCATCTCCCGGTCCTCGCGGGCGATATAGGTGCCGCGATACAGCTGAGACTCGATCTCCGCCTTGCGTTCCAGGGCTTCCTGCGGCGGACGACGAGTACTTGTCCCGGCGAAACGCTCAGTGCGCTCACGGCCGTCTCGCTCGCGATACCGCAGATCCCAGCCGTGTGCGCGATACCGCAGACTCGCCATGGCGCTCCGTCCCGATGATCTTGACCACAGATTGACCACATAAGCGCATGTGACCGGCCGTCAGCCGGCGACACCATGAGGCATCGTACGACACTAAATCCCCTGTGCCACAAGGGATTCTGCTCCTGTGGGTTCAATTCGTCCAGGTCGTCAGCGGACGTCTGAAAGCACTCTCAAGGCGGTAGCGGGGGTTCGAATCCCCTCGGGGCTACACCGTCTGACCTCCACGTTCGCTCCCGTGTCGATGCGTGTCGAAGTCGAGTCTGCGAAGTGAGGCCGCTCTGTCAGCCGTAATGGCAGGGACAGGGTGACAGCATTGGCACGCTGTCCTGCCATTGCCCTAGCCAGACATCAGCTCGGAACCAGCGCTGACCGCGCTCACGATCACGGCGTCAGGCCTGGGTGCCAACGAGCTGCGCGGCCTGCAGGAGGGGAAGCATGAGCAGCGCCGCCAGCCCGTCGCCGCTGCGCCGGCCCAGGTCCAGCACCGGGGTCAACCCGAGCACCCGCGCGGCCATGGCCGCGGCAGGCCGGCGATCGGCGGTCGCGATCAGGCAGCCCTGTGGATCCTGGTCGCCGAAGTGCGCGACGAGGACCGCCGCCGCGAGCGCCGTGAGCCCGTCGAGGACGATCGGCGTACGACGTTGTGCCGCCTGCGCGACGATCCCCGTGGCGGTGGCCAGCGCGGGATCGCCGAGGGTCGTCAGCGCCTCCGCCTGATCCGCGACCCGGTCGATTCGGCGCAGACCATCGCGTACGGCGACCGCCCGGCGTACCCATTCGTCGTCGGCCAGGGTCGGGTCGAAGCCCAGCGCCCGGATCGGTTCCTCACCGGTGAACGAGGCGATCGCGACGGTTGCGGAGACCGCGTCGCGGTCCGGCGCGGCGAGCAGCAGCAGATCGCAGCCGGAGTCGACCTCGCGGTCGACCAGCGCGATCCCGGTCGGGGCGTCTGCCGGGGCAACGATGACGAGATCAGTCCGGAGGAGGTCCGCGACCGCCGTGACGGGCTCGGAAGCGGCGCCGACGATCATCGGCCTCGGCCGGCTCAGACCCGGACGCGGCCCGTCGGCCAGCCACCGTTCGAGCCGCTCCAGCAGTCCGCGCTGTTCCAGCATCTATGACTCCCTGCCCTGATCCGCGCCACCGGCTCACTAGCCTTCCAGGCAACCGAGTGCGAGGAGACGTGCGGCGATGACGAGTTGGACCTGGCGGTACGAGGACGAGCACGGAGCGGAGGTGGACGGACCGGCCGCCCAGCACTTCGACAACCGCTCCGACGCGGAGTCCTGGCTCGGTGAGTCCTGGCGTGAACTCAGCGATGCAGGCGTCCACCAGGTGTCGCTGCTCCACGACGGCGGTGTGGTCTACGGGCCGATGGGGCTGGACCCGGTCTAGCCGGGGTCGAACAGGGCCTCGAGGTCCGTGGCCAGGTTCGCCGCCGCGGAGAACGTGACCCGGTCGGTGATCACGACAACATCGCCCTCAGGATGGTGGAACCGGAAGTGGGCCAGCAGCTGGGTGAGAGCGGGGATGTTGTGGTTGTCACCGCCCGGGTTCTGCCGGATGTCGAGAATGACCCGTTGTACGCCGTCGCCTGCCACGATCGGCCGCAGCGCCGCGAGCACGTCTGGCGTCGGCCGGCGTACCTCCAGGTAGCGGATGTAGACCCCGCCGGGGACCGTGTCGTATCTCAGTACGGCGTCGTTGTCCGCGAGGTAGCGGGTGTCCGCCCGTTCGGGCAACCGGAGCATTCCGTAGTCGCCGGCCCAGTCTGTGTAGGTGTCGAACGGGATGGGCTCGAGATCCGCTGTACGTTCCCCGTCCGCGTCGCCCACGGTCACGCTGACCGGCCCGTCATTCGCCAGCCCCAGCCCCCGCAGAACCGCGGTGCGCAACACGAACAGCGGCCGGCAGGCTACCGGCGACCACGGTGACCGACTGGGTCAGAACGATCACCGACCGCGGACATGCCCGCCGGGTAGCGCGCCAGTCCGACCGCCGTTCGTACGACCTGTCACTGACCGCTGCCGGCGTACGCGCGCACCGCAGCGCGAATGCGTCCTTCGAGCAGGTCAACACGGCGTTCCTGGCCGGGCTCCTGCACCCGGAAGCGGAGCTCTGCGGCTATCTCGCCGAGATCATCGCGGCGACCGGAGTGCGAGGGAATCGAGACTAGCCCCAGGGGTCGACCCGCTGCGTCTTGGCCGGGTCGCGGATCACGACGCTGTCCAGGACCTTGTCGATCCGGGCGAGTACGTCGGCGTCCAGCCGCACCCCTGCGGCCTTGACGTTGTCCTGCACCTGCTCCGGCCGGGTGGCCCCGATGATGGCCGCGGACACGTTGTCGTTCTGCAGCACCCAGGCCACTGCCAGCTGGGCCATGGTCAGACCGGCGTCGTC
>JACCZY010000097.1 GCA_013695685.1 Geodermatophilaceae bacterium | reverse complement strand
CGCCCAGCGGCGTCGGGTCGAACGGTACCCAGCCGATGCCCTCGAAGTACGCCTCCACCCACGCATGCGCGTCGTCCGTGGTCACCGTCCACAGCCCGGCGTTGCGGGTGCCGGGCGTGTAGCCGATGACGACCCGGGCCGGGATGTTGGCGAAGCGCATCATCACCGCCATCGCCGCGGCGTACTGCTCGCAGTACCCGCGCCGATTGGTCAGGAAGTCGACGAGATCGCTCCCGCTGGTGCCGGGTTCGGTGCTGAGGCTGTAGAGGAATCCGTTAGCCGGATCGGTGAAGAAGTCGTTGATCGCCAGTGTCCGCGCGTAGGGGCCCTCGGCGCCGGCCACGACGTCCCGCACCAGATTCGAGATCTCCGGGCGGACGACGCGGGGGAGGGCGGTGAACCGGCGCTGGATCTGCTCCTGGGAGTCCAGATCGTCGGCGGCTTCGAGGTCGGCCACCGACGGGACCGGCTCGTTCGCCACGACCGTGTAGGTGAGCCCGCCGGTGCGATCGTTCGGGCTCCACACCGTGCCGCTGATCTCGTCGAAGCGCCAGTCTGCCCCGGTGTCCACGTCACTGGTGGCGTAGTAGGTCGACAGGAACCGGTCGTTCTGGTCGAGCACCTCGATCTGCGCCTCGACCCGCCGGGTGGGGCTGCCGCTCGGAGGGCCCGGCAGGTCGCCTGCGTTGGCATCGAACGTCCCGTCGAGGTCGCCCGGCGCCCAACCCTGGTCGGTGTACGTCTCGAGGGACACCACCCGGAGGTAGTACGGCTGATCGACGTTGGTCTCCACCCGGAGCAGATCCAGCGGCTCGGGAAGGGTCAGCTCGCCGGCGAGGGTGGCCAGCGGGTTCAACGAGGTGCCGGGTCCGTCCCCGATGCCGTTGCCGGCCGTGCGCAGGATGCCGGTGGGCAGCGACGGGACCAGCAGCGGCACCGCCAGGCCCACCGCGATCGCCAGTGCCCCGATCCGCTGCGAGGCGGGCAAGCCGAACGTCGGCGTACGAGGGCCGTCGTCGGCTGGGCGGCCCCAGCGCATCACGGCCTCCCGGCCATCGACGAAGAGCAGCAGCAGGTAACCCACGGCCGCGCCGACGAACGGCCACCACGGGATCCCCTCGACCAGAGCGGCGGTGGGGATCGCATACAGGACGAGCAGGGCCAGGCCGGCGACCGCCGGCCGGCGCAGGGCCACCGCAAGGATGTCGACGGCGACCGCGACGACACCGACGCCGATAGCCGCCAGGAAGAGCAGTTCCTCCAGGGTCTGGGCAGGGGAGACCTGGGTACGGACGGCGTACCCGGCCTCACCCAGCAGCACCCGCATGTCGGCCAGGCTGGTCCACGTCGGCAGGACGCCGAAGAACGCGTTGGACGGAACGAACAGGGCAGTGAGGACGAACAACCCGCCGGCCAACTCGAGTAGCGGTGCCCAGGGCGCCAGCCCGGGGACCAGGCGGGCACCGACGCTGACTGCCAGGATCGCCGCCAGGACGAGCACGACCGGGAGCACCCAGTCCAGGTTGACGAAGACCGGCTCGAGGGACAGCGCGCCGAGCAGTACGCCGACGCCCCCGGCGAGCGCCAGCCTGGTGCTGGTCGTCATCACACTCATGAGACCGCCGCCGGCTCGACGCCGAAGGTCATGCTGCCGCCGGCGCTGGCAAAGGCGGAGACGCCGACCTGCGCCCATGCCTCGGTGATCGTCCGGTCGCGGCCGCCGATCACCACCCGCCACCCGCTACGTCGTAGCACGCTCACCGACGCCCCGTGCCGCGCGAAGACCGCAGCGCGGTCGGCGCCGGCCCCGCTCATCCAGCTGGACACGTCGCAGAGCACGGCGATGCTGCGCGCGGTGCCGCCCCGGCCGGTCGCCAGCGCCTGCGCTTCGTCGGGACCGATGTCACCCAGGACCGCGACCAGCAGCCCGTCCTCGTTGGCGTGCCGCAGGGCCTGGACGCCGCGGTCCATCTCCAGGTTCGACGAGGAGGCGAAGATCGCCAGCTGGTCGAGCAGTTGGTGGCCGGCGCTGAAGTCCTCATCGGTGCCGGTGTGCAGCTCACCGCTGTCGGAGAACAGCCGCAGCGAGTAGCCGAGCCGGCCGAGGTGCATGCCGACGCTCGCCGTCGAACTCACCGACCATTCGAAGCTGGACCCGGCACCTTCGCCGCGGTGTCGCGACAGCCGGGCGTCCAGGAGCAGCGCCGCACGGGTCTGCCAGGGTTGCTCTTCCCGGCGAACCATGAGCTTTCCGATCCGGGCGGTGGAGCGCCAGTGCACCTTGCGCAGATCATCCCCGTCGCGGTACTCGCGGGTGGCCGCGTCGTCGTCGCCCTGGACCGCCACCGAGCGCGACGAGCTGTCCCCGCCGGTGGACCACGCCCCGCCGAGGCCGAGCGTCGGCAGCGGGTGCACCGTCGGCACCACTGTCAGCAGGTCGGTGCCGGAGAAGCCCCTCGTGAGTTCGACCAGCCCGAACGGGTCGGCAAGCCGCAGCCGCAGTGGCCCGATCCGGTACCGGCCGCGCAGCTCACCCTTGGCCTCGTAGTGCACGGTGCGAGAGTCGCCGGCGGGAACCCGGTCGATGACGAACCGCGGTCGGCCACCGAGAATGTAGGGCAGGTTGTCCTCGAGCAGCAGCAGACCGGTCGGGATCCGCGAGATGTTGTCGAGAGTGAGCCGGACGGTGGCCGGCTCACCGGCCGGCACCCTCGCAGGGGAGATGACCCGCTGGCAGGACAGCCGGAACTGGGTGCGGGCTACCAGAAATGCCGCGATCAAAGGCAGCGCGACAAGGAAGACCGCGACCCTGAGCAGGTCCTTCTCGCCGAGGATCAGCGCGCTGAGCGCGGCGGAGAAGCCGGCCGCAACGAAGCAGCGACCGCGGGTGGTCAAACCGGTGAGTGCCTGGCGCACTCAGTCGTCCGTCCCACGAGGCACCGGGACGGTCCGGATCACGTCGGCGATCACCTGCTCCGCCGTACGGCGGGCGATCTGCGCCTCGGGGGTCATGATGACGCGGTGCGGCAACACCGAGCCGGCCAGCTGCTGGATGTCATCGGGCAGGACGTAGCTGCGGCCGGCCAGGGCAGCCTGCGCCTTGGCGGTCCGCAGCAGTTGCAGCGAGGCTCGCGGTGAGCCGCCCAGGCGCAGCTCCGGGGAGCGGCGGGTCGCGTTGATCACGTCGACGAGGTACTTGCGCACCGCGTCGGAGACGTGGACGGCATGCACCGCATGGATCAACGCGCGCACCTCGCGCGCGCTCGATACCGGCTTGAGGTCGTCGAGGGGGTCGCTGCCGGCGTGCCCGCTGAGCATGGCGACCTCGGCGTACACATCGGGGTAGCCCATCGACACGCGGGCGGTGAAGCGGTCCCGCTGCGCCTCGGGCAACGGGTAGGTGCCCTCCATCTCGATCGGATTCTGCGTCGCCAGCACCATGAACGGCGTTTCCAGCCGGTACGTCGTCCCGTCGACGGTGACCTGCTGCTCCTCCATGCACTCCAGCAGCGCCGACTGGGTCTTGGGCGAGGCGCGGTTGATCTCGTCGCCGACCACCAGGTTGGCGAAGACCGCTCCCGGCTTGAACTCGAAGTCGTGCGTCTCCTGGTTGTAGACGCTCACCCCGGTGACGTCGCTGGGCAGCAGGTCCGGCGTGAACTGGATCCGGCGTACCGAGGAGTCGATGGAGCGGGCCAGCGCCTTGGCGAGTTTGGTCTTCCCCACCCCGGGGACGTCCTCGATCAGCAGGTGTCCCTCTGCCAGCATGACGACGATCGCCAGGCGGACGACCTCCGGCTTGCCCTCGATCACCCGCTCGATGTTGCCGGCGATGCGGACCGTCGCCTCCCGGACGTCGTCCAGCCCGAGCGGCTCGATCGCAGGATCGTCGAGATCACCTAGGGCGCTGCGTGAGAGCACGCGCGGTCCTCCTCGCCGTTGATGGCCGCACGTTCTCGGGCGACCCGCACCCTGGGCACTCTATGTCGAGCAGCTGGATTCCCCCATGTCCGTCTCCAAATCGTGGTCTTCGGCACGCCACTGAGGCCCTCCGCCCAGGAAGTGGTGCGCCGACCCGCGCTGATGGTGTACGAGTGGGGACCAGTGGGGTAGCGTGGTGATCAGTGGGGAGAGCAGGGCGTCAACTGGGGCCGGCGTGGTGGGTGTGGAGGTGGCTGCGGTGTTCCTGGGCACCCACACCCTGCGCATGGACGAGAAGGGCCGGGTCGCCCTCCCGGCAAAGTTTCGCGAGCGGTTGGCCGACGGCTTGGTGATCACGAGGGGACAGGAGAACTGCGTGTCGGTCTTTCCCCTCGCCGAGTTCACCCGGCGAAGCGTTGCCCTCAGTCAGGTGCCGAACACCGCTCCCCGCGTGCGCGACTACGCGCGGTTGCTCTACTCCGCCGCCGACGCCCCCACTCCGGACAAGCAGGGCCGAATCGTGATCAACCTCGAGCTTCGCCGGTACGCCGCACTGGAGCGCGACTGCGTGGCGATCGGCTCCAACACCCACTTCGAGATCTGGGACGGCGAGGCCTGGCGACGGTTCCTCGACGAGCACGAGCCGCTCTTCGCCCGGATGGACTCGGAGGTGGTGCCCGGACTCGTGTGACGAGCCAGTGGACGGCGAGGCGGATCCACCCCGTCCGTAGCCGTCGGTCTCCCCCCGAGGGCGCCCCCTGACGCACCTTCCCCGGCGCCAGGTGGTGCCTCGGGCGGGGACCGATCGATACGGCCGCGACAGGTCACCACGAAGACCACGAGAAGCCACCACCGAAGCATCACAGCACCCGAAAGGCGCCCGATGGACAGTGGTACGCAGCGGGGCGAGCATGTACCGGTCCTGCTCGAGCGTTGTGTGGCGCTGCTCGCCCCGGCGCTGCGTCCCCAGGCCGATCGGCCGGCAGTGGTGGTGGACGCCACGCTGGGGCTGGGCGGGCACGCCGAGGCGCTGTTGCGAGCCTTCCCGCAGGTGCGGCTGGTCGGTCTGGACCGCGACCCGGCCGCGCTGGAGCACAGCCGGAGGCGGTTGTCGCCGTACGCCGAGCGGCTGCAGCTCATCCACGCGGTCTATGACTCGCTGCCCGACGTACTCGCCGAGCTGGGCCTGTCGGAGGTCGAGGGGGTGCTCTTCGACCTCGGTGTGTCCTCCATGCAGCTGGACAGTGCCGAACGGGGCTTCGCCTACTCCCGCGACGCGCCGCTGGACATGCGGATGGATCAGACCAGCGGCCGTACCGCCGGTGAGATCGTCAACGGCTACTCCGCCGCCCAGCTGGCCAGGATCCTGCGCGAGTACGGCGAGGAGCGGTTCGCCGGCCGCGTCGCTGCAGCCATCGTGCGGGAGCGGGCTGCCGCGCCGCTGGAATCCACCGCGAAGCTGGCCGAGCTGGTCCGCGCCGCCATCCCCGCTGCTACCCGCCGCACCGGTGGCCACCCCGCGAAGCGGACCTTCCAGGCGCTGCGGATCGAGGTCAACGCCGAGCTGGAGGCACTTGGTGCCGCGATCCCCGCGGCGCTGGACGCGCTCGCCGTGGGCGGACGCATCGTCGTACTGAGCTACCACTCCCTGGAGGACCGGATCGTCAAGCGTGCCTTCGCCGCGGAGTCGGCCGACCGAACCCCACTGGACCTGCCGGTAGCTCTCCCGTCCGCGGCACCGACGCTACGGCTGCTGACCCGTGGCGCGGAGACCGCCGGTGCCGGCGAGGTGGCGGTGAATCCCCGCGCGGCCTCGGTGCGGTTGCGGGCAGCCGAGCGGCTCGGGGTGGCGGCATGAGTGCCCTTCCGGCCTACGACCGCCCCCAGCGGGTGGCGGGTCGCCGTACCGAGCCGACGCGGGTGTCGCTGCAGCGGCCCGTGGCCGCCCCCGCCCCCGCCGGCCGGGCGCCGTTCGTGGCTCTGATCCTCTTCGTCATCGGTGCTGGACTCATCGCCTTGCTCGTTCTCAATACCGCGATCGCGGCCGACTCCTTCACCGAGCGGTCGCTGAGCCAGCAGATCGAGCAGTTGCGGCTGCAGGAGCAGGAGCTGCAACAGGAGATCGGTGCAGCCCAGGCGCCGGCGGCGCTGGCCCGGGCAGCCGTCGAGCAGGGGATGGTCCCGGCCGGGCCCCCCGGCTTCCTGATCGTGCATCCGGACGGAACGACGCAGGTGGTCGGCGAGGCCAAGCCGGCAACCCGTCCGCCACCGCCGGCCCGGAGGAACTGATGAGTCCACGACGCGGGACCCGCCGGCTGCGCCTGTCCGATCCACACCGTCGGGTGCGCTTCGGGCTGGCCGTCGTACTGACGGTCCTCACCATCATCGGCGGCCGGCTGGTCCAGCTCCAAGGCCTCGATGGGATGAAGTACGCAGCGGCGGCCGAGGAGCTGCGGCTGACCAGGCTGGACCTGCCCGCCGCCCGTGGCCAGATCCTCGACCGGGACGGCAATGCGCTGGCGTACTCCGTCGAGGCGCGCGCGATCTTCGCCGACCCGGGCATGATCGTGGCACCGGGCCGGACGGCGCTGGCGCTGGCCCCGCTGCTCGCCACCAGCGCCGACGCCCTGATGGGCGAGCTGACGGCCGACGGGCGGTTCGTCTACCTCGCCCGCGGGCTGGACCCGGCCGGTGCGCAGGCGATCATGGACCTGCAGCTGGCCGGGATCGGCGAACTCGTCGAGCAGCGCCGCGAATACCCGGCCGAGTGGACCGCCGCGCAGGTGGTCGGCTTCGTCGGCCAGGACGACACCGGCCTGGCCGGGATCGAGGACCAGTACGACGACGTGCTAACGGGTACGCCGGGGCAGCTCGTCTACGAACAGGGTCGATTCGGGCTGCCCATCCCGGCGGCCACGCACTCCCTGGAGGAGGCGGTACCCGGAAGCGACGTGCAGCTGACCCTGGACCAGGACCTGCAGTTCACCCTGGAACAGGCGCTCGCCGTCGCCAACGAGAACGCGGGCGTCAGCAGCGCGCAAGCTGTCGTCCTGGATGTGGCCACCGGCCAGGTACTGGCGATGGGCGGCAGCCCCGGCTACAACGCCGCGGACCCGGGCGGGGTGCGCGGTGACCAGTTGGCCAACCCCACGGTGTCACACGTGATCGAGCCCGGCTCGGTGAACAAGATGATCACGTTCGCCGGGGCACTCGAGGAGGGCCTCATCACCCCGGAGACGGAGCTGACCGTCCCCGACAACATCGCGGTGTCCGACATCGTCATCAACGACGCGTGGGGCCACGCCCCGATCCACTTCACCGCCACCGGCATCCTCGGCAAGTCCAGCAACGTGGGCACCGTGATGCTCGCGCAGCAGCTGGGGAACGCCCGGCTGGAGGAGTACCTGCGCCGGTTCGGGCTGGGAACGGCGACCGGCATCGAGCTGCCGGCGGAGAGCAACGGCATCCTCCTGCCCCACGAGGAGTGGTCGGGCAGCCAGGCCGGAACCATCCCGTTCGGGCAGGGCGTCTCGATGACCGTGCTGCAGATGGCCTCGATGTTCCAGGCAGTCGCGAACGACGGCGTACTGGTCCCGCCGCGCATCGTCGACCAGGTGATCGGCCCGGACGGGACAGTCATCGACCAGCCGGGATCAGAGCCACGGCGGGTGCTGGAACCCGACACCTCCGCGGACCTGCGGTACATGCTCGAGTCGGTGACGAACGAGGGCGGTACGGCGCCGCTGGCCCGCATCGACGGCTACCGGGTAGCGGGGAAGACCGGCACCGCCCAGCGGCCCAACCCCGAGTGCCGCTGCTACGCCGGCGGCGGCTATTGGGCGACGTTCGCCGGGTTCGCTCCCGCCGACGACCCGCGGTACGTGATCGCGATCAGCGTCGAGCAGCCCGGCGGCAGCGGCGGCGGCGGTGTGATCGCCGCGCCGGTGTTCACCTCGATCATGTCCTTCGCGTTGGGGGACAACGGTGTTGCTCCGACCGGTACTCCCAGCCCGGAGTTCCGGCTGACCACCGATGAGGACTAGCCGGTGGTCTGTGATCCGGGTGGGTACCCTCGCCGTTGTGCATGAGCACGCCGCCGATCGCGAGCACACAGCAGGAGCGCAGCGGTCGGTGGCGGGCGGGATGATCGTCCACCCGCGGCCGGCCCGGCCGGTCCCGCGGCGGCTGGCCGACCTGGCCGGCGTACTCGGCCTGCCGGTGCCACCCGGCGGCGAGGAGACCGTGGTGACCGGGGTAACGCTGGACAGCCGCGCGGTGCGGGCCGGTGACCTGTACGCCGCACTGCCCGGGGCCAACGCGCATGGAGCGCAGTTCGTGCCGCAGGCGGTGCAGGCCGGTGCGGCCGCCGTACTCACCGATCCGGGCGGCGAACCGGTCGCGAGTGCCGGCGGCATACCGGTCCTCGTGGTCGAGGACCCGCGGGCCCGGCTGGGCGAAATCGCGGTCGGCGTGTACGGCGAGACGAGCATTACGGTCCTCGGCATCACCGGCACGAACGGCAAGACCACCGTGGCCTACCTGCTGGAGGCGGGGCTCGCCGCGGCCGGCCTGGTGACGGGGCTGATCGGTACCGTCGAGACCCGGATCGCCGGCGTGGCGGTGCCGAGCGTGCGTACGACGCCCGAGGCGCCGGACCTGCATGCGCTGCTCGCCGTCATGGCCGAGCGTGGTGTGCAGGCGATGGCCATGGAGGTGTCCAGCCACGCGCTGGCGCAGCACCGCGTGGGCGGCACGCGGTTCACCGTCGGGGCGTTCACGAACCTTTCGCAGGACCACCTGGACTTCCACGGGGACATGGAGAGCTACTTCGGTGCCAAGGCGCTGCTCTTCGACGGTCGGTGCGAGCACGAAGTGGTCAACGTCGACGACGCGTACGGCAGGCGGCTCGTGGGACCGGCGACGATCACGGTGTCCGCCGACGGTGATCCGGCGGCGGACTGGCGGGCCGGCGACGTCAGCACGGACGCCTCGGGCGGCAGCAGCTTCATCGTGACCGGTCCCGATGGACTGCGGTTCGAAGCCGGTGTGCGGCTGCCGGGGCGGTTCAACGTCGCCAACGCCCTGCTCGCGCTCGCTGTCCTGGCTTCGGCCGACGTCGACCCGGTGCGGGCGGCGGCCGGGATCGCCACGACGACGGTTCCCGGCCGGATGGAACCGGTCGCGGCCGGTCAACCGTTCAGTGCGCTGGTCGACTACGCACACACCCCCGAGGCGGTGAGCACGCTGCTCGCGGCGCTCCGCCCGGCCACTGCGGGCCGGCTGATCGTGGTGCTCGGCTGTGGCGGCGACCGCGACCAGGGCAAGCGGGGGCCGATGGGTGCCGCAGCCGCCAGAGGGGCGAACCTGCTCGTCGTTACCGACGACAACCCCCGCTCGGAGGAGCCGGGTGAGATCCGTGCGGCGATGCTGCGCGGGGTCGAGGGCGTGACTACCGTCGACCGGGCTGAGGTGGTGGAGGTAGCCGACCGGCGGGACGCCATCGCGGCCGCGGTGGCCGCCGCCGGTCCCGGCGACACTGTCGTCGTGGCCGGGAAGGGACACGAGCAGGGGCAGGAGGACCACGGCGTCGTGCGGCCCTTCGACGACCGCAGTGTCCTCGCCGAGTTGATCGGGTCGCTCGTCCGGTGATCGCGCTGACCCTCGCCGAGGTCGCCGAGGCCGTGGACGGCCGGCTCGCCGGCGTCGCCACGCCGTACGCCGCGGTGACGGGAACTGTGGAGTTCGACTCCCGCGAGGTCGGCCCGGGCGGCCTGTTCGTGGCGCTGGGCGGGGAGCGCGCCGACGGCCATGACTTCGCCGCCGCGGCGGTGACCGCGGGCGCCGTGGGCGTCCTCGCCGCCCGTTCGGTCGGGGTCGGGGTGCCTGCGGTGGTCGTGCCCGACGTACAGGTTGCTCTCGGGCGGCTGGCACACGAGGTACTGCACCGGTTGCCCCGGATCACCGTGGTCGGCCTGACCGGCTCGTCGGGAAAGACCTCCACGAAGGATCTGCTCGCGCACGTCCTCGGACACCACGGCAGGACCGTCGCTCCGCCGGGCTCGTTCAACAACGAGATCGGGCATCCGCACACGGTCCTGCGGGCCGGACCCGACACCCGGTACCTGGTGCTCGAGTGCTCGGCGCGGGCCCCCGGACACATCGCCGCCCTGTGCGCCATCGCACCGCCGCGGATCGGCGTCGTCCTCAACGTCGGAACCGCGCACCTGGGCGAGTTCGGCAGCCGGGCCGCCATCGCGGCCAGCAAGGCCGAACTGGTCCAGGCGCTGCCCGCTGGTGACGGTGTGGCCGTGCTCAACGCCGACGACCCGATCGTGGCGGCCATGGCTCAGGCCACGGCCGCGCGGGTGCTCACCGTCGGGCGGGCTGACGATGCCATCGTGCGGGCCGAGAACATCGAGCTCGACGACGCCGGGCGGCCGTCGTACACCCTGGTCTGTCCCGGCGGACGGTCAGCCGTCCGCCTCGGCCTGTACGGCGCGCATCACGTCGGCAACTCCCTCGCCGCCGCCGCAGTCGCCCTCGAGGTGGGGATGGGGGTGGCGGAGGTGGCCGCGGCGCTGGGTACCGCCCGGCCGGCGAGCCGGTGGCGGATGGAGGTCACCGACACCGACGACGGCGTACGGGTGGTAAACGACGCCTACAACGCCAACCCGGAATCGATGGCCGCCGCGCTGCGGGCGCTCGCGGCCATGGCGGCCGGGCGCCGGTCGTGGGCGGTCCTCGGGGAGATGGCCGAACTCGGTGAGCACGGCCCGGCCGCCCACGTTGAAATCGGGCGGCTCACCGCCGAGTTGGGGGTCGATCGGCTGGTAGCTGTCGGTCCGATTGCGCGCGCCATCCTCGAGGGGGCGAGCGGCCTGGCGGGTGAGCCTGTTGCCGATGTGGCGGCGGCGGTGGAGTTGCTGCGGCGCGAGGTCCGCCCCGGGGATGTCGTCCTGGTCAAGGCCTCCCGCTCGGCCGGGCTGGAGCGGGTCGCCTCGGACCTGCTGGCATCCGAGCAGCCGGCTGCCGCTGGGGTCCTCCCATGACGTCGGTCCTGCTGGCGGCGATCGTCTCCCTCGTCGTGTCGATCATTTTCACGCCGGTCGCGATCAGGCTGCTGCGCCGCCGCGGCATCGGTCAGGAGATCCGCGTCGACGGCCCGCAGACCCACCTGTCCAAGCAGGGCACCCCGACGATGGGCGGCGCAGTAGTCGTGCTGGCGACCGTCCTCGGGTACGCCGGCGCGCAGCTCTACCTGCTCACCCAGCCCGACCGGGGACCTACCGCCACCGGATTCCTGCTGCTTTACCTGATGGTGGGCCTCGGCTTCGTCGGGTTCCTGGACGACTACATCAAGATCCGGCAGAAGCGCAATCTGGGGCTGAGCAAGACCGCCAAGCTCGTCGGTCAGCTCGTCGTAGGGGTGAGCTTCGCCGTACTGGCGCTGCAGTTCGAGCGCGACGGTCTGGCCCCCGCCTCGACCAGCCTGTCCTTCGTCAGGGACATCCCCGAGATCACGTTCGGCGCCGTGCTGTTCGTGGTATTCGCCTATCTCATGGTCGCCGGCTTCTCCAACGCCGTGAACCTGACCGACGGACTGGACGGGCTGGCTGCCGGCTCGTCGGTGATGGTGTTCGGGTCGTACGTCGTCATCTCGTTCTGGCAGTTCGGGCATCTGTGCGCTCGCCAGGAACTGTCCGGTTGCTACGAGGTCCGCGATCCGCTCGACATCGCCCTGGTGGCGGCCTCGGCGCTCGGCGCCTGCTTCGGATTCCTCTGGTGGAACGCCAATCCGGCCCGGATCATCATGGGTGACACCGGTTCGCTCGCACTCGGCGGGCTGATGGCCGGCATGGCGGTGCTCACCAAGACCGAGTTGCTGCTCGTCGTGCTCGGCGGGCTGTTCGTGGTCGAGACACTCTCGGTGGCCACCCAGATCCTGGTCTTCAAGGCGACCCGCAAGCGAGTGTTCCGGATGGCCCCGATCCATCACCACTTCGAGTTGGCCGGGTGGACCGAGATGACCGTCGTCGTGCGGTTCTGGATCATCACCGGGCTGGCCGTCGCCTTCGGCCTCGGACTCTTCTACGCCGACTGGCTCGCCAGCGCCGACATCCAGTGAGGCGGGCGGCGGCGTACCGGGGCCACACCGTGCTCGTGGCCGGCGCCGCCGTGGCGGGTGCGGCGGTCGCCCGGGTACTGCTCGCCGGTGGTGCACAGGTCCTGGTTGCCGACCAACGCGAGAGCGAGCGCACGGCCGAGTTGGAAGCGCTGGGGGCGCGTTTCGTCGGCATGCCCTCGAGCGTCCCGCGTGGTGTCGACATGGTCGTCGTGTCCCCGGGTTGGCGTCCCACCCACCCGCTGCTGGCCGCCGCCGCTGCTGCCGGACTCGAGGTCATCGGCGAGGTGGAGTTCGCCTGGCGGCTGCGCGATCCGGCCGTCCCGTGGCTCGCGGTCACGGGCACGAACGGCAAGACCACGACAGTGCTGATGCTGGAGTCGATCCTGCGCGCGGCGGGACTGCGGACCGTGGCGGCCGGCAACGTGGGCCTGCCGCTCGCCGAGGTGGTGGGGAAGCAGTACGACGTGCTAGCGGTCGAACTCGGGAGCCCGCAGCTGCATGCCACCCCGTCCCTGCGGCCGCTGGCGGGCACCGTGCTCAACCTGGCCCCGGACCACATCGACTGGCACGGGTCCTTCGCCGCGTACGCCGCGGCGAAAGGCCGCGTCTACGCCGGAAACGTCGCAGCCGTGGTCAATGCGGATGACGAATGGTCGGTCCGACTGGCCGCCGGCAGCGAGCGGATTGTCGGCTTCACCCTGTCCGAACCTCCGCCGGGCGGCCTCGGCGTCGTGGACGGCGTGCTGGTGGACCGCGCCTTCGGTACCGACGTCGCTCTCGTGGCTGCCGCGGACATCCCGGTGCCCGGGTCGCACAACGTCGCCAATGCACTGGCCGCGGCGGCACTCGCGCGGGCGTACGGTGTCACCCCGGCCGCGGTGTCCGCGGGACTGCGGGATTTCCGGCCGGCGCCGCACCGCAACGCGCTCGTGTCTACTGTGGATGGTGTCGCCTACGTGGACGACAGCAAGGCGACGAACCCGCATGCCGCGGCGGCCTCCCTGTCGGCGTACGGACGGGTCGTCTGGATCGCCGGTGGACTGCTCAAAGGCGTTGCGGTGGACGATTTCGTGGCCTCGGTCAGCGGCCGGCTGGCGGCGGTGGTTCTGCTGGGAGCCGATCGTCACCTTCTCGCCGAAGCGTTGGCGCGACACGCTCCCGATGTCCCTGTGACGGAAGTGACGAGAACCGACAATGGCGCCATGGACGAGGTCGTGGCGCGCGCGGCGGGTCTGGCCTCACCGGGGCAGACTGTGCTGCTGGCTCCGGCGGCGGCTTCGTGGGACATGTTTGGTGACTATTCCGAACGCGGGCGGGCCTTCGCGACCGCCGTAGCCAAGCTGGCCGACCGGTGAGCTCGACAACCAGCCGCGTCGAAGCCACCTCGCCATCATCGGGAAACGCCGTGGCGACGTTTCTGGACAAGCCGCTGGCTTCGTTCCACCTCGTCCTCGGCGCGGGTGGAGCGCTCGCGGTGTTCGGCCTGGCCATGGTGTTCTCGGCCTCCAGCGTGGAATCGCTGCTGTTCTCCGACCCGACGTCGCGCTCGCCGTTCGGCATCTTCGATCGGCAGGCGATCTACCTGCTGGTGGGTCTGGTGGCGGTGTGGCTGGGACTGCGGTTGCGGCCCTCGATGTACCGGCGGCTGGCCTACCCGGCCCTGTTGGCCGCGGTGGTACTGCTCGCCGTCGTGCTGGTCCCGGCCATCGGTCAGGAGATGTACGGCGCACGCCGCTGGCTGGACGTCGGCCTGTTCCAGCTGCAGCCGTCGGAACTCGCCAAGGTCGCGTTCGTGCTCTGGGGCGCGGATCTGCTGGTGCGCAAGCAGAAGATGCTGGGGGAGTGGCGGCACCTGCTGATTCCGCTCGTGCCCGTGGGCATGCTGCTCGGAGGGCTCGTCATGCTCGAGCCCGACCTTGGCACCACGCTCTGCTTCGTTCTCATCCTGTTCGCTCTACTGTGGACAGTCGGAGCACCGTTACGCATGTTCATGGCCCTCTTCGCCGCCATGATCGCCGGTGTGGTCGCCCTGATTGCCGTGGAGCCCTACCGGATGCAGCGCATCGTCACCTACCTCGATCCGTTCTCCGACCCCGAGGGTGCCGGGCTGCAGTCCATCCGCGGCATGTACGCCTTGGCCACCGGGGGCTGGTGGGGCGTCGGACTCGGCAACAGCCGGATGAAGTGGGGGTTGCTGCCGAACGGGCACAGTGACTACATCTTCGCGATCGTCGGCGAGGAACTCGGCTTCGTCGGCTGCCTGATCCTGCTCGCGCTGTTCGGGACCCTGGCCTACGCCGGCCTGCGGATCGCGCGCCGCACCTCCGATCCGTTCATCCGGCTGGTCAGCGCCGCGGTCATTATCTGGCTGGTCGGGCAGGCGATCATCAACATCGGCTATGTAGTCGGTCTGCTGCCCGTCACCGGGGTACCGCTGCCGCTGATCTCCTCCGGCGGGACCTCCCTGGTGGTGACCATGTTCATCGTCGGCATGCTGGCCGGCTTCGCCCGCCATGAGCCCGACGCCGTGGCCCATCTGCGCCGCCATGGCCAGGGCCGGACGGCGCGGCTGCTGCGGCTGCCCATCCCGCGTTCGGCGGTGGACGGCCTGCCCCGCCGCCGTCGGTGAGCAGCGTCGTACTGGCCGGCGGTGGCACGGCCGGGCACATCGAACCGGCGTTGGCGGTCGGTGACGCGCTGCGGCGGTTGGACCCCGGCGTGCGAATCACGGCGCTGGGGACCGCTCGCGGACTGGAGAGCACGCTGATCCCGTCCCGCGGCTACGACCTGGAACTCATCCCCCCGGTCCCCATGCCCCGCAAGCCCACGCTCGACCTCGCCCGGCTGCCGTTCCGGCTGACTCGCGCGGTCAGCCGCACCCGCGAGATCCTGGATCGCGTGGACGCCGACGTCGTCGTGGGTTTCGGCGGGTACGTCGCCTTCCCCGCCTATCTTGCCGCTCGGCTGCGCCGGACGCCGATCGTGGTGCACGAGCAGAACCCGTTGCCGGGCCTGGCGAACCGGGTGGCGGCGCGGTTCGCCCACGTGGTGGCGGTGACCACCGAAGGGACGCCGCTGCCCCGCGCGCAGGTCGTCGGGATGCCGCTGCGCCGGTCGATCACGACGCTGGACCGCCCCGCGCTGCGGCCGTCCGCGGCCGCCTACTTCGGGCTGGACCCGGAGCGCCCGACCCTGCTCGTCACCGGCGGTTCGCAGGGCGCCCGTTCGCTGAACGCCGCTGCCACCGGGGCCGCACCTGCGCTGCTCGGGGCCGGCATCCAGGTCCTGCACCTCACCGGTCCCAAGAACGCCGTCGACGTGCAATCCGCCCCCGGTGGTGCGGCGTACGTGGTGGTCCCGTACGCCGACCGGATGGATCTCGCGTACGCCGCGTCCGACATGCTGCTCTGCCGGGCCGGCGCGGTGACGTGCGCGGAACTCGCCGCGGTGGGGCTGCCCGCGGCGTACGTCCCCTATCCGGTCGGCAACGGCGAGCAGCGGCTCAACGCACAGCCGATCGTGGCGGCCGGCGGCGGACTACTGGTCGAGGATGCCGCCCTCAGTCCACAGTGGATAGTCGACAACGTCGTACCGGTCCTGGCCGATCCGCAGTCCCTGGCGAGGATGACGTCGAACGCCAAGTCGGCCGGCCGCCCCGACGCCGACGACGTGATGGCCCGCCTGACGATGGAGGCGGTGCGACCATGACGGTCTACCCGCCGTACGTCGATCCCGACCAGCTTCCGCCGGCGCTGGAATCCCTCGGCCGGGTACACATCGTGGGGATCGGCGGCAGCGGAATGAGCGCGATCGCCCGGTTGCTGCTGGCCGCCGGGATCCCCGTCTCCGGTAGCGATGCGGTGGCCACCGACCATGCCCAAGGACTAACCGGCGCGCGGATCGAGATCGGTCACGACCCGGCACACGTCCGTGACGCCGACACCGTCGTCGTGTCCACGGCGATCCGGGAGAGCAACCCCGAGGTCGTGGAGGCGCGGCGACGTGGGCTGCCGGTGCTGCACCGGTCGCTCGCCCTGGCCAGCGTCGCGGCCGGCCGGCGGGTCGTCGCGGTGGCCGGTGCGCACGGCAAGACCTCCACCACCTCGATGCTGGCAACGACCCTGCAGTACTGCGGCGCGGACCCGTCGTACGCCATCGGGGCCGAGCTGGCCGACACCGGCTCCAACGCGCGGCTGGGCGGCGGAGACATCTTCGTGGCCGAGGCGGATGAGAGCGACGGGTCGTTCCTGCTGCTCTGGCCGGCCGGTGCGATCATCACCAACATCGAGGCCGACCACCTCGATCGGCACGGCGACCTCGACGGCATCCGCAGCGCGTACCGGAGTTTCGTGGACACAGTCGAGCCCGGCGGCTTTCTGGTGCTCTGCGCCGATGATCGCGACACGCTGGCCCTGCGCGCGGATGCCCTCGCCCGGGGGCTGCGGGTCCGGACCTACGGCGAAGGGCCGGCGGATCTGCGGTTGTCCGGGCTGTTCCTCGAGGACGGCGCGACGTCGTACGACGCGGAACTGGACGGGTCGCCGCTGGGCCGGGTACGGGTCGGCGCCCTCGGGGTGCACATGGCCCTGAACTCTGCTGCCGTCCTGCTGACCGGTCTCGAACTCGGCTTCGCGCCGGAGCAGCTGACCACCGGCTTGGAGCGGTACGCCGGCGTGCACCGGCGGTTCGAGCTCACCGGGACCGCGGACGGGGTGCGGGTCTACGACGACTACGCGCACCACCCGACCGAGATCGCGGCCCAGCTGCGCGCTGCCAGATCGGTGGCGCAACCGGGCCGGCTGGTCGCTGTATTCCAGCCTTACCTGTACACGCGCACGCAGACCTTCGCCGCCGAGTTCGGTGCGGCACTCGGACTCGCAGACGAGGCGGTGGTGATGGAGATCGCGGTGAATCGTGAGGACCCGATTCCGGGGGTGACGGGCCGGCTGATCGCCGAGCGGGTTCCGCTGCCGGCCGAGCGGGTCGCGTACGCCCCGACCTGGTCCGGTACGGCGCAGGCGGTAGTCGAGCGGGCAGGGCCGGGGGATGTCATCGTGCTGCTTGGCTCCGGGCCGGTGTACAAACTCGCACCGGAGATTCTCGAACTGCTCGCGGAGCGGGCGCGATGACCGCCGTTCGCACGCCGGCGAGGCCGCAGGTGCGGCTGCAAGTCCCGCCGCACAGGCACGAACGCCGACGCCGACGCCGGGTCCGGCCGGCAGGCAGGCGCCGGTTGCCGCGGCTGCCCCGGCTGCCCCGCGTCGCAGTCCTCGGCGTGCTCGCCGGTGTCATGGTCCTCGCGGGTTTGCTCACCTGGCTGCTGTACTTCTCACCGGTCCTCGCCGTGCGCAGTGTCGAGGTAGCGGGCAGCCAGGATGTCAGCGCCGCGGCTGTGCGTGAGGTCGCGGGGATCCCGGCGGGTTTGCCCCTGCTGCGATTGGACACCGACGCGGTCACCGAGCGGCTGCGGGCCCTGCCGCAGATCGAGTCGGTGACGGTGGCGCGGTCCTGGCCATCGACGGTGCTGATCGAGGTGATCGAGCGGGCACCTGTCGCAGTTGTGGACTCCGAGGGGGCGCAGTGGCTCATCGACCGGCACGGGGTGCTCTTCGCCCAGGTGACCGAGCCACCGGCCGGCGTTCCGCCACTGGAAGTGGCGCGAGCCGCTGCGGACGACCGGGCGACGATGGCCGCGCTGGAGGTGATCGGCGCCCTGCCGGCCGACGTACTGGCCCGGGTGGCCCGCGTTTCGGCCACCACCCCGGATTCCGTCGTACTGCACCTTGTCAGCGGGCGAACGGTGATCTGGGGCAGCGCCGAGGACAGCGAGCGCAAGGCCCTTGTCCTGGCAGGAGTGTTCGGCCAGCCCGGCCGGACCATCGACGTCAGCAGTCCGACGGCCGTGGTCATCCGCTGAGCCGTGGTTAGGCTAGCTGCCATGGTGATCAGCCGGTTTCCGGTGCCGGACCGGGCGGACCTGCCGGAGGATATCGCCGCCCGGCTGGCCGAGGTGGAGGACAAGTCCGGCTTCGTGCCGAACGTGTTTCTGGCACTGGCGCACCGGCCGGCGGAGTGGCGGGCGTTCTTCGCCTATCACGACGCCCTGATGGACACCGAGAGCACCATGCTGCCCAAGGCCGACCGGGAGCTGATCGTGGTGGCGACCAGCGCGGCGAACGGATGCCTGTACTGCGTCGTGGCCCACGGCGCGATCGCCCGGATTCGGGCCCGGAACCCGCGGATCGCCGACCAGGTGGCGACCGATTGGCGCAAGGCCGAGATCACCGACGCCCAAAAGGCGATGCTCGAGTTCGCCCTGCGGCTCGCCCGGGACCCGGCCAGTGTCGTGCCCGAACATCTGGATCCGCTGCGGGAGCACGGCTTCACCGAGGACGACATCTGGGACATCGGCTCGATCGTCTCCTTCTTCGCGATGTCCAACCGGCTCGTGCACCTCGCCGCCGTACCGCCCAACGACGAGTTCTACCTGATGGGCCGCCTGCCCAAGGGCTGAGCTCCGACCCTCGTGCACGGCCGCCGCAGAATCCGCGGGCGACACGCCGGGGAACGTCTTTGACTCCCCCGCCGGGGCTACCTACCGTTTTCGCAGGTTGACATAACTCTAACCCTCAACTTGAGGGTCACTGCAGAAGGGGTCCGATTCGATGACAGCTCCGCACAACTACCTGGCGGTCATCAAGGTCGTCGGGATCGGCGGGGGCGGCGTCAATGCCGTCAACCGGATGATCGAGGTCGGCCTCAAGGGGGTCGAGTTCATCGCTATCAACACCGACGCCCAGGCGCTGTTGATGAGCGACGCCGACGTCAAGCTCGACATCGGCAGGGAACTCACCCGCGGTCTCGGCGCCGGGGCGCAGCCCGAGGTCGGCCGCAAGGCCGCCGAGGATCACCGCGAGGAGATCGAGGAGGTCCTCAAGGGCGCCGACATGGTGTTCGTGACCGCCGGTGAGGGCGGCGGTACCGGCACCGGCGGGGCACCGGTCGTGGCGGGCATCTCGCGCAAGCTGGGTGCGCTGACCATCGGCGTGGTGACCCGGCCGTTCGCGTTCGAGGGCAAGCGCCGGGCCACCCAGGCTGAGACCGGCATCGGCGAGCTGCGCGACGAGTGCGACACCCTCATCGTGATCCCGAACGACCGGCTGCTGCAGCTCGGTGACCGCAACGTCAGCGTGATGGATGCGTTCCGGACCGCCGACCAGGTGCTGCTCTCCGGTGTCCAGGGCATCACCGACCTGATCACCACGCCGGGGCTGATCAACCTCGACTTCGCCGACGTGAAGTCGGTGATGTCCGGCGCCGGCAGCGCGCTGATGGGAATCGGTAGTGCGCGGGGAGAGAACCGCGCGATCACCGCCGCCGAGCAGGCAGTGGCCAGTCCACTGCTGGAGGCGTCGATGGAGGGTGCCCACGGCGTGCTGCTGTCGATCCAGGGCGGTTCGGACCTCGGCCTGTTCGAGATCAACGAGGCAGCATCGCTGGTGGCCGACTCCGCTCACCCCGAGGCCAACATCATCTTCGGTGCGGTGATCGACGATGCGCTGGGCGACGAGGTCCGCGTCACGGTCATCGCGGCCGGCTTCGACACCGGCAAGCCGACCTTCCGAAAGACCGAGGTGAGACCTGCCGCCGAACAGGAGCCGGCGGCCGTGGCGCGTCCGGTCACCACGACGAATGGCTATCCGCCGCTGCCGCGGCCGGCCGCCGCACACGGCGCCTACACCGTGGACGAGCTGGACGACGACCTCGACATCCCCGAGTTTCTGAGATCCTGACCGCGTCTCCTCGCCGGGTGCGCCGGGTCGTCACCGACCGGTGCGGCGGCGCCAGCGCCTCGCCGTACGACACCTTCAATCTGGCCGACCACGTCGGTGACGATCCGGCAGCGGTCGAGTTGAACCGGTCTCGGCTGGCGCGCTCGACCGGCGTGCCGGTCGGTGATCTGGTCTGGATGGAGCCGATCCACGGTCGGACCATCCGCCGGATCGACTCACCGCGGGAGCACGCCGTACCGGCGTGCGATGGCCTGGTCACGACGACGCCCGGGCTGGTGCTCACCGCGCTGTCTGCCGACTGCGTGCCGATCCTGCTCGCCGATGCCGCGGCCGGCGTGATCGCGGCGGTGCACGCCGGTCGGGTCGGCGTGCGGCTGGACGTCGCGGGGCACGCGGTGGCGGCGATGGTCGCCGCCGGTGCGAGCGCAGATCGGATCGACGCACTGCTCGGGCCGGCGATCTGCGGCAGCTGCTACGAGGTTCCCGAGGACATGCAGCGCGACGTCGAGGGAGCAGCGCCCGGCAGCGCCAGCCGCACCACCAGGGGAAGTCCGGGGCTGGATCTGCGCGCCGGGATCCGTGGGCAGTTGCTGGCCGCCGGAGTCGGTGAGGTGGTCTGTGACCCGCGCTGCACCCTAGAGGAGCCGACGCTCTTCAGCCATCGCCGGGACGGGGTCACCGGTCGCCAGGCCGGTATGGTGTGGCTCGCATGAGCGCTCCCGAGCGCGCGGGTGAGCTGGCAGCCAACCTGACCGCGCTGCGTGCCCGGATCGACGCCGCGGCGCGGGCTGCCGGACGGGCGCCCGGCGACGTCACGCTCGTCGCCGTGAGCAAGACGTTCCCCGCTACCGACGTCGCGCACCTGCTGGATCTGGGCGTCACCGACTTCGGCGAGAACCGCGACCAGGAGGCGGCAAGCAAGGCCGCGCAGATCAGCCGGCTCGCGCCCGGGCACTTGGTGCGCTGGCATTTCGTCGGCCAGATCCAGCGTAACAAGGCCCGTTCGGTCGCGTCGTACGCCGACGTCGTGCACTCCGTCGACCGGGTAGAGCTGGCCGATGCGCTCGGACGTGCCGCGGCGCGGACCGGCCGCCGCTTGGACGCATTGGTGCAGGTCAACCTTGACGAGCTCGACGGCCGGGGCCCCGATGCCGCCGGCGAGGCGCGTGGCGGTGTGCGCCCGAGGAACGTAGTCGCGCTCGCCGAGCACGTTGCCGCCACCACCGGGCTCCGGCTGGCCGGCGTGATGGCGCTCGGCCCGCTGGGCGGCGATCCCGGCGCCGCGTTCGCCCGGCTGGCCGTGCTCGCCGAGGGCGTGCGGGGCGTCGCTGCCGATGCCGTGGCCATCTCGGCCGGGATGAGCGCGGACCTCGAGACCGCCATCGGGCACGGAGCCACGTACGTGCGTGTCGGTGCCGCCCTGTTCGGTGACCGCGCACTAATGTCCGATCACGTCCGCTGACCTAGCCGATAAGGGGCCGATTCGATGGCCGGTGCCATGCGCAAGATGGGTGTCTACCTCGGTCTCGTCGAGGAAGACGACCGCCACTCCGACGACGACCGGGCTTACGCCGCGAGCAACACCCACGGCGCGGACCCCTACGCCGCGGACTCCTACGCCGGCGAGCCGGCCGCGCCGGCGAGACGGCCCCGCGCGGAGCGGGCGGCTCGGGTCTGGGCCGGTGCGCCGGAGCCCCCGAATCCCGCCGGATACGAGCCGAAGCATCCGGTCGCCGTGATGGGCCACAGCGAGCAAGGCACCTACCGGATCACGACGCTGCACCCGCGCACGTACAACGAGGCACGCACCATCGGGGAGCACTTCCGCGACGGTGTACCGGTGATCATGAACCTGACGGAGATGGACGACGCCGACGCCAAGCGGCTGGTGGACTTCGCCGCCGGCCTGTCCTTCGGCCTGCGCGGTAGCATCGAGCGTGTGACGAACAAGGTGTTCCTGCTGTCGCCGCAGAATGTCTCAGTCACGGCCGAGGACAAGGCCAGAATCGTCGAGGGCGGCTTCTTCAATCAGAGCTGACGGAGCTGAATGGCCACCTTCTGGACGATCGTCTACTTCGCGCTCTACGTCTATTTTCTCTTCCTGCTCGCTCGCCTCATCGTCGGCTGGGTGATGGTTTTCGCGCGCAACTGGCGGCCCTCCGGTCTCGTCGCGGCGGGCCTTGAGGTCGTGTACGCAGCGACTGACCCGCCGCTGAAAGCCCTACAGCGGGTCATCCCGCCGCTGAATCTGGGCACGGTGCGCCTGGACCTCGGGTTTATGGTGCTCCTGATCATCGTGTTCGTGCTGCGCGACGTGGCCGGGAATCTGGCCGTGACAAGCTGACCGAGTACCTTGCGTGCAATGAGTGCATGGGCGACTGCCCTCCGTACGCTGCTGTACCCGACCAATCCTTCGAGGTGATGGCATGCCGCTGACCCCCGCCGACGTCCACAACGTCGCCTTCAAGAAGCCACCGATCGGCAAGCGGGGCTACGACGAGGACGAGGTGGACGCCTTCTTGGATCTCGTCGAGACCGAGTTCGCCCGGCTGATCGAGGAGAACAACGAACTGCGCTCCCGGACCGCCGAGACCCCTGATCGCCCCGTTTCGACCGAAGAGGACCAGGCAGCGCCGCCGCCGGATGCCACGTCGGGCGTGAGCATCACCAAGGAGCAGGTACCCGAGGAGCGCGCCGTCGTCGGCGACGGCGACGAACTGAGCCAGGCCACCCGGATGCTGGCGCTGGCCACCGAGACCGCCGACCGGCACGTGGGCGAGGCCAAGGCGCAGGCCGACCGGCTGCTGGCCGACGCGCGCACGTCCAGCGAGCAGATGATCTCCGACTCGACGTCGAAGTCCGAGGAGATGCTGAGCGAGGCCGAGACTCGTGCCCAGACGGTGGCCGAGGACGCCGAGCGCAAGCGGACGGAGGTCATCGGGGCCTTGGAGCAGCGCAGGACCTCCTTGGAGCAGCAGATCGAGGACCTACGCACGTTCGAGCGGGAGTACCGAACCCGGCTCAAGTCCTACCTGGAGTCGCAGCTGCGAGAGCTGGACGTCAGTGCTTCCGGGGAGCCGACCGGTGAGCAGCGCCCTGTCGGCGCCGGGCAGTCGGCCGGCCCGGCGCAGAACAGCGCCAACCCGCCCGAGGACTGAACCGGAGCCGATCAGCCGGCGCGGGTAAGCCAGAACGAGATCCCCGGCTCGACGCTGAAACCGGGCAGGTCGGCGTCGGGCGGCTCGGCGTTGGTGTACGACGTCGCCAGCACCTCGGCGGTCACCGTCGCCTCGTGCTCGGTCAGCGCCGTGGCAGCCTCGCCGTCGGCCAGCCACCACAGCGCGATCCGGTCGCTGATCGACAGGCCGCTGCTCTTACGTGCCTCCTGCACCGCGCGGACGACCTCACGGGCCAGACCGGCGCGGCGCAGCTGTGGGGTGAGGGTGAGGTCGAGGGCGAGACTTTCCCCGTGCTCGCTGGCTACCGCCCATCCGGCGCGCGGCGTCTCGGTCACGATCACCTCGTCGGCGTCGAGCGTGACCCGTTCGCCGCCGACGGTGACAGTCGCGGTCCCGGCGCGCAGCGCCGCCGCCGCCGCCGCCGGATTGGCGCCGGCGATGGCTGCGGCGACTGCCTGGACATCCTTGCCGAAGCGACGGCCCAGGACGCGGAAGTTGGCCTTGATGCCGACGTCGATGAGTTCGTCACCGTCCCGCTCCAGCGATTCGACGGCCTGCACGTTGAGTTCGTCGGCCACCTGCGCGCGCAACTCCTCGGGCAGCGCCGCCCAGCCGGGCGCCGCCACGAGCGCCCGGCCGAGGGGCTGCCGGGTCCGCACCTTGGACTGGGTCCGGGCGGCCCGGCCCAACTCCACCAGCCGCCGCACCAGCGCCATCCGCCCGCGCAGTTCGGTGTCGTCGTGGCCGGGGACCGGCCAGTCCGCCAGGTGGACCGAATCGGGCGCTCCCGGAACGACGCCGGCACTCACCGCCGACCAGACCCGCTCGGTGATGAACGGCACCAGCGGGGCGAGCAGCCTGGTCAGCACGTCCAGCGCGTCCCGCAGGGTCGCGAACGCGGCCGGATCGCCGTCCCAGAACCGACGCCTGGACCGCCGCACGTACCAGTTGGACAGGTCGTCGATGAAGCCGGCCAGCCGCCGGCCGGCCAGCACGGTGTCGAACGACGACATCGCGTCGTCCACGTCCGACACGAGGGCTGCCACCTCAGCGGCCAGCCACCGGTCCAGCAGCGGCCGTTCTCCGAGCGGGGGTGAGTCTGCCGCCGAAGGGTCGTAATCGGCGGCCGCCGCGTAGAGGGTGAAGAACGACGCGGTGTTCCAGTACGTCAGGAGCACCTTGCGGACGACGTCGTCCAACGCGGCGTGCCCGATCCGTCGTCCGGACCACGGGGAGCCGCTCGTGGCCATGAACCAGCGCACAGCGTCTGCCCCGTGTCGATCCATCAGCGGCAGCGGCTCGAGGATGTTGCCGAGGTGTTTGCTCATCTTGCGGCCGTCTTCGGCCAGGATGTGGCCGAGGCAGAGCACGGTCTCGTACGACGACCGACCGAACACAACGGTGGGTACGACCATCATCGTGTAGAACCAACCGCGGGTCTGGTCGATGGCCTCGCAGATGAACTGCCCGGGAAAGGCGGCCTCGAACAGCTCGTTGTTGCGGTGCGGGGCCCCCCACTGGGCGAAGGACATGGAGCCGGCGTCGTACCACGCGTCGATCACCTGCGGCACCCGGCCCGCGGTCTGAGCGCACACCGGACACGGCAGCGTGATCGCGTCGACGTACGGCCGGTGCGGGTCCACAGTGGACACGTCGGAGCCGACCAAGGTGGACAGCTCGGCGAGCGACCCGACGCAGGTGTCGTGCCCGTCGGGGCAGCGCCAGATCGGCAGCGGCGTACCCCAGTACCGGTCGCGGGACAGCGCCCAGTCCACGTTGTTCCGGAGCCAGTCGCCGTACCGGCCGTACTTGATGTTCGCCGGGTGCCAGTCGGTCCGCTCGTTCTCGGCCAGCAGCTTGTCCTTGACCGCGGTGGTCCTGATGTACCAGGACGGCAGGGCGTAGTACATGAGCGGCGTGTGGCAGCGCCAGCAGTGCGGGTAGGAGTGCTCGTAGTCCTCCGACCGGAAGAGCAGCCCGCGGGCGCGCAGGTCCGCCACGAGGGCGGCGTCAGCGGTCTTGAAGAACACGCCGCCGACGAGGTCCAGCCCGTCGGCGAACCGGCCGTCCCGGCCGACCGGGTTGACCACCGGCATCCCGTAACCGCGGGTGGCGGCGAGGTCGTCGGCACCGAAGGCGGGGGACTGGTGCACGAGTCCGGTGCCGTCGCTGGTGGTGACGTACGGCGCGGTGATGACGTAGTGCGCGTCCGGGATGTCGACCAGGTCGAACGGCCGGGCGTACGACGTCCGCTCCAGTTCTGTGCCGCCCATCCGGGCGAGCACCTCGACGTCGGTGCCGAGCACCCGCTCGAACAGCGGCTCGGCCACCACGAAAGTGCTGTCACCGGTGCGCGCTACGACGTACGTCACCTCGGGGTGTACGGCGACCGCGGTGTTGGACACCAGGGTCCACGGTGTCGTGGTCCAGACCAGGAGGTCGGCGCGGCCGGCCCACTCGCCGCTGGTGACAGGGAAGCGGACGTAGACCGACGGGTCGACCACCGTCTCGTAGCCCTGCGCCACCTCGTGGTCGGACAGTCCGGTTCCGCACCGCGGACAGTACGGCGCCACCCGGTAGTCCTCGACCAGCAGCCCCTTGTCGAAGATGACCTTGAGCGACCACCACACGCTCTCGATGTAGGCCGGGTCCATCGTCCAGTAGGCCTCGGACATGTCGACCCAGAAGCCCATCCGCTCGGTCAACGACTCCCACTCGTCGACGTGGCGGTGCACCGACTCCCGGCACTTGGCGTTGAACGCGGCGACGCCGTGGGCCTCGATGTCCTTCTTGCCGGTGAAGCCGAGTTCGGTCTCCACCGCCAGCTCGACCGGCAGCCCGTGGCAGTCCCAGCCGGCCCGGCGCGGGACGTGGTACCCCTTCATCGTCCGGTAGCGCGGGAAGACGTCCTTGAAGGTCCGCGCCTCGATGTGGTGGACGCCCGGCCTGCCGTTCGCGGTCGGCGGGCCCTCGTAGAAGACCCAGGGTGGCCGGCCGGCCGAGGCCTCCAGGGACCGCTGGAAGACCTTGCCCTCGTGCCAGCGCTGCAGCACCTCGTGCTCGAGTGCCGGCAGGTCGACCTGGGGGGGTAACGGGGTGAACGGCGACTGTCCCGACATCAGTGCCGCTCCATCGTCTCGTCTCAGGTGATCTTCGGTCGGTGTCCCGTCAGCGCAGACAGCGATGGTAGCCGCCACGCGCTCGGGGCGGCGACCGAGATAGGGAACAATCCCGGCACATGGGAGGCCGCGAGTGAGCGAGAACCTCGGCCTCTTCCTGCTCGTCGGCGCCGTAGTGGTGCTCGCGGGTGCGCTGGCGGTTCGGGTCTCGACCCGCCTGGGCCTGCCGAGCCTGCTGCTCTACCTGGGCCTCGGCATCCTGCTGGGTGAGTCCGTCATCGGACTCGACTTCGACGACGCCGAGCTGACTCGAACGCTGGGCATCAGCGCTCTGGTGATCATCCTGGCCGAGGGAGGGTTGACCACCCGCTGGGTCGCCGTCCGAGACGCGGTGCCGCGCAGCATCGTGCTGTCCACTCTCGGCGTCGCCGTAAGCATCGGCGTGACCGGCGCCGTCGCCGTACTGGCCCTCGACATCTCATGGCAGACCGGTCTTCTGCTCGGGGCCATCGTGAGCTCGACCGACGCCGCCGCGGTGTTCTCCACGCTGCGCGGTCTCGGCCTGCCGCGACGGGTGACCGCCACACTCGAGCTCGAGTCGGGTTTCAACGATGCGCCGGTGGTGATCGTCGTCGTGCTGCTGTCCAGCGACGCGCTGATGTCGCTGCCCGGGGCTGGTGGGCTGCTGTTGTACGAATTGGTGGCCGGTGCCGTCATCGGGATCGCCGCGGGGTTGTTGGGCATGTGGGTATTGCGCCGCAGCGCGTTGCCGGCCTCCGGTCTGTACCCGCTCGCGACCGTCGCGTTCTGCGTGATGGCCTACGCCGGCGCGGACGTCGCGCATGCCTCCGGCTTCCTGGCGGTGTACGTCGCCGGACTGGTGCTGGGCAACGCCCGGCTGCCGCACCGGCGGGCCACCCTCGGGTTCGCCGAAGGGCTGGCGTGGCTCTCCCAGATCGGGCTGTTCGTGCTGCTCGGGCTGCTCGTCAGCCCCTCGCGGCTGCCCCAGGTCCTGGTCCCCGCCGTCGTGATCGGGCTGGGACTGCTGCTGCTGGCGCGCCCCCTGTCGGTGCTCGTCTCGATGCTGCCGTTCCGGGTGCCGCTCCGGGAGCAGGCCTTTGTGTCCTGGGCGGGTCTGCGCGGCGCCGTGCCGATCGTGTTCGCCACCATCCCGGTGACCGAGGCGGTGCCGGGGGCGCTGCAGATCTTCGACATCGTCTTTGTGCTCGTTGTCGTCTTCACCATCGTTCAAGGCACCACGTTGCCCGCGGTGGCGCGGCTGCTCGGCGTCGCGGGGACCACCGAGACCCGGGAGGTGGAGGTGGAGTCCGCGCCCCTGGAGGAGCTCGGCGCGGATCTGCTGCAGGTGCGCGTGCCCGATGCGTCGCGGCTGCACGGCGTGTACGTGTCCGAGCTGCGGTTGCCCGAGGATGCGGCCGTGACCCTCGTCGTACGCGACGGCAGGTCCTTCGTTCCCACCCCCACCACCCGCATCCTGCGCGGTGACCAGTTGCTGGTGGTCACCGCGAGCGCCGTTCGGGAACGCACCGAGCTGCGGTTGCGCGCGGTCAGCCGGGCCGGGCGGCTGGCCAGCTGGCGCGGGGAGGACGGCCAGGCACGCGCCTGAGCGTTCTCTGGCGCCGGTGAGCCTTGGGTTGCGTTGTGCAGGGTGGCGGGCATACGTATGGTGGGCGCCTTCCGAGAAGCGCAGGGCGCCCATCCCTGGTGGTGCGCAGAATAGGACGGCGAGAGTGGCGAAGAGTTCGGCTGCGGCCACCGGGACGAAAGCCGCCCTCGCGGCGAGGAAGTCCGCCGCCACTAAGTCTGCCGGGGCGAAGTCTGCCGGGGCGAAGAAGTCGACGTCGGCGAAGTCTGCCCCGGCGAAGCAGGCTGCGCCCGCGAGGAAGGCGGCCCCCGCCGGCAAGTCGACGCCCGCGAAGAAGGCTCCGGCCAAGAAGTCTGCCCCGGTGAAGTCGGCGCCGGCGAAGAAGTCGGCGCCGAACCCGAAGGCTCCGGCCGCGAAGGCTCCGGCCCCGAAGTCAGCGTCCGCGAACAAATCGGGGCAGACACCGGGCGGTCCCCCGGAGGGATGGTCAGCGCGCGAGCTGGCCGCCGTACGAAAGGACCTGGACGGTCAGCTCACCCAGATGCGGGCGGACTACGAGCAGACCCTGCGGGCCATCGACGAGCTGCAGTCCCAGGCCAGCGACAGCGCCGGCGACGACCAGGCCGATGCCGGCAGTAAGACGTTCGAGCGTGAGCACGAGATGTCGCTGGCGAAGAACCGGCGGGACCTGATCAGCCAGCTCGAGCGCGCGATGGAGCGCGTCGACGAAGGCCGGTACGGGCTGTGTGAGAGCTGCGGCAAGCCGATCGCCAAGGCGCGGCTGCAGGCATTCCCCGGGGCGACCCTGTGCCTCGCGTGCAAGCAGCGTGAGGAGCGTCGCTGACCTCATGCCGGCGCTGCGCCGGTACCGCCGGTGAGACAATGCCCGGATGGGTGAGCCGGCCGACGCACAGGTCGTCGGCCAGCACCGGACGCATCTGCTCCTGTCGGTCGCGTTCGCCGTGCTGGTCCTCGACGTGCTCAGCAAGGTCGTCGTGGTCGCGACCCTGTCCGACCGCGAGCCGTTGCGCCTGCTCGGAGGCATGCTGTACCTCACCGAGGCACGCAACACCGGCGCGGCGTTCTCCCTGGCCGAGGGAGCGACTGTCGTCTTCACCGCCATCGCGATGGTGGTGGTCGCCATCATCGTGCGGACGGCGTTCCGGATCCGGTCGACAGGCTGGGCGATCGCGCTGGCGTTGGTACTCGGCGGCGCCGCCGGAAACCTCGTCGACCGGTTGCTGCGCTCGCCCGGTCCGTTCCGTGGCGGGGTCGTCGACTTCCTCAGCGTGTTCGATCCCTACGGCCGGGTCTGGCCGATCTTCAACCTCGCGGACTCCGCAGTCGTCTGCGGCGGCGCGCTAGCCGTAGTGATGGCGGTGCGGGGCGTGGATCTGGACGGCACCCGGAGCGAGCGCGGCGCCCGATCGAAGCCGTGACGCGGCGATCCGCGGTGCAGCCGTGACGCGGTCATTGCCGGTACCGGACGGCCTGGACGGGTTGCGGGTCGATGCTGCGCTGGCCCGCCTGTTCGGTGTGTCCCGGACGACGGCTGTGGGGCTGATCGACAATGGCGACGTCCGCGTGGACGGCCGCGTGCCGATCAAGTCCGACCGCGTCAGCGCGGGCGGCTGGCTGGAGGTGACCCTGCCGCAACCTCCCGTGCCGCAGACGATCGAGCCGGTCCCGGTCGACGGCCTGCGTGTGGTGTACGACGACGCCGACCTGGTGGTCGTGGACAAGCCGGTGGGGGTCGCGGCGCACCCGAGTCCTGGCTGGACCGGACCGACCGTCGTGCAGGGGGTCGCAGCGATGGGGTATCTGCTGGCCACGAGCGGGGCGGCCGAGCGTCAGGGCGTCGTACACCGCCTGGATGCCGGTACGACGGGGCTGATGGTGCTGGCGAAGTCCGAGCGGGCGTACACCGTGCTCAAGGACGCTTTCCGCGAGCGCCGGGTGGACAAGGGCTATCACGCCCTCGTCCAGGGACACCCGGACCCGAGCAGCGGGACGATCGACGCGCCCATCGACCGGCACCCGAGCGCGGATTGGCGCTTCGCCGTCGTGGCCGCGGGCCGGGCCAGCGTCACCCACTACGAGACGCTGGAGGCGTTCCGGGCGGCGAGCCTGCTCGACATCCGGCTGGAAACCGGTCGCACGCACCAGATCCGGGTGCACATGGCGGCGGTGCGGCACCCTTGCGTCGGTGACCTGACCTACGGCGCCGACCCCACGCTGGCGAAGCGGTTGGGGCTGTCGCGGCAGTGGCTGCACGCCCGCCGGCTGGGGTTCGAGCATCCCGAGGACCAGCGGCCAGTGGTCTTCGAAAGCCCCTACCCGGCCGACCTCGCGTTGGCGCTGTCGCGGGTCAGCGAGTGATCCCGGCCGTGGACGGGCTGGCGGCGTTCGGCCCCGCGACCGTGGCAGCCTGCCTGCTCGCTGCGTATCTGATCGTCGGCGAGCCGGTGGTGGGCACCGTTTTGCACCGCCGATTCGAAGCCGGCCTCGGCAGCGACCCGAACGCTCGGATCTGGCTCTACCAGCGGTTGCTCGTCCTGGAGTGGGGGCTCGTCGCGCTCGTGGCCGGCGTCGTACTGCTCGCGCCGGCGGTGGGCTGGGCTCAGCTCGGCCTGCGGCTGCCCGATCGGGCTCCCGACGTGGTGGCGCTCGTGCTGACGGTGCTCGTTCTCGCGTTCCTGATCGGGTCCACCCGGGCGCTGCGGGCGTCCGTACGGCGTACGGGCGACACCGCAACGCTGACCGCGGGCGCGCCACAGGCCATCACCGCACTCGTGCCGCGTTCGCCGGTCGAACGCCGCTGGTTCGGGTTGGTCGCGGTGACCGCGGGGGTCTGCGAGGAACTGCTCTACCGCGGATTCCTGCTGGCCGTCGTGGTGGCGATCGCACCCGGCCTGCCCGACCTCGCCCTCGTGGCCCTCGGTGGTGTGGTCTTCGGCCTGGCCCACCTGTACCAGGGGGCCGGCGGCGTGGTCGCCACGTCCGTGCTCGGCGCGCTGCTGACGCTCCTGTACCTCGGATCCGGCACCCTGCTGCTGCCGATGCTCGTGCACGCAGCGATCGATCTGCGCATCCTGTGGATCCCGGTGAGCGTGCTGCCCGCGGACGGACCTGACCGGTGACCGCGGGGATGCGTCCGGCCACCGATGAGGACAGCGCGGCGATCGTGACGCTGATCGGCTGCTGCTTCGCCGAGTACCCGGGTTGCGTCCTCGACCTGCCCGGCCTCGACGCATGGATGCTTGCCCCCGCTACGGCGTACGCCGGAACCGGTGGGGGGCTGCGGGTGGTCGAAGCCGACGGGGCCGTGGTGGCATGCGTGGGATACAAGCCGGCCGGGCCGGGTCGGGTCGAGTTGAAGAGCCTGTACGTCGGGGCTGCGGCCCGGCGCGCCGGCCTGGGTGCCCGGCTCGTGGCCCTGGTCGAGGACGCGGCGAGGGCGGGCGGAGCGAGCCTCGTCGAGCTGTGGAGCGACAGCCGATTCGCCGACGCGCACCGGTTGTACGAGCGGCTGGGGTACATCCGCGGCAGCCAGACCAGGCAGCTGCACGATCCGTCCGGTACCACGGAGTACTTCTTCGACAAGCCGCTGGCCTGAGGAACGTCGGCGCCGTGGTGTTGCATGATGGGCACCGGTCATCGCGCGCCCTTCCCCAGCCGCGGTCGTCAGTTCCGAACGTGGATCAGAGGAGGCGCTGCCGCAGTGGCCAGCACGGCGCGGGGCGAGCAGTTCGCCCACCTGCACGTGCATACCGAGTACTCCATGCTCGACGGGGCGGCGAAACTGCCGTCGTTGATGGCCGAGACCGCGCGGCTGGGCATGCCGGCGCTGGCGATGACCGAGCACGGCAACGTCTTCGGCGCCTACGACTTCTACAAGCAGGCTCGGGCCGCCGGCGTCAAGCCGATCATCGGCATGGAGGGCTACTACACGCCGGGTAGCCGGTTCGACCGCTCGCCGTACGACTTCGGCGGCGCGGTGCAGGACGAGGACGGCGGCGAAGGCGCCTCGAGCAAGGGCAAGGCCGCTTACACGCACATGACACTGCTCGCGGAGTCCACCGAGGGGATGCACAACCTCTTCCGGCTGTCGTCGCTGGCCTCGCTCGAGGGGCAGTACCGCAAGCCGCGCTTCGACCGGGAGCTGCTGGAGCGCTATGGCACCGGGCTGATCGCCACCACCGGATGCCCCTCCGGTGAGGTCAACATGTGGCTGCGGGCTGGGCGCTTCGACCGGGCCAGGGCCGCCGCGGCGGACTTCCAGGACATCTTGGGCAAAGCCAACTTCTTCTGCGAGCTGATGGACCACGGGCTGGACGTCGAGCGGCGTACCCGCTCTGACCTGCTGCGGATCGCCCGGGAGTTGCAGATGCCGCTGCTGGCCACGAACGATCTGCACTACACCCACCAGCAGGAATCCACCGCGCACGACGCCCTCCTGTGCATCCAGACCGGCGCCAAGCTCAGCGACACCAAGCGGTTCCGGTTCAACGGCGACGGCTACTACCTCAAGTCGCCGGAGCAGATGCGCGAGCTCTTCGGCGAGCACCCCGACGCCTGCGACAACACCTTGGCTGTCGCCGAGCGTTGCGAGGTCGCCTTCACCGAGGGCGCGGACCTGATGCCGCGCTTCGACGTGCCGGCGGGGGAGTCCCAGGAGTCCTGGTTCGTCAAGGAGGTCGAGCTCGGCCTGAACCGGCGTTACCCGGCAGGGATCCCGAGCGAGGTGCGCGAGCGGGCCGACTTCGAAGTCACAGTGATCGTCCAGATGGGCTTTCCGGCGTACTTCCTCGTCGTCGCCGACTTCGTCCGCTACGCCAAGGACAACGGCATCCGGGTCGGACCCGGCCGCGGGTCGGCCTCGGGCTCGATGATCTCCTATGTCCTCGGCATCACCGACCTCGACCCGATCCAGCACGGCCTGCTCTTCGAGCGCTTCCTCAACCCGGAGCGGGTCTCGATGCCCGACATCGACATCGACTTCGACGAACGTCGCCGCGGCGATGTCATCCGCTACGTCACCGCGAAGTACGGCGAGGAGCGCGTCGCGCAGATCGTCACCTTCGGCACGATCAAGGCCAAGGCGGCGATCAAGGACGCTGCGCGGGTGCTCGACCGCCCCTACGCGCTCGGCGACCAGCTCACCAAACTGATGCCGGCGGCGGTCATGGGCAAGGATATGTCCCTGGCAGGGGTGTTCACGCCCGAGCACCCGCGGTACAAGGAGGCCGGGGAGCTCCGGGCGCGGTGCGAGTCCGACGCCGACGCGAAGCTGGTGGTCGACACCGCGCGTGACCTGGAGGGTCTGAAGCGGCAGTGGGGCGTTCACGCGGCCGGCGTGATCCTCGGGAGCACACCCCTGTCAGAGGTGATCCCGGTGATGCGGCGCGAGGCCGACGGCGCGGTGATCACGCAGTTCGACTTCCCGACCTGCGAAGCGCTCGGCCTGCTCAAGATGGACTTTCTCGGCCTGCGCAACCTGACGATCCTCGACGACTCGCTGCTGAACATCGCGGCCAATCGCGGTGAGACGGTCGACCTGGACACGGTGGGTTTCACCGACGCCTCGACGTACGAACTCCTCGCCCGGGGCGACACGCTGGGAGTCTTCCAGCTCGACGGCGGGCCGGTGCGCAATCTGCTCCGATCGCTGCGGCCGGACTGCTTCGACGACATCACCGCCGTACTGGCGCTCTACCGGCCCGGGCCGATGGGCACCAACGCGCACAACGACTACGCCGACAGGAAGAACCAGCGCAAGCCGGCGGACTCCATCCACCCTGAGTTCGCCGAGCCGCTGGCCGTGATCCTGGACGAGACGCACGGGTTGATCGTCTACCAGGAGCAGGTCATGGCCATTGCCCAGCGGGTGGCCGGCTACTCGATGGGCCAGGCCGACCTGCTCCGGCGTGCGATGGGCAAGAAGAAGAAGGAGATCCTGGACAAGGAGTTCGTGCCGTTCTCCGACGGCATGCGCTCGCGCGGGTACTCCGACGCCGCGATCGACAAGTTATGGAACACCCTGGTCCCGTTCTGCGACTACGGCTTCAACAAGTCACACGGCGCCGGCTACGCGCTGGTGTCGTACTGGACGGCCTACCTCAAGGCGAACTACCCGGCCGAGTACATGGCGGCTCTCCTGACGTCGATGAAGGACGACAAGGACAAGATGGCGGTGTACCTGGCCGAGTGCCGGCGGATGGGCATCAAGGTGCTCCCGCCGGATGTCAACGAGTCCGCCGCCGACTTCACGCCGACCGGGACCGACATCCGGTTCGGGTTGGGCGCGGTGCGCAACGTCGGGCGCAACGTGGTCGCGTCGATCGCCCGCAGCCGCATCGACCGGGGTCGCTTCACCGACTTCTCCGACTTCCTCCGCAAGGCCGAGCAGGTTGCCTGCAACAAGAAGGTGATCGAGTCGCTGATCAAGGCCGGCGCCTTTGACTCCCTGGGGCAGTCCCGCCGCGGGTTGACCGCCATCCACACCCAGGCGGTGGATGCAGTCGTGGGGCTCAAGCGGCAGGAGGCGGTCGGCCAGTTCGACCTCTTCGGCGCCGTCACCGGCACCGGCACCGACCCCGGGGCCGACCTGCCCTTCGATCTGGCGGTCCCGCCGGGGGAGTGGGACAAGCGCGACCTGCTGAGCTACGAGCGGGACATGCTGGGGCTGTACGTCTCCGACCACCCGCTGCTCGGGCTGGAGCACGTGCTGGCCGGTCACGCGGACTGCTCCATCGCTGCCTTGCACGGCGAGGCCATGGAGGAGGGCGAGCAGGTCACCGTCGCCGGCATCCTGTGCAACGTCGCCCGCAAGGTGACCAAGACCGGAGCTGCATGGGCGTCGGCGACCTTGGAGGATCTCGAGGGCAGCATCGAGGTGCTGGTCTTCCCGGCTGCCTACGCCCAGGTCGGGATCCACATCGCCGAGGACGCGATAGTCACCGTCAAGGGCCGGCTGTCCCTGCGCGATGACTCGCTGAGCCTCTTCGTCAGCGACGTGACGCTCCCCGACCTGTCCGTGGGGCCGCGCGGCCCGGTCGTCGTCCAGCTCCCGGCGGCTCGGTGCACTCCGCCTGTCGTCGACCGGCTGCGCGAGGTACTTGGCAGCCACCCGGGGACGACGGAGGTGCACCTGCGGCTGCTCAACGGCAACCGGACGACGCTTCTGCGGCTGGACGACGGACTACGGGTGAGCGCCACCCCGGCGCTGATGGGTGACCTCAAGGCGCTGCTCGGCCCGAAGTCGATCGGCGCCTGAGGTTCGTCGGAGGGTCGGGTGAGGGTCGCTTGCGGGTGATCGTCCTCGCCGACACGCACGCCCCGCGGCGGTGGCGAACCTGCCCGCCG
>JACCZY010000095.1 GCA_013695685.1 Geodermatophilaceae bacterium | reverse complement strand
CGCCCAGCGGGTTCGTGGTCGAAGGGCTGACCGTGCGGTCGGTGTCGAAGTGCGGCAGGTCCGAAGCGGAGGGCACCAGGTAGTCCACGAACGAACCCGTCGTCAGGTTGCCGTCGTCGTCGTAGATGGCCTCTTCGAACATCGCCTGCGCGATGCCCTGAGCAAGCCCGCCGTGGATCTGGCCCTCCACGATCGACGGGTTGACCACCTCGCCCACGTCGTCGACGCAGACGTACTTGCGGATCGTGACCCGACCGGTCTCGGTGTCCACCTCCGTTGCGCAGAGGTGTGTCCCGTGCGGGAAGGAGAAGTTCTCCGGGTCGAACGTGGCGTCGGAGTCGAGGCTCGGCTCCATGCCGTCGGGCAGGTTATGCCCCGAGAAGGTGGCGAAGGCGATCTCCTGGATGGACAGCTTGCTGTCCGGCGTACCCCGGACACTGAACGAGCCGTCCTGGAAGTCAAGGTCGTCCTCGCTGGCCTCCAGCAGGTGTGCGGCGACCCGCTTGGCCTTCTCCACCACCTTGTCGGCGGCCTTGACGACGGCGATGCCACCCACGACGAGCGAACGCGAGCCGTAGGTGTCCAAACCCTTGTGCGACGACGACGTGTCACCGTGCACCACACCGACGTGCTCGAACGGCACGCCGAGATGGTCGGCGACGATCTGACTGAAGGCCGTGACATGGCCCTGTCCGTGTGGCGACGTGCCGGTCACCACCTCGACCATGCCGGTCGGGAGCATCCTGACCGAGGCCTGCTCCCAGCCGCCGGCCGCGGCGCCGAGCGATCCCGCGATACGGGAAGGGGCCAGGCCGCACATCTCGGTGAACGTCGAGATACCGAGTCCCAGTTGCACCGGGTCGTTGGATTCGCGCCGGCTCCGTTGCTCGGCGCGCAACTCGTCCCAGCCCATCATCTGCAGGGCCTTCTCGGTCGCAGCCTCGTAGTTACCGCTGTCGTAGACCATGCCGACCACCGTGGTGAACGGGAACTCCTCGTGCTTGATCCAGTTCTTCCGGCGCAGCTCCATCGGATCCATGTCCAGCTCGGCCGCGAGCTCGTCCATGATCCGCTCGATACCGAAGGTGGCCTCGGGCCTGCCGGCGCCACGGTAGGCGTCGGTCGGCGCCTTATTCGTGAACACCCCGTCGCATTGGAAGCGGTAGGCGGGGAACTTGTAGATCGCCGGGAACATGAACGCGCCGATCACCGGTACGACGGGGGTGAGCAACCGCAGATAGGCACCCATGTCGGCCAGCAGCCGGACTTTGAGGCCGGTCACCGTACCGTCGCGCTTCGCGGCGATGTCGAGGAACTGGATCTGGTCCCGGCCGTGGTGTCCGGACATCAGCGACTCGCTGCGGGACTCGGTGTATTTGACCGGCTTGCGCAACCGGCGGGAGACCATCGCGCAGATGATCTCCTCCGGGGTGACCTGCAGCTTGCCGCCGAAGCCGCCGCCGACGTCCGGAGCGATAACCCGCATCTTGTGCTCGGGGATGCCGAGCGTCAGCGCGAGCATCACCCGCAGGATGTGCGGGATCTGAGTGGACGTCCACATCGTGAAGCCGTCACCGATCGGCTGTACGACGGTCGAGCGTGGCTCCATGAAGGCCGGGATCACCCGCTGCTGGATGAACCGCCGGCTGACGACGACCTCAGCGTTGTCGAAGGCGTCCTGGGTCGGGTCCCCGGTGCCGGCATCGCCGGCGTCGAAGACAAAGGAGAACGACTGGTTGCCCTCGGTGTGGGAGTGCACCTTGTCGGCGCCGTCGGCAACGGCAGCCTCCATGTCCAGTACGACGGGCAGCGCCTCATAGTCCACGTCGATGTGCTCGAGGGCATCCTGCGCGGCGTACTTGTCCCGCGCAACGACGACCGCGACGGCCTCACCGACGTGCTTGACCTCGTCCACCGCGATCGACGGGTGACCGGGATTGACCATGTCCGGCGTCACCGTCCATGCGCACGGGATCGAGCCCTGCTCTTCGGCGAAGTCCTTGCCCGTGAAGACGGCGATGACGCCGGGCCGGCCCTTGGCCGCCTCGACGTTGAGGTTGGTGATCTTGGCGTGCGCCATGGGGCTACGCAGGATCGCCAGATGCAGCAGGCCCTGAACGACGATGTTGTCGGTCCAGTTGGTCTGCCCGGTGATCAGGCGGGCGTCCTCCTTGCGCAGCCTGGCCTTGCCGACCTCGCCGGTAGCGCGCTCTTCGGTGACGGTCACTGGGCTCCTCCCACGTGTGCAGCCTGACCCGAGGCCGCTGTGCTCATCGAGCCGGAAGCGGCTTGGACTGCCTTGATGATGTTCTGGTAACCGGTGCAGCGGCAGAGGTTGCCCTCGATGCCGTCCTTGATCTCCTCGACGTTCGGGTTCGCGTTCTCGTTGAGCAGGTCGACCGTGGCCATGATCATGCCGGGGGTGCAGAAGCCGCACTGCAGGGCGTGCGCCTCGTGGAAGGCCTGCTGCACCGGGTGCAGCGTCCCGTCTGTCGACAACCCCTCGATCGTGGTGATCTCGCACTCGTCGGCCTGTACGGCGAGGACCGTGCAGCTCTTCACCGACGCGCCGTCCAAGAGCACGGTGCATGCGCCGCAGTTGCTGGTGTCGCACCCGACGACGGTTCCGACCTTGCCGAGGCGTTCGCGTAGGTAGTGCACGAGCAGCAGCCGGGGCTCTACGTCGTCGTCGTAGCCCACCCCGTCAACGGTTGCAGTGATTCGGGTCATTTGCCCTCCATGGACATAGCTTGGAACGAGCGGGGCTCAAAGCTGGCAACTGCCAGCGACGGCCCCATCGGGGCATAACACACCAGACGTGACCCTGATCGGGCTACGTCCCCTGGTACTCAGACAACCGGACCGGGCCAGCGGGCACAAGAGTTGCGCCGACAAACTCCCGCCCACGCCACCGATGACGGGCCACAACTCGGAGCTCCTCACGTGGGTGAAGAGCAGCATGGACCAGACCGTCCTGACCCGCACCCGGTCCGAGGCCATGCCGGGACCCTATCCCCGCCCCAGTTTCGGGCGGAGTGCCAGCGGATTGCGCGCCCGGAGGGTCCCCCACCAGAGTCCGGCGCCGTAGCAGAGGTCGTCGAGGCGGCGGACGAGGATGAAGCCGTACAGCGGTATCCGGTGCCGGTGCGGCCACCAGCCGACCACGCCGTCCAGCACGGCGATGGCCGCGATCGCCGGTCTCGCAGTCCGACTGGCAGCCGCCACGACCAGGCTCACCGGCCAGTAGTGCCGGATGACCGCCGAGGCGAGCTGCCGACCGGTGAAT
>JACCZY010000039.1 GCA_013695685.1 Geodermatophilaceae bacterium | reverse complement strand
GAGGCGGCTGGGCAACGAGCCGTCGTCGTACAGGCGGATATCAGCGACGAAAAGCAGGTCGAGTCGATGTTCGACGAGGCGGTGGAGGGCTTCGGGACGTTGGACATCCTGATGAACAACGCCGGAGTGGATGCCTCCGGCAAGCCGGTGGCCGAGCTGCCGACCGAGATCTGGGACCGGGCGATCCGCACCAACGTCTACGGGCCGTTCTTCTGCTGCCGCCGGTTTGTGCAGCTGCGCAGCGCCGCCGGCGGCAAGGGCAAGATCATTAACGTGACCTCGGTGCACGAGGACGTCCCCAACGCCGGCGGCGCTGACTACGACTGCTCCAAGGGCGCGGTACGGATGTTGACCCGAACTCTTGCCCTGGAACTGGCACCGCTGAAGATCAACGTCAACAACCTGGCGCCCGGAATGGTCCTCACGCCCTTCAACCAGGCAGCGATCGATGACCCCGACCTGTTGGAGGAGCAGGTGCGGAGCATCCCGTGGAAACGAGCAGCTCAGCCGTCTGAGATCGCCCGGCTGGCGGTGTTTCTCGCCTCCGGCGACGCCGACTATGTCACCGGCGCCACCTACGTCATGGACGGCGGGCTCATGCGCAACCTCGGCCAAGGAGCCTGACGGCGCGGCTCCCTCAGGCGAGGTAGGCGCAGGTGGGGCAGTCCGTTCTGTTCGCGACGGTGGCCTCGGCTGGGCTCGTCCTCGGAGCGGTCGTGGGAATGCGATCGATGCCGCCGGCCCGCGTGCTCGCCGCGCTGCTCGCATTCGCCAGCGGTGGGCTTGTCGCGGCGCTTGCCTTCGGACTGTTCGAGGAGTCACTCGTTTAGGGCGGCCCGGTCGTCCGCGGCAGGGTTGGCGGCAGGCTCGGTCGTGTACGTCATCACCGAGGTGCTGCTCGACCGGCGGGCCCAAGCGGCCGGGCGCAGCGTCTCCGGCGTGGTCCTCCTGGCCGGGGTCGTCTTGGACGGGATTCCGGAGAACCTCGCTTTGGGAACCACACTGGCCGCCTGCGGCGGTTCCGTGGCGCTGCTGGCCATCTTCATCTCGAACGTCCCCGAGGCCATGGTCGGCGCCCGGAGCATGTATGACAACGGCCGGTCGGTGCGGTTTGCCCTCGGCACCTGGTTCGCTGCCGCCGCTGTCCTCGCGATCGCAATCTCGCCGGTGCTTTCCTGTTCGCCGATGTCTGCGAGTCCACGCTCTCGGTGATCCTTGCCTTCGCCGGCGGGGCCGTCCTGGCGGCGCTGAGCACCACGTTGTTTCCGCGCGCTATCGCGACGGCGGGTCCTGGGTGGCGCTGGCGACCGTGGCCGGCTTCCTGCTGGCGTTCACACTCGGCACCGTCGGGCAGTGACCTGGTCGCGTTCCAGACTCCGTCTCAGTCCCGCGCAAGGACGTGGTCGTAGATCACGCCAGTGGCGGTGGCCTGAACCAGCTTGTCGTACATCAACAACCCAGTCCTGACCGGACCACGTCGACGGCCGATACAGCCCAAGCGCGGTGTTCAGCAGCACGTCTCCGGACTACGCGACGCCAAACACAACCGCGACCGCCTTCGGCCCCCGCAGCCCCGCTCGGGCAGCCAGACCGTAGGCAGAACCCCACAGCGTTCCGAGAATAAAGTGGCTCTTCGCAGTTGAGGGTGTGTGGCGTCGAGGCCTGCCCAAGATGGAGGTTCTCACGCCACCCATCTGGAAGACCTCGACATGCCTGACGCTACCTTCGCTTGTCCTGACCTGACTACGTTCGCCGGTTTGGACGAGCTGGGGCTCGAGGCTGTCCGCTACCGGTGCACCGGATTTGGACACGTGTGGCGCCAGGACACCCGCCGGGCGGCCGAGCCGCGGGCGAAGCTGTCGCGTCGGGGTCTGCGGTGGGCGCTGGTAGGCGTTGTGTGCCAGCACCTGACGGTGGCCCGCGTCGCCGAAGGTCTCGGGGTGTCGTGGAACACCGCCAACGACGCGGTCCTGGCCGAGGGCCAGCGGGGTCCTGATCGGCGATCCCGGCCGGTTCGACGGCGTGCGGGTGATCGGGGTCGACGAGCATGTGGCGACACACCCGTCGTGGCGACAAGTACGTCACCGTGATCATCGACCTCACCGGCATCCGCGACGGCACCTGCCCGGCCCGGTTGCTGGATATGGTCTCCGGCCGCTCCAAACAGGCGTTCCAGCAGTGGCTGACCGACCGGGCGCCGGCCTGGCGCGAGCGGGTCGAGGTCGTCGCGTCAGGCCGGAAACACCGTTAGATCCGCAGTCCCGCACACGGCGACCAAGGCCCGCATCGAGCAGCTGCTCACGGACCTCCACCGATCCTGACGGAGCCGTGACCGACGCAGTGTGCTTACGATCGGGAGGTGAGCCCCACCGCCAGCTACGACGAGATCGCAGAGTGGTACGAGCACGCTTTCCTAGCCCAGACTCGCGGCTTGTCCGAACATCCGCTCGGCATCGATGTCGCGTTACGCACGCTGCTGGGCACGGAAAGCGGTCCGTGTCTCGAGATCGGCTGCGGCACCGGTGAGTGGGCCGGGCTGGTCCGGGAGCTAGGCTGGACACCGTTCGGAGTGGATCTATCGGCCGGCATGCTGCGCTACGCAAGTGGCAGACTCCCGGTGGCCCGAGCGGACGCAACCCGGTTGCCCTTCGCGTCATCGACGTTTCCGGCGGTGATCACGGTCATGGCGCACACCGACATGCCGCAATATCCCGGGGTTCTCGGCGAGGCCGCGCGGGTGCTTCACCCTGGCGGCGTGTTCGTCCACGTCGGTGTCCACCCATGCTTCTGCGGCGGATTCGTCGATCGCTCCGACCCCAATGCCGTCGTCATCCGCCCGGGCTACCTCGACAGCAACTGGACGACCGACTCATGGACCGATCAAGGTGTCCGCGACAAGGTCGGTGCCAAACACTGGCCCCTGCCCAACCTCCTGCACGCCTTCATCGACGCGGGTCTCATGCCCGACCGCCTATTCGAAGGTGGCACCCCCGTTCCGACCGTCCTCGCGGTCCGCGCCCGAAAGAACTGAAGCCGAACCATGGGCATCGCTTGACCTGGTCGGGTTGTCCAGATAATTGAATCGGACCTGATCCGGCTGCGCACCCGCGAGGGCATGAAGGTGGCCAAGGCCAAAGGGCGGCTGCGCGGCAAAGCAGCCCAAGCTCAACCCCGCCCGCCAGGAAGCCCATCTGGTCGCACTGCACAATGCTTGGGTTCGCGCGGTGATCGCAACACCTCTGGAAATCGGAGGGTCCCGTCGGGGTCGACTTGGCGGACCAGACCACGTGGCAGCCGCGGTCTGTGTCCTCGCTTCCGCAGAGGACGGGTGGATCACCGGTCAGAACGCTCGACGTCAACGGCGGGATGTTCGTGAACTGAGCGTCGCAACCCGTGTCGTGTCGCAACCCGTGTCGTCAACGACGCGCA
>JACCZY010000202.1 GCA_013695685.1 Geodermatophilaceae bacterium | reverse complement strand
CCCTGGCAGCGAGGCCAGGCGCTACCTCACGCCACCGATGACCAAGACGCCGCCCACGTCACCGAGCGTCCCATCACCACGCCCGTCGGTGGATCCGGGCTTAACCGTGGGACTCCTCTCGCGCTCGCGCAATGTCAGCGGTGTCGCCCGCGCCGCCTTCCACGAGCACCTGCCTTCGGAGGCATCGTCGATCGCCCGCTGCTGGTAGTGCCGCTTCACGATGTTCTTGTCGTCACGGTGTCCGCAGGCTCAGCCGCGTCGTCCGCCGCTGGACCATGAGCGCGAGCTGGTCTTTCATGAGGAAGCCCCTGTACCGCACGCGGCGGATAGCCGGCCTGGTCGTCCCAGACATAGTGCACGTAGCCGTCGGTGTAGCAGATCATCGGTCGCTGCTCGGTCATCTTTTCCAGAAAGTCGGCGTACAGCTTCGCCTGCTGCCGCCCCGGCTGTCGCGTCGCGACGCGCGCACTTCGCCTCCACACCGTCACTGGCGGGCTGTCGTCGCCCCAGGCCCTGCTGGACCGGCTGATCGAGGAGGGGCACAGCACGTAGTCGACGACCCCTCCCGGTCCCGGTGGTCGAGCCTGTCGAGACCGACACCGGCGCTGGCTCCCGGCGGGCCAGATTTCGTCCACAAGCGGCGCGACGCACCACCTTTCCACGGTTCGAAACCTCGTTCCCAAACAGGTCTTGCGGATGTCTAGAGTTTGTGCCATGAGCACCGACCAGGATCACAGCGGCGGGACGGTGAACCCGGCGCACACCATCGCCTCATTCGCCGAGCGCGTCAACGTTGTGCTGGACGGGCTCGCCGAGGCGCCGGCGTGGTCGATGACTGCCGAGGAGCAGCGCACTGCGTTGGTTGGGCTGTCGGTGGCGCAGGCGCGACTGGTTGAGCTGCGGTTGCGGGTGCTGGCAGCCGGGGACAACAACGACATCGGGAAGGATGAGGCTGCGTCGTCCACCTCAGCGTGGCTGGCGCACCGGACCCGGCAGGAGCGGCCGCGGGCGCACGCGGATGTGAGGCTCGCGCTGGCCTTGGACGCCGGGTACGACGCGACGCGGCGGGCGTTGGCGGGTGGTGTGGTCAACGAGGCGCAGGCCCGGGTGATCGTGGACGCGGTCGCCGACCTGCCCGAGACGGTTCCGAGTGTTGACCGGGGCCGGGCGGAGGCGCATCTGATCGGGCTGGCTGCCGACTACGACGCGAAAGCGCTCAGGGTGTTCGGCCGGAAGATCTTCGAGGTGATCGACCCCGACGCCGCTGAGAAGCGGGAGGGGGAGAAGCTGGCGAAGCAGGAGCGCGAAGCGGCTCGTCGGGCGTATCTGAAGATCTTCGACAACGGTGACGGCTCCGTCACCGGTCGGTTCAAGATCCCGGTCCTGCACGCGGCGATGCTGAAGAAGGCGCTGCACGCGATCACCGCACCAAGGGCGACCGGCAACCAGGGTCGGGTCCACCCGGACGGGACGAAGATCCCGCACGCCGACCTCCTCGGCCGCGCGTTCTGCGAGCTCATCGAACGGTTCCCGACCAAGCGGCTGCCCAAGGCCGGTGGGCTCAACGCCATTGTCGTGGTCACGATGACCTTGGAACAGCTGCGGTCCGGTCTCGGCGCCGCAGGACTCGACACCGGCGAGGACCTCTCCGCCGGCCAGACCCGCCGTCTGGCATGTGAGGCAGGGATCATCCCCGCCGTTCTCGGCGGCAAGTCCCAGGTGTTGGACCTCGGCCGCAACAGCCGCTTCCACGACCAGCCACAACGCATCGCCCTGGGCATCCGCGACCGCGGCTGCACCGCAGAGAACTGTGACCGTCCACCCGGCTGGTGCCACGCGCACCACGAGAAACCCTGGTCCCAAGGCGGCGCAACCAGCGTCGAGCAGGGCCGACTCCTCTGCCCCTGGCACCACACCAAAGCACACGACCAGGCCTACGACATGACACGCCTCCCCACCGGCAAAGTCAGATTCCACCGCCGCACGTAGGCCCTGCGGCGCCGGGTGCCTGCTGAACTGCCGCACGGCCTCTTACGGCTGCAGAATCCAGTCTGCGCAGCCAGCCGTCTCGAAGTATTCGCCTGCCGACACGGTCACTGTTGCAGGGCCGCTGGTGATGTTGTCGCTCTCGAGGTTGTTGCCGTTGCCGTTGGCGTCCGCGTTTACGGCGTAGCAGCAACCTTTTCTGTCACTGGTCTTGTAGAAGCCGGGCTCCATGTCGGTGCTCCGGTGATCACAC
>JACCZY010000245.1 GCA_013695685.1 Geodermatophilaceae bacterium | reverse complement strand
CCATCCGGCGGGCGGCGGACAAGCTCAAGTACCTGGCCGGCTCCGAGGCCGGCATGGGGGTGTTCATCAGCGACGTCGTCCCCGAGGACGTCGCGGCCAGGCTGCGCGACCTGAACCCGCCCCCGTCGTGACGCCGGCGGACCAGCCTCGGCGCGACCTCGCTGCTCAGTTCGCCCGTACCTTCGGCCGCCCGCCCCACGGCGTCTGGGCCGCCCCCGGCCGGGTCAACCTGATCGGTGAGCACACCGACTACAACGACGGGTTCGTGTTGCCGCTGGCGCTGCACCGCCGGGTTCTGGTGGCCGCCGCGCCGGCCGACGTGACATCGACCGCACGCTCGCGGCAACAAGCCACGGTCGCGCGGTTCAGCACCGCCACCGTCGAACCCGCCGACATCACCGACTGGGCGGCGTACGTCGCCGGTGTCGCCTGGGCGCTGCGGACCGGCGGGTACGCCGTACCGGAGGTGGATCTGCTCGTCGACTCCGACGTTCCGGTGGGTGCCGGGCTGTCCTCCTCCGCGGCGCTCGGATGTGCGGTGGCCCGCGTGATGACCGACCTGGCCGGTGCGGACATCGGCGGCACCGATCTGGCGCTGCTGGTCCGCCGATCGGAGAACGACTTCGTCGGCGCACCCACCGGTGTCATGGATCAGATGGCCTCCATCCACGGCCGCGCCGGCCACGTCGTCTTCCTGGACACCCGCTCACTGGCCGTCGAGCACATGCAGTTCGATCCGGCGGCTGCTGGTCTGGCACTGATGGTGGTGGACACCCGAGCGCCGCATCAACTCGCCGACGGGCAGTACGCACAACGGCGGCAGACCTGCCGGGACGCCGCCCGAACGCTCGGCGTACCGGCCTTGCGCGATGTGCCGGCGGAGGACCTCGAGGCGACGCTGCGACGGCTTCCCGAGGAGACGACGCGCCGTCGGGTCCGGCACGTCGTGACAGAGAATGCGCGAGTCCTCGAGGTGGTCGCAGTGCTGCGGTCGGGGCGGAACCTGGATGCGATCGGGCCTGCGTTGACCGCCTCGCACGCGTCCCTCCGCGACGACTTCGAGGTCACCGTCGCCCAGCTGGACGTCGCGGTGGAAAGCGCCCTGGCCGCTGGAGCCTATGGAGCGCGGATGACCGGCGGCGGCTTCGGTGGCTGCGTCCTCGCCCTGGTCGACCACACGCGCCAGGACGAGGTGGGTGCGGCAGTCGAGGATGCGTTCCGGGCCAAGGGTTTCGATGTACCGGCAAGGTTCACGGCTGTCCCCTCGCCAGGCGCCACCCGCCTGACCTAACCGGGTCGTGCGGTGCCCTCCCCGGACTCCTCGGTCGGCTCGGCCGATGTCCGCGCATCCGGCGGATCGACTCGGCCGTCCCCCTCCGGCGGGTCGAAGGAGGGCGGAACGCGGCGTACGTGCTTGATCATGGATCTGCCCAGCAGGAAGATGCCGATCGCCAGCAAGACGATGACGAGGAGCCCCGTCGGCCCCGCCTCGTACGCCTCCTCGGCCGCGAGTACGGCGGCCGGCACGGTCATGCCTCGACCTTCGCCGCCACGCCGGTGAACAGATCGTCCTCGATGGTGCCCGGCTCGAGCGGCTCGACCAGCGACCGGACGAGTTCGTAGTCCTCGGTCGGCCAGGTGTCGCGCTGCACATCCAGCGGAAGCGCGAACCAGCGTCCGCTCGGATCGACCTGGGTGGCGTGGGCGATCAGTGCCCGATCACGCAACTCGAAGTAGTCCGCGCAGGGCACCCGGGTCGTGACGCGGTGCGAGATGTCCTTGCTGTCGTCCCAGCTCCCCAACCAGTCGGTGTACGGCGAGTCCAGCTTCCTGGCGAGCATCGCGTCGTGCATCGCCACGAGCCGCGGCTTGGTGAACGTCATGTGGTAGTAGAGCTTCAGCGGCTGCCAGGGGTCGCCGGTCCCGGGATAGCGGTCGGGATCGCCCGCTGCCTCGAAGGCCTCGACGGACACCTCGTGGGTACGGATGTGGTCCGGATGGGGGTAACCGCCTCGTTCGTCGTACGTCGTGACGACATGCGGACGGAAGTCACGAATCAATCGGACCAGCGGCGCCGCGATCACCTCCAGCGGCTGCAGCGCGAAGCAGCCCTCCGGCAGCGGCGGCAACGGCTCGCCCTCGGGTAGCCCCGAGTCGACAAAGCCGAGCCAAGCCTGGCGTACGCCGAGAATCTCCCGCGCCGCCTCCATCTCCGCCGCCCGGATCGCCGGTAGGTCCGCCAGCACCTCCGGGCGGTCCATGGCCGGATTCAGGACCGACCCGCGCTCACCACCGGTGCACGTGACGACGAGGACGTCGACACCTTCTCGGACATAGCGCGCCATCGTCGCGGCGCCCTTGCTCGATTCGTCGTCCGGGTGCGCGTGTACGGCCATCAGCCGGCGCTGCGCAGGCTCGCTCCCGGGGGTGCCGGTCATCCGTTCTCGCCTCGTCTTCTCACCGGCCCGACCACCGAGCCCGGTCCTCACGTCTCGTCAAGGATTCTCCCTGGTCCCGACATTCCCGCTGCGCACACCCCGTCCTCGGCAAGAGTCACCGGACGCTGCCGGGTGTTACGTTCGGTGGATGGCCCGGGGCGGTTGCGCCGGGCCGGTTCGGTTTCCACCAGAAGGAGTGACCCGTGTCCACCACCGATCACGAGACAGCGGCTGCATGGCTGACCCAGGAAGCGCACGACCGGCTGCAGGCCGAGCTCGACAGCCTGATCGGGAGCCGCACCCACATCTCCGCCGAGATCAACGCCCGTCGTGAAGAGGGCGACCTCAAGGAGAACGGTGGTTACCACGCGGCCAAGGAGGAGCAGGGCAAGCAGGAGGCCCGGATCCGTCAGCTGCAGGACCTGCTGCGCAACGCTCAGGTCGGCGACGCGCCGGCCGACGACGGCGTCGTCGAGGCCGGCATGGTCGTGACGATCCGCTACGACGACGAGGAAACCGAACGTTTCCTCCTGGGGTCTCGCGAGATCGGCGCCACGACCGACCTGACCGTCTACTCCCCGGACTCGGCCATGGGCACGGCCATCACAGGTCGAGTCCCCGGGGACTCGGTGACGTACACCGCCCCGAGCGGCGCACAGATCACCGTGATCATCGTCGAGGCGACGCCCTTCACCGGGTAGGTCGCCGCTCCCCCTCCACCAGCAACCGCTCGAGCAGCGGACCGGTGCGGTACGGAATGTGCACCGACAGCGCGATGTACGTCGACGTACGCACGATGTCGTCGTCGGCGACCACCTCATCGATCACCCGCTGCAGATCGGCGTTCGACCGCGCCACGATGCGGGCGAGCAGGTCCGCGTCGCCGGTGATGGTGTGCACTTCGATCACCTCCGGGATCGCGTCCAGGCGTCCGGCGACGGCAGCCCCGCGACCTTGCCGGATCTGCAGGGTGGCGAAGGCGGTGACGGCGTACCCGAGAGCGACCGGGTCGACGTCCGGACCGAAGCCGCGGATGACTCCGGTCCGCTGCAGCCGGTCCAGCCGCGCCTGCACGGTGCCCCGAGCCACTCCCAGCCGCCGCGAGCACTCCAGGACGCCTATCCGTGGCTCGACTGCGAGCAACATCAGCAGCCGGGTGTCCAAACTGTCTACATGAGGGATCTGCACCGGGTCGAGCTTAGACATATTGTCTAGATCACATCCCGGCGGTTGCACAAGGTGTCCGGGTGCGTGAACAGTGGCTGAATGACCGACATTCTGACTGAGCCCCCCGCCCCCGATGTCGACGTGCTGGTCGGGGCGGTCGCCCACGATCCGCTCGACGATCCGTTCCCGGTCAGGGGGATGGATGCTGTGGTGTTCGCCGTCGGCAACGCCAAGCAGGCCGCGCACTACTACTCCTCGGCCTTCGGCATGACCCTGGTCGCCTACTCGGGGCCGGAAACCGGTTCCCGGGAGCAGGCGTCGTACGTGCTGCGCTCCGGTTCGGCTCGCTTCGTCCTGACCGGAGCCGTCACCGCCGGGACTGACCTCGCGCGGCACGTCGCCGAGCACGGGGACGGCGTTCTCGACCTGGCCTTGGAGATCCCCGACGTTCCGCGAGCGGTGGAGTACGCCCGCGCGCAGGGCGCGACCGTGCTGACGGAGGCACACGAGCTGAGTGACGAGCACGGGACGGTGGTGCTCGCGGCCATCGCGACGTACGGCCAGACCCGGCACACCCTCGTCGACCGCTCCCGCTACACCGGCCCCTATCTGCCCGGGTACGTCGAGGCGCAGCCGCTCATCGAACGCCCGGCCGATGCCCCGCGCCGGTACTTCCAGGCCGTCGACCACTGTGTCGGCAACGTGGAACTCGGCCGGATGGACGAGTGGGTCGGTTTCTACA
>JACCZY010000232.1 GCA_013695685.1 Geodermatophilaceae bacterium | reverse complement strand
GCGGCGAGGGGAGACTCCGGCGAACGTGACAGCCTCCCGAGTCATCTATCTCGGCGGCCTCGGCCGGAGCGGGACCACCCTGATCGAGCGGGTGCTGGGCGAACTTCCGGGCGTCTGCTCGGCCGGTGAGCTGATCCACCTATGGCGGTGGGGCATCCTCGACGACGAGCGATGCGGGTGCGGTACGCCGTTCAGTGGCTGTGGCTTCTGGACCGCCGTTGGCCACCGGGCGTTCGGGTCATCAGGATGGACTCGGCCCCTCGGCCGAGGGATGCTCGAGCTGCGGTCGCGGGTGGACCGCGCGCGTTACCTCCCCCAGCTCATGGCCCCCACCGACCTTCATCCCCGCCGCCGCGAACTTGCGGCCTACCTGAGGGCGTACCGCAACGTCTACGCGGCCCTCCTCGACGAGTCGGGCACCTCGATCGTCGTCGACTCCAGCAAGCACTCGTCGCTGGCCTTCTGCCTCCGCCACCACAGGGACATCGATCTCCGCGTCGTGCACGTCGTACGGGACAGTCGCGGCGTGGCGTACTCCTGGACGAAGGACATGTCCCGACCGGAGTCCGCCGCCGGGCGGCAGCAGATGACGCGGTACTCCCCGGTCCGCTCGGCGTTGCTCTGGAATGCGAACAACGCCTCCCTCGCCGTCCTCGGCAGGCTAGGGACACCGAGGCTGCTGCTGCGCTACGAGGACTTCGTAGCGGACCCGATAGCAGCGGTACGCCGGGTCGCCGCCTTCGCGGACCTGCCCATCGCCGGCAGCGACCTGGACTTTCTGGGGCCGGGCCATGCCGATCTGACTGCGTCGCACACCGTGGCGGGCAACCCGATGCGCTTTCGGACCGGACGCATCGAGGTGCGCCGCGATGATGCCTGGAGACGGCAGTTGCCGCGACGTCAGCAGCGCATGATCAGCGCCCTCACTGCCCCGCTGCTCTCGCGGTACGGGTATCCATTGGGAGCCTCGACGTGACCGCACCGGCGCTCACCTGGCCAGACGTCGGAGTCGTCATCCCCACGAGGGATCGACCCGAGCTGCTGCGCAGATCCCTGGCCGCGATCTGGGACCAGGACTACCCTGGACACTTGGATGTGGTCGTCGTCTTCGACGGTGAGCAGCCCGATGACAGCCTGTCCCGCGAGAGTTCAGAACGACGGATCCGTGTGGTCACCAACGTGCGTACGCCCGGCCTGGCAGGCGGTCGGAATACCGGCATCGACACGCTTCTCACCGAGTTGGTAGCGTTCTGTGACGACGATGACGTCTGGGCGGCCAGCAAGCTCACCGCCCAGGTGCGGCGTCTGCAAGCCGAGCCGGAGACCGAGATGGTCACCTGTGGCATCGTGGTGTCCTTCGGCGGCCGCCGGTCGCCGCGACTGGCCGGTCGCGACCGAATCTTCTACCGCGAGCTGCTGCCCTCACGCCTGGCCATGTTGCACTCCTCCACGTTCCTGCTGCGCCGGGAAGCCCTGATCGCGGGAATCGGCACGCTGGACGAGACGATCCCGGGCAGCCAGAACGAGGACTGGGACCTGCTGCTGCGAGCCTCCCGCCGGCAGCCGATCGGTCATGTCGACGAGCCGCTTGTGGATGTCCTCTGGGGTCAGAGTTCGTACTTCTCCAGGCAATGGCAGACCAGGATCAGCTCGCTGCTATGGATGCTGCAAAGGCACCCCGACATCGTCGCCGACCGCGCTGGTGCGGCCCGGGTGTACGGGCAGCTCGCGTTCGGCTACGCCGTACTCGGCGAGCGCCGCCGCTGCATGCACTGGGCCGCTCGGTCGCTACGCCGGCGGTGGCGGGAGCCGCGCGGCGTACTCGCTCTGGCCGTGGTGGTCCGGCTGTTGCCGGCAGAGGTGGTCCTGGCGACCCTGCATCGCCACGGTCACGGAATCTGACCGGAACAGATGACACTCACCGCAAGGCCGGCGCGGGCCTCGTTGACACACGCCTGGCAGCATCGGCTGCTGGGCGTGGTGTTCTACGGCGGCCTCGCGCTGCTCATGTTCCTGATTTTGACGACGCTGCTGGACCGCGTGCTACCGACCGATCTGGCGAATCGACTCGGCTACAACAGCGAGGGGTACACCCTGGCCCTGGTGGTCTGCGCCTGGATCCAGGCAGTACGGCCGCGGCTGAGTGAGCCGCTTCGCTGGTGGATAGCGCTGGCCGCGGGACTCGGCTGCGCCGCGATCGGTCTGGGCCTGTATGCCAGCGAGCTGCCCAGTCAGCTGAAGACCCTCAATGAAACGTTCATCGCGCTGGCGTTGATCCTCCCCTACCTGACCCTGGCCCGGCCGCTGCGCCGGTGGGTGCCGCTGGCGATCTCAACCGGCGTCGCTGCTGCGGTGGTCCTCGGTGTCGTACTCGGCTCTCGGCAGTCACCGTTCGTTCTGCTGGCAGAGACGATGGCCATGCTGTTCCTCGTGCCGTTGGCTCTCGACGTCGTCGACCGGGCGATTCTGGAGCCGCGCGCGCCAACCTCGGCCGTACGGCGCTACGGTTGGTACGCGATGCTCGTCGTCGTACCCCTCGCCGTCGTGCTCCTGGGCACCGATGCCCGCAGTGGTGACGGCTTCGCGGTGGTGTTGGACTACTTGGGGCGGGTGCACGAGTCCGTCATCGGTGTTTTGCTCGTCCACGTCTACCTTGCCGTCGGGCTCCGCCGGAGCGGCAGCCCACTCCCGGCGTCCCCGCATCGCAGCGAGAGCAGGGACTGATCCCATGCCCAAGAGCAATCTCGTTTTCGATGTCGGGTTGCATCGAGCGGAGGACACCCGGCTGTACCTGGCCAAAGGGTTCGATGTGGTCGCAGTGGAGGCGATGCCGGACCTGGCTCGGCGGGCCGGCGACGAGCTGCGCGACTACGTGGAGTCGGGCCAGCTGGTGATAGAGAACGTCGCTATCGCCGAGGCCGCGGGCCAGGTGCCGTTCTACGCCAACCCCGCCTCGGAGTGGGGGACCATCCGAGCGGAGTGGGCCGAGCGCAACGACCGCCTCGGGTCACCGTCGATGAGCAGCCTCATGGTTACCGCGGTCCGGTTCAACGACCTGCTCGAGCGGCACGGGGTTCCGCACTACCTGAAGATCGACATCGAGGGCGCGGACCTGCTGTGCCTCGAAGGCCTGGATCCAGCCCATCCCCCCACCTACCTGTCGATCGAGTCGGAAAAGGTCTCCTGGGCCGGGCTCGTGCATGAGTTCGACCTGCTGGAGTGGCTCGGATACCGACAGTTCAAGGTGGTCCCGCAGCACAAAGTTCGGCGGCAGACACCTCCGACCCCTGCCCGCGAAGGCCAGTACGTTCCATGGACGTTCAGCCTTGGCTCCAGCGGACTCTTCGGTGAGGAGGCTCCCGGCCGCTGGCTCAGCCGTCGCCAGGCGCTGGCGAAGTACCGGCCGATCTTCGCCCGGTACAGGCTTTACGGCGACGGCGGACTGCTGCCCAGGCGTGGGGCGGGTGCCGTCCTGCGCGTGCCGTTCCGGCTGCTCGGAGGAAGTGCCGGCTGGTTCGACACCCACGCCCGCCGGTAGCCCAAGAAGCGCAGTAGACCGAGCTGGCGGGGATCGTCGCTGGCCCCGGCCCAGCCCCAGGCGTCCTCGCCGAGTGATATCCCCATCAGTACGCGCCCGACGAGCGCATGACGGCGGACACGGTCCTGAGCATGATCACCAGGTCCGAGGTGAGCGACCAGTTCTCGACGTAGCGCAGGTCCAGTCGGACCGAGTCCTCCCAGGATAGGTCGGAGCGGCCGCTGACCTGCCACAGGCCGGTCATCCCCGGCTTGACCGTCAAGCGACGGTGCGTGTCCTGGAGATACTTCTCCACCTCGCCAGGCAAGGGTGGACGTGGCCCCACCATGGACATCCGCCCGCCCACCACATTGAGCAGCTGCGGTAGCTCATCGAGGGAGTAGCGCCGCAACATCCGGCCCACACCGGTGATACGCGGGTCGTCGCGCATCTTGAACAGCAGGCCGTCACTGTCGTTGAGCGTCAACAGCTCGGCGAGTC
>JACCZY010000231.1 GCA_013695685.1 Geodermatophilaceae bacterium | reverse complement strand
GGGGCATCTACTACAAGCCCGACTTCTCCTTCGGCGGCGTACAGGGCGGTGCGGCCCCGGTGCCGGTGTCGCGGCCGGCGGCCGATGTCGCGGTCGACCCGTACGGCCCGGACAGCCCGGAGTTCGTCGTCGGCGAGGACTTCGTCCGGATGTGGACCTCGGCGCTGGCGCACTGCCACAAGCGGTTCGAGGGCAAGCGGCCGCTGTACCGGCGGGAGCCCTCGGGCGGGATCGGCGCGTTCACGCCGGACAGTTTCCCGGTCTTCGACGTCTTCCGGCAGAACGCCTACGTGATCGCCGACTCCAACCACGGCTACAAGATGCTCGGGGTCGGCGAGTTGGTGGCGGGCGAGCTGCTCGGGGAACCGAGCGCGCTGCTGGAGCCGTTCCGCTTCTCCCGCTACGAGACCGGACGGCTGCATCCCACGAGCAATTCGCCTTTTCCCTGGAGCTGATCGAGTGCGGGTCCTCTTCGTCCAGCACCAGGACGACTGCCCGCCGGCCCTGGTGGGAGAGCGGCTGGCGATGCTCGGGGCCACCGTTGAGGTGGTCGAGGCGAGGGCGCCGCGGCTACCCGACCCGGCCGAGTTCGACCTCATAGTCCCTCTCGGGTCCGACGACTCCGCGGCCGACGAGTCGCTGTCGTACCTGCGCAGCGAGTGGGTGCTGATCGAGCGGGCGGTGCAGTCGGGGGTGCCGGTGTTCGGCATCTGCTTCGGGGCCCAGCTGCTCTGCCGTGTCCTCGGCGGCTCCGTGCGGCCGGCCACCGGTGGGCCGGAGATCGGCTGGTTGCCGATGTTGACCTCGGACACCGAGGTGGTGGAGCCGGGCCCGTGGCTGGTGTGGCACCTCGACGTGATGGAGCCGGGTCCGGGCAGCGTAGCGGTCGCGCGGACCGCCGTGAGTGCCCAGGCCTTCGCTCACGGCCGGCACCTCGGGGTGCAGTTCCACCCTGAGGCGACGGTCGCGAGCGTGCGGGTGTGGGCGGAGCACTACCGCAACTCCCTCGATCAGCTCGGCATCGAGCCGACCGCGCTGCTCGAAGAGACGCAATGTCGCGCCCGCGAGGCCCGCTTGCGGGCGCACACGCTGGTCGACCGCGTGCTGGCACGCGCCGGCGTCGCCGTCTGACAAGCCGCGCCCTACGGCGCTGGCCGCTTTCTGGTCCGATCCGCATCGATCCCGGACTTTGCGCACGCGGGTGAGCCTCAGGCCGGGCGAGCGCTGTCGGTGGCCGCTGGCATCATCGCGAGCCGTGCCCACCTCACCTGTCCTGCTGAGCGCCGCAGCTGCGCGCCGGGTCGCCCTGGCCGCACAGGGCTTCGCCGATCCACGGCCCGCCGGGGCTGTCGACGTGCGGCATCTGCGGCGGGTGGTCGACCGGGTGGGACTGCTGCAGATCGACTCGGTCAACGTGCTGTCCCGATCGCACTACCTGCCCGTCTTCTCCCGGCTCGGGGCCTACTCGCGCCGGCAGCTGGACGAGTTGGCCTACCAGCGCCGGGAGTTGTTCGAGTACTGGGCGCACGAGGCATCGTTCGTCCCGATCCGGCTACACCGGCACCTGCGCTGGCGGATGGCCCGAGCCGAGCACGAGGCATGGGGCTCGATGCAGCATCTGGCCCGGGACAAGCCCGGTTTCATCGAGGACGTCCTCGCGCAGGTGCAGGAGCGCGGACCGCTCACCGCGGCCGCTGTGGCCGTGGACCGTCCGATCCGGCCGGGCTCGATGTGGAACTGGCACGAGGGCAAGGTCGCGATGGAGTGGCTCTTCTTCATCGGGGCGGTGAGCACGGCCAGACGGACCGCCGGCTTCGAGCGGCTCTACGACGTGACCGATCGGGTCATCCCGCCCGCGATCCTCGCTGCCCCGACGCCCGCCCGTGAGGACGCGCAGCGCGAGTTGGTCCGCGTCGCGGCGCGGAGCCACGGGGTGGCGACCGAGCGGGACCTGCGGGACTACTTCCGGCTGCGGGTGGAGGACTGCCGTGAGCGGATCAGAGAACTCGTCGAGGAGGGCGAACTCGTCCCAGTGCAGGTGCCGGGGTGGCGGCAGCAGGCCTATCTGCACCGTGACGCACGGATACCGCGGTGGATCCGGGCCCGGGCGCTGCTCTCGCCGTTCGACTCGTTGATCTGGGAACGTGGCCGGACCGAGCAGCTGTTCGACTTCCGTTTCCGGCTGGAGATCTACACCCCTGCGGCGAAGCGGGTGCACGGATATTACGTATTGCCGTTCCTGCTGGGCGACCGGCTCGTCGCCCGGGTGGATCTGAAAGCCGACCGCCAAGCCGGCATCCTACGGGTGCAGGCGGCGTTCGCCGAGCCGGCGATCGATCCGCGTGAGCTCTGCGCCGAGTTGGCCGCCGAGCTGCGCGTCATGGCCGAATGGCTGGGACTGGAGCGGGTCTGGGCAGCCGAACGGGGCGATCTGGCCGGTCCGTTACGAGCGGTGTTGCGTTCGGTCCCGTGAGCGAGCGCCGAGCGAGCCAATGCGCACGGCGCCCCGCGGGGAGGTTCGCGTTCGGGTCAGCGGATCTGTGACTCGGCCTGGTGGGCCCGCTGGGCGGCGCGCTGCGCCCGTCTGTGCCAGCGCCGGGCGCTGCGCACCCGACGCGCCCGAGCGTCGGCTTGGGCATCGTGGTGCAGGTCGCGCAGGTGGGCGTTGGCGAGGTCGCCGTCGAAGCTGGTCATGGTGGATCTCCTTCTCGTGAGCTGAGTGTGGGTTTCGCCGGGGTCAGAGCGCGGCGGCAGTGCTCGGGGAGAGTGTGATGTTGCCGCTCTTGGTGCGGACACTGATCGACAGCACCTCGCCGTCGCCGCCGGGAGCGTCGTCCTGGTGCTCGAGGTCGGAGCGGGTCCGCCCGGACAGCGTCGAGAGGTCGAGCCACACCATCGTGCCCCGGCGTACGCCGACCTTGACGTCGCCGGACATCGTCGTGACGTCGACGCTGCCGCGTTCGGCCTGCCGGAGGTGAATGTCACCGGAGGCGGTCCGCGCGAGGACGTCGCCGCCGCAACTGCCGACGAGAACATCACCGGAGGCCGAGGTCGTGCGGCAGCCACCCTCGACACTGACCGCTCGCATGTTTCCAGAGGCGGTCTTGCACTCGACCGACCCCGTGACGGCCCCGAGGGCAACGTCGCCGCTGGCGCTGCTGATCGTCACGTCACCGTCGACCCGGTCAGCGCCGACATCGCCGCTGGCGGTTGCCGCCTCGAGTCCGCCGAGCGATCCCCGGCAGGTGACGTCGGCCGACGCGGTGCGCACGTCGACGGTGGACCCGACCGGTAGCCGGATGATCATCGTTAACCGACCGGCCGAACCGAAGCGTCGTTCGGGCGCCTCGACGTCGAGCCGGGTGCCGTCACCGGACAGCTCGACCCGGGTGTGCTCGGCGCCGTCCTTGCCGGAACCCCCGCGGGGGATCACCTCGACGGTGGTCTCGGCGGTCTCGGCGGCGGTGATCTCCACCTCGCCGGCCGGATTGCGCACCCGCAGCGTCAGCGGTTGCGGCGTGGTGAAGGTGTAGGTCCGGGCAGGCATGGGGTCTCCTCTGATCGTGGTCGGGGGTTTCGCTGGCTGGGGGTGAGGGGGTCAGCTGCGCGCATAGCCGGTCATCCGGCGCCCAATGTGCTGTTGCGACGTCGGCGCACCCCCCGGCTGCACCGCGGCAGCGATGGCGCGGATGAGCCAGGCGTTGACCGACAGGCCTTCGGTGGCGGCGGCGCGCTCGGCCCGGGTCTTGAGAGCCTCGGGCAGCCGCAGCGTGATCCGGGCGGCCGTCCCGTCCTCGTGGTCCTCGTCTCCCGGCCCGCCTGCTCCCGGCGGGGGCGGAGGCGGCGGGGCGGGCGGGGCCGCGAAGGGCTCCGCGGCGGTGACGACGACGTGCGGCTCGCGGCCGTGCATCCGGATCTCGACCGACCCGCCGTCCCACGCGGTGGTCACCTCGGCAGCCAGCGCGGACAGTGCGTCAACTAGGCACAGCCGGGTGGAGGGGTCCAGGCTGGCGGCCAGCAGCCGGGCGGTTTCGCGGGTCTGCTCGGTGCCGGCCCCTGCGGCAGCGAGCAGGTCGTGCCGCAACGCCTCGACGTACGGTGTGAGCTCCATGACGTCACTATGACATCAAAACTGACGTCAATCAAGCCGTCATTACGATGTCTCTCTGCGTCTAGATGATGTCAGTCGGCACGACGGCGTGCCGATCGGGTCCGGTCCCGGCCCGCCGGTACAGTCGGCGCACCGCCCGTTCCCCGTGGCGGCGTCCGCGAAGCCCCGGAGTCCACCGTGTCCGAGATCGTCCAGCTGCAGGTTCAGGTCATCGCCCAGACGCAGTTCACCGCCCCGCCCGAGATCCCGTGGGAGACCGACGCCGACGGCGGGCAGGCGCTGGCGGAGTTCGCCGGCCGGGCCTGCTACCAGTCCTGGACGAAGCCCAATCCCGCGACTGCAACGAACGCCGGCTACCTGCGGCACATCCTCGACGTCGGCCATCTGTCGGTGCTGGAGCACGGCAGCGTCACCGTCTACCTGACCGGTGTGTCCAGGTCACTGACCCACGAGCTGATCCGGCACCGGCACTTCTCCTTCAGCCAGCTCTCCCAGCGCTACGTCCCCGAGCGGGACGCCGCGATGGTCGAGCCGGCGGTGATCGCGGAGGACCGCGAGCTGCACGAGAAGTTCCTCGTCGCCACTCACGCGGCGCAGACGGCGTACACCGAGCTGTTGGAGGGGCTGGAGAAGCGGTTCGCCGACGTCGACAACGCCACCTTGCGCCGCAAGCAGGCCAGACAGGCCGCCCGCTCGGTCCTACCCAACGCCACCGAGACCCGGATCGTCGTCACCGGTAACTACCGAGCCTGGCGGCACTTCATAGCGATGCGGGCCACCGAGCACGCCGACGTGGAGATCCGTGAATGCGCCGTGGCGTGCCTGCGCGAGCTGCAGCGGGTGGCCGCGAACGTGTTCGCCGACTTCGAGATCAGCGCGTTGCCGGACGGCACGGAGGTCGCCTCGAGCCCGCTTGTCGCCGAAGGCTGAGACACGTCAGGCGATGATTACCTTTCCGAGGAGTATGGCTATACACTCCACCCGCCCCACCCCGTACCGGACCCCCGACTGGCGCGGTGTGGGGCTTCTTGCGTTTACGAGCGGTACTGTTCCGACAATGAGCCCCTCGTCCCCAAAGCCGTGACATGAGCCCGGTTAGACCGTTCGGGCGGGTGCTCACGGCGATGGTCACCCCCTTCACGGCGGACGGAACTCTCGACGTCGCCGGAGCGCAACGGCTGGCGACGCACCTGATCGATGACGGCGGCTGCGATGGCCTGGTCTTGTCCGGTACGACGGGGGAATCGCCGACCACCAGCGACGAGGAGAAGCAGCGGCTGCTAACCGCGGTGCTGGAGGCCGTGGGCGACCGGGCCACCGTCCTCGCCGGCGTCGGCACCAACGACACCGCCCACACCGCACACCTCGCCCGGCAGGCCGCCCGAGTCGGCGCGCATGGCCTGCTCGTCGTCACGCCGTACTACAGCCGCCCTCCGCAGGAGGGTCTGGTCCAGCACTTCCAGACCGTTGCCGACGCCACCGACCTGCCGGTCATGCTCTACGACATCCCGGTGCGCACCGGCGTACCTCTTGAGGTCGAGACGTTGGTGCGTCTCGCAGCGCACCCGCGGATCGTCGCGGTCAAGGACGCCAAGGGCGACCTGGGTGCGCTGTCATGGACGATGGCGCGCACCGACCTCGCCTACTACTGCGGCGAGGACATGCTGAACCTGCCGATGATCTCCGTCGGGGCCGTGGGCGTCGTCAGCGTCGTCGGGCACGTCGTCGGTACCCGGCTGCGGGAGATGCTCGACGCCTACGACAAGGGCGACACCGGCCACGCCGCAACTGTGCACAGTGGACTGCTGCCGGTCTACACCGGCACCTTCCGCACTCAGGGCGTCATTCTCACCAAGGCGACGCTCGCCCTGCTCGGTCTGCCGGGTGGCCCTGTCCGCGCCCCCCTCGTCGACGCCACCGAAGCACAGATCGCCCGACTGCAGGAGGATCTGCGGGCCGGCGGGGTGTCCTGGTGAAGGGCGGGCCGGCACCGGACCTGGGCTTGCCTCCTGCGCTGCCGGACAACGGTCTGCGCGTCATCGCCCTCGGCGGCCTCGGGGAGATCGGCCGCAACATGACCGTCTTCGAGTACGCCGGTCAGCTGCTGATCGTGGACTGCGGGGTGCTCTTCCCGGAGGAGGACCAGCCCGGAGTCGACGTGATCCTGCCGGACTTCGCGCACATCGAGGACCGCCTCACCGACGTCGTCGCGCTGATCCTCACCCACGGCCACGAGGACCACATCGGTGCCGTCCCGTACCTGCTGCGCCTGCGTGCGGACATCCCGATCGTCGGCTCACGCTTCACGGTCGCGTTGATCGAGGCGAAGCTGCGCGAGCATCGGATCAAGCCGGTCACCCAGGTGGTCGTCGAGCGCGAGCACGTACCGCTGGGCATCTTCAACTGCGAGTTCTTCGCGGTGAACCACTCCATCCCCGACGCCATGGCCGTCGCGATCAGGACGCCGGCGGGACTCGCGCTGCACACGGGTGACTTCAAGATGGACCAGGTCCCGCTGGACGGTCGGCTGACCGATCTCGGCGGCTTCGCCCGGCTCGGCGCCGAGGGTATCGACCTGCTGCTGACGGACTCGACGAACGCCGAGATCCCCGGCTTCGTCACCGCGGAGCGGGAGATCGGCCCCGTCCTCGACGGGATCTTCCGCGAGGCGGGCCGGCGGGTGATCGTGTCCTGCTTCGCCTCTCACGTCCACCGCGTCCAGCAGGTGCTCGACGTCGCGGCCCGGCACCGTCGCAAGGTCGCCTTCGTCGGGCGGTCGATGGTGCGCAACATGGGGGTCGCGAGCGATCTCGGCCTGCTCAGGATCCCGGCCGGACTCATGGTGGGCATGGACGAGGCGGCGGCGATGCCGCCCACGCAGGTCGTCCTGCTCAGCACCGGCTCGCAGGGGGAGCCCATGTCAGCGCTGTCCCGGATGGCGAAGGGCACCCACCACCAGATCCGGGTCGACCCGGGCGACGTCGTGATCCTCGCCTCCAGCCTGGTGCCCGGCAACGAGACCGCCGTCTTCCGGGTGATCAACGCGCTGGCCCGCCTCGGCGCCACCGTCGTCCACGGCGGGATCGCGTCGGTGCACGTCTCCGGTCACGCCCCCGCCGGCGAGCTGCTCTACCTCCTCAACGCCACCCGGCCGAGCAACGTCATGCCGGTGCACGGCGAATGGCGGCATCTGCGGGCGCACGGGCGGCTGGCCGAACTCACCGGCGTACCGGCCGATCGGGTCATCCTGGCCGAGGACGGCGTCGTGGTCGACCTCGTCGACGGGCTGGCGCGGATCACCGGCAAGGTCGAGTGCGGCCTGGTGTACGTCGACGGCAACGTGGTCGGTGACGTGGGGGAGGAGTCGCTGCGCGACCGCCGGGTGCTCGGGGAGGAGGGCTTCCTGGCCATCACCATCGTGATCGAGCCGTCGACGCGGACCGTGGTCCGCGAGCCGCACGTCTCCACCCGTGGCTTCTCCGATTCACCGGGCGCTTTCGACGACCTGCTTCCGCTGGTCGAGAAGGAACTGGCCCGTCAACTCGAGGACGGCGTCACCGACGCCCACCGGCTGGCGCAGGCCGTACGCCGGGTCGCCGGCAAGTGGGTGGCCGACACCTACCGTCGCCGTCCGATGATCCTGCCCACCGTCCTCGAGGTCTAGCGCATCTGCCCGGTCTCCGGTGCTCCGGGCGCTCCGGGGTGCTCCCGGTGAGCAGCTGAGACAGACACGCCTGGGACTGCTGAGGCGGATGTGACCCCTGGGCAGCTAGCGTGGCTGTCATGAGTACCCGCAGCCCGTCGACCGCTGGTCGCGGGAGCGCATCCGCCGGCACGCGTCCGTCCCCGCAGAGGGGTTCTGAGCCTCGTCCTTCTGAGCCTCGTCCGAGCACCGCCCGTGCGGGCTCCACCCGCAGGCCAGCCACCAGCAAAGGGGCCACCACCCGCAAGCCGGCCGGACGCAAGCCGGCGGGACGAAAGCCGGCGGGACGAAAGCCGGCCGGGCGCAGCGGCCCGGGGCCGCTCGCCGTGCTCGGCCGCTCGATCTGGCGGATGCTGGCCGGCCTGTGGCTGCTCGCCGCCAGGGGCGTCGGCTCGGCGGTCCGCGCGATCGGCCGAAGCGCGGCCAGTGCCCGCGACATCGACCGGCAACAGCGCAGCGACGGGCTCGGACTCGCGCTGCTGGGCCTGGCCATCGTCGTCTCGGTCGCCGTGTGGAGCGGCGGCGCCGGCCCGGTCGGAACGGCGGTGCGCACTGTGTCCTTGTGGGCGATCGGCGGCGTCGTCGCCTTTCTCCCGCTGGTTTTGGCCGCCAGTGCGGTGCGGCTGCTGCGGCACCCTGGGGACGGCCAGGCCCGCGGCCGGCTCGTCATCGGGTGGCTGTGCATCGCCCTGCCGATCCTCGGCGTCGCACACATCGCGCAGGATTCGCCGACCACGCCGTCGGGTCGGGACGCCGCCGCCGGGGTGTTCGGGGCGGTCGCCGCCGGGCCGTTCGAGAGCGGTGTCGGCCCGTACGTCGGTTCCGCCCTGCTGGTGCTGGTAGGACTTTTCGGCGTCCTCGTCGTCACGGCGACGCCCGTGCATCAGCTACCCCAGCGGCTGGCCGGGCTCGGCCGGCGGCTGTTCCGGCGCCCCAACGATGCACGGGGCCTGGGACAGACCACCATGGATCCCAGCTCCGATCCGATCGCCGCCGCCGAGGGCAGCCTGGGCGCGCTGAGGTTGCGCCGGCCGTCTCGCCGTCGGCAGGCCAGCCTCGCCGTGCATGCCGGTCTCGCCGAAGGCGAGCACGGTGAACCAGCCGAGGTGTCGAGCGAGACGGGGGAGCCAGGGGAGGAGCCCACGCCGGCTGCCGAAGGCGGGCAGCCCAAGCCGCCGATCGCCAAGCCGGAGCAGCTCTCGTTGGCGATGCCGGAGGGCAGTTACCGGCTGCCACCGGCCAGTGTGCTCAAACCGGGCACCCCGCACCGGGCCCGCAGCCGGGCCAACGACACCACGATCGAGGCGATCAGCAGTGTGCTGGAGCAGTTCGCCGTCGACGCAGCGGTCACCGGGTTCACCCGCGGCCCCACCGTCACCCGGTACGAGGTCGAACTGGGTCCGGCGGTCAAGGTCGAAAAGATCACCAACCTCACCCGCAACATCGCCTACGCCGTCGCCAACGACAACATCCGCATCCTCGCCCCGATCCCCGGCAAGTCGGCGGTCGGTATCGAGGTCCCGAACACCGACCGGGAGCGGGTCAGCCTCGGCGATGTGTTGCGGTCGTCGGTGGCCACGAGCGATCACCACCCGTTGCTGGTGGGCCTCGGCAAGGACATCGAAGGCGGGTACATCTGCGCGAACCTGGCCAAGATGCCGCACCTGCTCGTCGCCGGCGCCACCGGTGCCGGCAAGTCGGTCTGCATCAACTCGCTTCTCGCCTCGCTGTTGCTGCGGGCGACGCCGGAGCAGATGCGGATGATCCTGATCGACCCGAAGATGGTCGAACTCACGCCGTACGAGGGGATTCCCCACCTCATCACGCCGATCATCACCGACCCGAAGAAGGCAGCGACAGCCCTGGTCTGGCTGGTCGAGGAGATGGAGCACCGCTACGAGGACATGCGAGCCTCCGGCGTACGGCACATCGACGACTTCAACCGGAAGGTGACCCGCGGCCAGATCGTCGCGCCACCGGCCAGCGAGCGGATCTACACGCCGTACCCCTACATCCTGTGCGTCGTCGACGAGCTGGCCGACCTGATGATGGTCGCGCCGCGCGACGTCGAGGACTGCATCGTCCGGATCACCCAAAAGGCGCGGGCGGCCGGCATCCACCTTGTGCTGGCGACTCAGCGGCCGAGCGTGGACGTCGTCACCGGGCTGATCAAGGCCAACGTGCCGAGCCGGTTGGCGTTCTCCACCTCGAGCCTCACCGACAGCCGGGTGATCCTGGACCAGCCCGGCGCGGAGAAGCTGATCGGGATGGGGGACGCGCTGTTCCTGCCGATCGGCGCGGCCAAGCCGGTGCGGGTGCAGGGCGCCTTTGTCTCCGACGCCGAGATCGAGGCGATCGTCGCGTTCTGCAAGGACCAGCAGGAGCCGGAGTACCGCGAGGGAGTCCTCGAGGCCAGCAAGGCAGCGAAGCGGGAGATCTACGAGGACATCGGTGGTGATCTGGAGGAGCTGTGTCAGGCCGCCGAACTTGTGATCACCACACAGTTCGGGTCGACGTCGATGCTGCAGCGCAAGCTGCGCGTCGGCTTCGCCAAGGCGGGTCGGCTCATGGACCTGATGGAGAGTCGGGGGATTGTCGGCCCGTCGGAGGGATCAAAGGCTCGGGATGTGCTCGTCAAGCCGGATGAGTTGGACGCGGTCCTGCTCAGCATGCGTGGCTCCTGACCCGGCGGACTTTGCCTATCCGGTGGCCCCGCAAACCGGACATTTTGGCGCCGTACGTGACCACCCGACAGGCAAAGTGGCGCTGGCCGCAACCGCACTAGGCTACGGAGGTGCCACCTCCCTTCCGCCGCAGAGTCGCCCTGGTCACCCTCGGCTGCGCCCGCAACGACGTGGACTCCGAGGAACTGGCCGGTCGGCTGAGCGCGGACGGATGGACGCTGGTCGCGGAGGGTGAGCCGGCCGATGCCGTCGTGGTCAACACCTGCGGTTTCGTCGAGAGCGCGAAGAAGGACTCGATCGACACGGTGCTGGCAGCGGCCGACGGCACCGCGAAGGTCGTGGCGGTGGGCTGCCTCGCGGAGCGGTACGGCGCCGAGCTGGCCGCATCGCTGCCCGAGGCCGACGCCGTCCTCGGCTTCGACCACTACCCGGCGCTCGGTGCCCGCCTCGACGACATCGTGGCCGGCCGTCCGGTGGCCTCGCACGTCCCCGCGGACCGTCGCCGGCTGCTGCCGCTGACACCGTCGGACCGGTCCTCGTCCGCGCGGTCCGTGCCGGGGCACGGCGGGAGCGACCTTCCCGAGGGCGTGGCGCCGGCGTCCGGCCCACGAATCCTGCGGCGGCGCCTCGACGGTGGACCGGTGGCGCCGCTCAAGCTGGCCAGCGGCTGCGATCGTAGGTGCGCGTTCTGCGCCATTCCCTCCTTCCGGGGGGCCTTCGTCTCGCGGCGGCCCGCGGACGTGCTGGCCGAAGCCCGGTGGCTGGCCGACCAGGGCGTGCGCGAGCTGGTCCTCGTCAGCGAGAACTCCACGTCCTACGGCAAGGACCTCGGCGATCTGCACCTGCTGGAGACACTGCTGCCCGAGCTCGCCGCTGTGCAGGGCATCGATCGGGTCCGGGTGGCCTACCTGCAACCGGCTGAGCTGCGACCCGGCCTGGTCCGGGTGATCGCACAGACGCCGGGCGTGACGCCGTACTTCGATCTGTCATTCCAGCACGCCAGCGAGCCGCTGCTCCGCCGGATGCGGAGGTTCGGTTCGCGGGAACGCTTCGTCGCGCTGCTCGACGCCATCCGCGAACTGGCCCCCGAGGCGGGGGCGCGCTCGAACGTCATCGTCGGCTTTCCCGGCGAGACGGAGGAGGACGTGCGGGAACTCGAACGCTTCCTGGTCGAGGCCCGGCTGGACGCCGTGGGCGTGTTCGGCTACTCCGACGAGGACGGGACCGAGGCGGCGTCGTACGACGGCAAGCTCGACCCCGACACCATCCGCGAACGCGTCGAGCGGGTCAGCGCGCTGGCCGAGGAGCTGACCGCGCAGCGCGCGGAGGAACGGATCGGCGGGACGGTCGACGTACTCGTCGAGACGACCGAGGGAGAGGGCCGCGCGGCGCACCAAGCGCCGGAAGTGGACGGTACGACGACGCTGCGCGGAAACCGGAGGCTGCGGATCGGTGACATCGTCCCGGCCCGCGTCGAGGCGAGTGACGGCGTGGACCTGGTGGCCGTGCCGTTGGCGATCGCGGCGGCATCGTGAGCGGGCTTGTACCGGATCCGGCGGGGGTCCCGCAGCAGACGGTCAAGATCCTCAACGTCGCCAACGCTCTGACGATGATGCGGATGGCCCTCGTTCCGCTCTTCGCGGTGACGCTGCTGTACGCCGACGGCAACGACGACGGGGCACGAGCCTTGGCCTGGGCGATCTTCGCGGTGGCCATCGTCACCGATCACTTCGACGGCGAGATCGCGCGCAGACGCGGTCTGGTCACGAACTTCGGCAAGCTCGCTGACCCGATCGCGGACAAGGCGCTCACCGGTACGGCGTTGGTCGGGCTCTCGGTGCTCGGGGAGCTGCCCTGGTGGGTCACGGTTGTCATCCTCGGCCGGGAGGTCGCGGTGACCCTGCTGCGGTTCTGGGTCATCCGGCACGGTGTGATCCCGGCCAGTCGCGGCGGAAAGCTCAAGATCCTCGTGCAGGCCATCGCGATCGGCCTGTACATCCTGCCGCTGAGCGGTTTCCTCGGGTCGGTGCGCTGGTGGGTGATGGCGGTCGCGGTCGTGCTGACCGTCGTCACGGGGTTGGATTACGTGGCCAGGGCGGTGACGCTGCGCCAGACCAGCGACCGGGCGCGGCAAAAGCGACTGGCACGGGCCGCCCGGCATGACCCGAAGGCCCGGCCGGGTCGCTGACGCGGCGCGATCGGGCGGAATCCGGCGCCTGGTGGCGGTGTTTCTGAGGTAGAGCGTCGCGGCCCACCGTGTTTGCCCACGGTGTCGGACGCGGTGTCGGACGCGGTGTTACGCCGTCGGCGGACAGCCGCCCGCTAGCGGGTCGGGTGTCGGCGAGCCGGGGTAACGTGTCGGGCAACGAGAGAGCGGAAGGGGGCAGGGCATGCCACTGTTGCGTCAGGTACTCGGCGAAACCCTGCGTTCCCGTCGGCTCGGCCAGGAGCGCACCCTGCGCGAGGTGTCGGGGCAGGCCCGGGTCAGCCTGGGCTACCTGTCCGAGGTGGAGCGGGGCCAGAAGGAGGCGTCCTCCGAGCTGCTGTCGTCGATCTGTGACGCGCTCGGCGTCGAGCTGGCTGAGATCCTCGACGAGGTCAGTCTCATGCTGCGACTCGCGGATCTGACCCAGGTCGCACCGGCCGGCCCCGTGCACGAGTCGGGCCCGGTACTGTCCGCCGCCGCCGCGTAGACCGCCGCGGCTATGCCTGCCGGACCCGGGTCGATCCCCGCTGGCCGGTCGCCAGTCTCCTGCTGGACCTGAGACGATGGACGGGTGACCGGCGCTGACAGCGCCGCCGATGAGGAGGACACCGGCCATGGCCAACCCGTTCGTCAAGTTCTGGAAGTACATGATGGCTGCCTTCTCCAACCAGATCGACGAGCGGGCCGACCCGAAGATCCAGATCCAGCAGGCGATCGAGGACGCCCAGCGGCAGCACCAGGCGCTGTCGCAGCAGGCGGCCCAGGTGATCGGCAACCAGCGCCAGCTGGAGATGAAGCTCAACCGCCAGCTCGGCGACGTGGAGAAGCTGCAGGCCTCGACCCGCCAGGCGCTCACTCTCGCCGATCAGGCCAGGGCGAGTGGGGATGAGACCAAGGCGCAGGAGTACGAGCGGGCAGCGGAGTCCTTCGCCACCCAACTGGTGGCCGCCGAGCAGGGCATGGCCGACATGAAGACCATGCACGATCAGGCGCTGCAGGCCGCCGGCCAGGCGAAGAAGGCGGTCGAGCAGAACGCGATGATGCTGCAGCAGCGCCTCGCCGAGCGGACCAAGCTGCTCAGTCAGCTGGAGCAGGCCAAGATGCAGGAGCAGGTCTCCTCCTCCCTTCGACAGATCAGCAGCATGGCCGCTCCCGGCAACACCCCGTCGCTGGAGGAGGTCCGGGAGAAGATCGAGCGCCGCTACGCCAACGCGCTCGGCTCGGCCGAGCTCATCGAGAACTCCGTCGAGGGCAGGATGGCTGAGGTGCAGCGCTCGACCCTCGACGTGGCCGGGCGGACCCGGATGGATGAGATCAGGGCCGGGATGGCTACCGGTTCGGGCAGTTCCGGTCCGGGGGCGCTCGGGTCCTCATCCGCGCCGGCGCTCGACAAGGCACCTCCGCCAGTGAACCCGACCGGCGCACAAGCGCCCGGACGGCCCGCGACCGCGCCCACCGATGCCGAACGCTCCTGACCGAGCGGGTTGGGTGACCCGCGGGCTACGAATTTTCGATCCGGAAGCCCGGGCCGCCCGCAAGCGCCGGCGCGCGCGCCGAGCCTTCGGCCTCCGTGCGATGGCCACGATCGGCCTGGCCTACGTCACCACCCAGGTCGGAGTCGAGCCGGGTGTGGAACTCGGCGAGTTGTTCTGGGGTACGGCGAGCGTTCTCGCCGGCGCGGGGACCATCGGAGCGGCCGGCCTGGTGTGGCGGATCGAACGGGCGCCGCGTCCGGTACACGTGTCGCCTCCGCCGGCACCCCCGCCCGCGTTGTCCGCCGCCCGCGCGCCGATCACCAGGCTGACAGCTCGGGAGAACGCCCTCGGTGTGTTGCTGACGGTGCTGAAGTCAGTGGCAGGCGACACCTGGCAGGAGGCGTCGGCGGCCTCGGGCGCCCTGCGACGGCTCGGCGACCAGATGGTGGTGCTCGAGTCCGCGCGCGCCGGCGTACCTCCTGAGGCCCGTCCCGGCCTGGATTCGGCGCTGTCGGTGTTGCGGTCACGGCTGGAGGAGGGCGTTTCGGCGTACGACCGGCTGGTTTCCGCTGCGACGGACGCGGTGGCCGCGGCCGCGGCCGGCCACGGTGACGATGCCGGAGCGGTTCGCCGGCTGGAGGAGGCCGCCGACAGTCTCACCGGCCTGGCCCGCGGGCTGCGCGAGGTCCCGGTACTGCCGCGCTAGCCGGACCGGCCGGCTGGCAGTTCGGGCACCAGAACGCCGGCCGCTGGTACGGCGGGCTGCCCTGGTCGGCGCCTTGGATCACTGCGCCGCAGCGCCGGCACGGCCGGCCGGCTCGCAGGTACACCCAGTAGTTCTCGCCGCGGCGGTTACTGCCGGTCGTCGACTGCTCAGGGGCGTCCTTGTTCCGGTACAGCACCCGGTGCGCGAGGTCGACGAGTTGCGGCAGTGCGGCGACCTCACCGGCCGGTGTGAACGGATGTACGCCGCGCAGGAACAGCAGCTCGGCCTTGTACATGTTCCCGATGCCGGCCAGGGTCCGCTGATCGAGCAGCGCCTGGCCGATCTCCCGACCGGGTTCGGCGAGCAGCCGGCGTACCGCCTCCGATGCGTCCCAGTCCGGACCGAGCAGGTCGGGGCCGAGGTGCCCAACCAGTTCGTCTTCGTGGGCGGTGGGTACGACGGCCAGGTCGTGCACGCGGTAGCCGACACACTCCCACTGCGGGTTGGCCAGGACCGCGCGAACCGAGTGTGCCGGACCGCCGGTCCAGCGCCGGCCGGTCCGCACAATCCGCCAGCTGCCATCCATCCGCAGGTGCGAGCGCAGCGTCAGCCCGCTGTCCAGCCTGGTGAGCATGTGCTTGCCGCGCGATACCACCGTGTGCACGGTCATCCCGGTGAGGTCCGTCGTCGCGAGCGCGGGAACGCGGAGTTCGGCGCGAGTCAGCATCCGGCCGGTGAGCGCGGTGTTCAGCCGGTGGGCGGTGAGCCAGACGGTGTCTCCCTCAGGCATGTCGCCAATCCTGCCGTTCGCCGCCAGCTCGACGACTTTGCCTGTCCGGTGGCCGCGAGCTCGACGACTTTGCCTGTCCGGTGGCCGCGGCACAGGGCGTTTTGTCCGGTTTGCGCGGCCAGCCGACAGGCAAAGTCGCGCGGAGCACGGCTCGCGTTCATGGGTCGCCCACTGATCCTGGCGCGGGTGGGGAGAGCCACAGGACCCCGCCTAGGTGCTGACGAGGCGCGAGTGAGCGGCGTCCGCGAGGGCGACGGCGAGTTGCCCGACGTAGTCGCAGCTTCTGGGGAAGGTGGCGTCGTCGGCGCACCGTCGAGCGAACGCATTTCGTCAGCGATTCACGTCCGCCCCGCTCCCACAGCCCGGTCAAGGAGCGTCCTGTTATCCAGCAGCGCGTCGGCCTTCCACACGCGCCGCCGTCAGGCGCGCATCCGCAGACCGCGCGGCGTGGGGCGGAATCCGGCCTGCTCCAGCGCCTCGGACAGCGGCGTCGCGGCGTAGACGCTGGCGCCGTCGGCGCGTTCCACCGAGATCCGCCCCAGCCCACCGGCTCGCACCGCGTCGGCCAGGGCGCGGGCGGCCGGTTCCAGATCGGCCGGATCCTCGGTCCAGGACAGCAGCGTGCGGCCGCCCCGCTCGACGTACAGGATCAGCCGGCCCTCGACCAGGATAACGAGAGCCCCGGCCTTGCGGCCCGGCCGGTGACCTGAGGGCGTGAGGTCACTGACCGCGCGGTCGGGCCACGGGAGCGCGGCCCCATAGGCGTTGGCCGGGTCGGTCGCGGCCAGTACGACGGCGCCCCGCGCTCCCCGGGCCGGCTCCGCCCGGTGGAAGGTGCGGACCCGGTCCACGGCTCCGGGCGTGGCGAACTGCGCCGCGCCGAGTGACTCCACGAAGTACCCTCGCCGCGCTCGCCCGGAGTCCTCGAACGCGCTCAGCACGCGGTAGACGGCCGCGAACCCTCCGGGCACATCCTCGGCCGCCACCGCGCCTCGGGTGAGTACGCCGTAGCGCTCCAGCAGCGCCTCCGCCCGCGCGTGCAACCGGCGGGTCGGGTCCTCCGAGCGCGCGGGCACGAGCGACCATCGGCCACCCACACTCGGCGGGCCCGTTCGTGACGGCAGCCGGGCCCGACCCGCACGGCCATAGCGCGACCGGGCCGGCGCCGCCCCTCGGCCGTGCACCC
>JACCZY010000208.1 GCA_013695685.1 Geodermatophilaceae bacterium | reverse complement strand
CCGTGCGGGCAGGTCATCGGCGGCTTGAGCAGGGCGACGATGCGGCGCTCGACCTCATCGCTCATGACGTGCTCCCACCGGCACGCCTCGATGTGAACGTCCTCCCAGTCCAGGCCGATCACGTTGACCAGGAGCAGCTCGGCCAGCCGGTGCTTGCGCATGACGGCCACCGCCAGTTGACGGCCGACGTCGCTCAACTGCAGATGCCGGTCACCGTCGACCGAGAGCAACCCGTCGCGGTCCATCCTGGCCACCGTTTGACTCACGGTCGGGCCGCTCTGGTGCAGCCGCTCGGCGATCCGCGCCCGCAACGGGACGACGCCCTCTTCCTCGAGCTCGAAAACGGTACGGAGATACATCTCCGTCGTGTCGATCAACTCACTCATGGCCTCACCTCGCCTCGCTCGGATGGTACTGCCGGGACGCGGCGCCGTCCGCGCGCACAGCCAGTAGCCTCGGGTGCCGTGAGCGATTCGGTGGCGGTGGTGTGGGACGACGCGTACCTCGACTACGACATGGGCCCGCAGCATCCGCTGCATCCCGTGCGCTTGGACCTCACGATGCGCCTGGCGACCTCCCTCGGGGTCCTGGCCCGCCCGAACGTCACCATGCTGGCACCGGTCACCGCTGACGACGACCTGCTGACCCTGGTCCACGACCCGGCCTACCTCGATGCGGTACGCCGGGCGCCCGGGGAGCCGTGGCGACCCGGGTTCGGCCTGGGTACGCCGGACAACCCGGTGTTCCAGCAGATGCACGAGGTGTCGGCCCTGATCGCCGGGGGCAGCGTCGTCGCCGCGCGGCAGGTGTGGGAGGGCCACAGCCAGCACGCGGTGAACATCGCCGGGGGTCTGCACCATGCGATGCGCAGGCAGGCCTCCGGGTTCTGCGTCTACAACGACGCGGCCATCGCCATCGCCTGGCTGCTGGCGCAGGGCGCCGAGCGGGTCGCCTACATCGACGTGGACGTGCACCACGGCGACGGCGTCCAGGCCGCGTTCTACGACGATCCGCGGGTCCTCACGGTCAGCGTGCACGAGAGCCCGCTCACGCTGTGGCCAGGCACCGGCTTCCCCGACGAGACCGGGAACGGCGACGCGGTCGGTACGGCGGTGAACCTGCCGCTGCCCGCGGGAACCGCCGACGCGGATTGGTTGCGGGCCTTCCACGCGGTCGTGCCGAGCGCCATCCGGGCCTTCAACCCGCAGGTCCTCGTCACGCAGTGCGGCTGCGACACCCACCGCGACGACCCGCTGGCCAACCTGGCGCTGTCCGTCGACGGCCAGCGGACCGCGTTCGCCGCGCTGCATGCGCTGGCGCACGAGGTCTGCGAGGGACGCTGGCTCGCGCTGGGTGGTGGCGGGTACGGGCTGGTGCGCTGCGTACCCAGGTCATGGACGCATCTACTCGCCGAGGCGGCCGGGCATCCGGTGGACCCGCAGACACCGATCCCGGCGGAGTGGACGGCGTACGTGCGTGAGCGCGCGCTGCGAGCCGCGCCGCCGCGGACGATGGGCGAGGACGCGGACCTGGAGTGGCAGCCGTGGGAGCCCGACCGCCGGCAACCCGTGGACCTGGCGATCGCGGTGACCCGCCGGGTCAGCTTCCCGCTGTTCGGGCTGGACCCCGATGACCCCAGGGACTGAGGCACCCGACGCCTCGGAGCCGGCGGGGACCGGAGCCGACGCCTCGGAGCCGGCGGGAACGGGGCCGGGCTACCCGCCGCACTGGGAGGCCGACGTCGTCGCCTCGGACGGCGGGACCGTGCACCTGCGGCCGATCGTGCCGGCCGACGCCGACGCCCTCGCCGGTCTGCACGAACGCAGCTCGGAACGGACCCGCTACCTGCGCTTCTTCGGTCCGTATCCGCGGATTCCCGAAAGTGAGCTCCGCCGCTTCGTCACCGTCGACTATCAGGCCCGCGTCGCCCTCGTCATCGTGCTCGGGCGGGACATCATCGCGGTGGGGCGCTACGACCGGCTCGAAGACGGCGACCACTCCGGCGATCACGCCGGTGACAACGCCGGTGACCACGCCGGTGACGAGGCGGAGGTCGCCTTCCTCGTGGAGGACGCCCACCAGGCACGAGGCCTCGGGTCCATCCTGCTCGAGCACCTCGCCGCCGCGGCGCGCGAGCGGGGCATCCGCCGGTTCAGCGCAGAGGTCCTCGCCGAGAACGGTGGAATGGTGCGGATCTTCCTGCACGCCGGCTACACCGCCGAGCGCTCGTACGAGCAGGGCGTCGTACACCTGGAGTTTCCGATCGAGCCCACCGAATCCTCGCTGGCCGTGGCCTACGAGCGGGAGCAGCGCTCGGAATCGCGTTCGATCGCGCGGTTGCTCAACCCGTCGTCCGTGGCGGTGGTCGGGGCCAGCAACGACGCGGCCAAGATCGGGCATGCCGTCCTGCGCAACCTGATGGACTACGGCTTCCAGGGGCCGATCTACCCGATCAACCCCGACGCACGGCATGTCGGCGGGGTTCCGGCGTACCGGAGCGTCCTCGACGTGCCCGCCGACATCGACCTCGCCGTGTTGGCCGTCCCGCCGGAGGCGATGGCCGACGTGGTCGACCAGTGCCGGGCCAAGCGGGTCCGAGGGCTCGTGGTCGTGACCGGGGGATTCGGGGACGACGACGGAGCCCGTACGGCGGGGGAGCTGGTTGCGGCGGCGCGGGCGCAGGGCATGCGGGTGATCGGCCCCAACTGCCTCGGGATCGTCAACACAGACCCGGCCGTCCGGCTGAACGCCAGTCTGGCTCCCCGCGTCCCCGATCGGGGCCGGGTGGGGTTCTTCTGCCAGTCCGGCGCCCTCGGTGTCGCGATCCTCGACAGCGCGTCGTCGCACGGACTCGGCTTGTCGAGCTTCGTCTCGGCCGGTAACCGGGCAGACGTCAGCGGCAACGACCTGCTGCAGTTCTGGGCCACCGATCCGGCGACCGAGGTCGTCCTGCTGTATCTCGAGAGCTTCGGCAACCCGCGCAAGTTCGCCCGGCTGGCCCGCCGGCTGGCACGGACCAAGCCGGTGGTGGCCGTCGCGAGCGGGCGCCATGCCGGCTCGGGCGTGTTCGCGGGCGTCGTCGGGGGTCTCGCCGCGCACTCGGTCGACCTGCCGGAGCACAGCGTCCAGGCGCTGTTCGAGTCCGCCGGCGTGATCCGGGTGGACACCGTCGCGCAGCTGCTCGACGTGGCCACCCTGCTGGCCCACCAGCCGCTGCCGACCGGCCGCCGGGTCGCCGTCGTCGGCAATTCCTCGGCGCTCGGCCTGCTGGTAGCCGATGCGTGCGCCGCCCGCGGCCTGGAACTCACCGGCCCACCGGAGGACGTCGGGCCGGCCGGGGCCGCTGCGGACTTCGCCTCCGCCGTGGGGACGGTCGTGGCCGATGAGTCGGTGGACGCCCTCGTCGTGGTGTTCGTCCCGCCCCTGGTATCCAACGGTGCCGAGGTGGCCGGGGTGCTCCGCGACGCCACCGCCGGATGGGACCGGCCGGTCGTTGCGACCTTCCTCGGCAGCGAAGGGGTTCCGGCTCAGCTGCAGCTGCGCGTCGGCGGCGAGGTCCAGCGCGGATCGATCCCGTCGTACCCGTCCCCCGAACGGGCAGTGCACGCGCTGTCCCTCGCGGCCGGCTATGCCCAGTGGCGTGATCGTCCGGCCGGTGCGATACCGGAACTGCCCGACGTCGACACTGACGCCGGACGGGCGGTCGTCCAGCGGGTACTGGGCGGAGCGCCACAAGGGCGCGGGCTCGACGTCGACGAGACGGCGGCGCTGCTCGCGGCGTACGGCGTGACGCTCCTGCGGTCGCGACCGGCCGGCAGTAGCTCGGCGGCGGTGGCCGCGGCCGACGAGCTGGGGTACCCGGTCGCGCTCAAGTCGACCCGGCGATGGCTACGCCACCGCACCGACCTCGGCGGTGTCCGTCTGGCCCTGCCGGATGCGGCCGCTGTCGCGGCGGCGTACGACGGGATGCCGGGTGACGGTGGCGACGTTCTGGTGCAACCGATGGCACCGGCCGGCGTCGCGACGACAGTGGGTGTGGTCGACGACCCGAGTTTCGGGGCGCTGGTGTCCTTCGGGGTGGCGGGTGTGGCGACCGATCTGCTCGGCGACCGGGCGTACCGCGCGCTGCCGCTGTCCGATGTGGACGCCGCGGAGCTGGTTCGTGCGGTGCGCGCATGGCCGCTGCTGGACGGCTACCGGGGCGCGGAGCGGGTCGACGTCGCGGCGCTGGAGCAGCTGATCGTGCGGGTGGGACGGTTGGCCGAGGATCTGCCCGACGTACTCGCCCTGGAACTGGAGCCGG
>JACCZY010000194.1 GCA_013695685.1 Geodermatophilaceae bacterium | reverse complement strand
GACTCGGCGAAGGAGGTGGCCACGATCTTGTCCAGGATGTACTCGGGGTAGTCACACGCCACCGCCTCGGGGTCTGCGTCACAGCCCTCGGTGTACGGCGGCAGATTGACCTTGACCAGCGGGACCTGGGACAGGAACCACTGCGGCGCGTAGAAGTACCCGAGCAGCGGCTCGCGGTTCTCCTCGGCCTGCCGGAACGCCTGGATCAGCGCGGGTTCGCTGCCGGCGTAGACCACTGTGAAGTTCAGGTCGAGGTTCTGCACCAGCGCCTCGTCGTTCGTGACGAACGACGGGTCGCCGTCGAGCAGCTGACCGTTGTCGCCGGACTCCGAGGTACGGAACATCTCGGCGTACTTGTTGAGGTTTTCCCACTCGGTGATGTCGGGGTACTCCTCGACCATCCACGGCGGGAGGAACCAGCCGATCACGCCGATGTTGCCGTTCGGCCCGGCATCCTGCGCGGTGCCCTGCTCGTCGATGTACTTCGCCTTGAGGTCGTCGTGACCCCAGTTCTCGATCACGACGTCGACCTCGCCGCTGCCGAAGCCCTGCCAGGCGACCTCCTCCTTGAGCGACTTGTACTCGACGTTGCAGCCCAGTTCGGTTGCGGCGACGTAGCCGACCACGTGCGCGGACGCCTCGTAGCCGACCCAGGGGTTGATGGCGATGTTGAAGTCGCCGCAGTCCGTGCCGTCCTCCGGGGCGGCGGTTTCCTGGATGTCGCCGCCGCCGCACGCCGAGACGACGAGACTTCCGGCAGCCATGAGCGCTGCCAGCCTCGCCACTCCTGATCGTCCTGTCCTCACTTGGTTCTCCTTTCGCAGCCGGTACGCCGGCCGGCCAGTGGTCAACGACGCCCGGAGCGGGCGGCGGCGTGCTGCGTGATCCGGTCGAGCATGATGCCGAGCGCCACGATGGCGATGCCCGCGGCGAGCCCCTTGCCGAACAGCTGAGCCTGGGAGAAGCCGCTGACGACGGTGTAGCCGAGCGCACCGCCGCCGACGAGACCGCCGATGACGACCATCGACAAGACGTAGAGCAGGCCCTGGTTGGACGCCAACACGAGGGCACTGCGCGCCATCGGCAGCTGCACCTTGGTGATGATCTGCAGTCTGCTGGATCCCGCGGACTCGGCCGCTTCGACCGTCGTCGGGGACACGCCACGGATGCCGTCGGCGACCAGCTTGATCGCCGCCGGTGCGGCGTACACGATCGCGGCGACGATGGCGGTGAATCGGCTGGTCCCGAACAGGGCGAGCGCCGGCACCAGGTAGACGAACGGCGGGATCGTCTGCCCGGCGTCGAGCAGCGGCCTCAACGCGGTGTCCGCCCGCTTGCTGCGTCCCATCCACACGCCGAACACGACCGCGAGCAGCATCACCAAGACGGTCGCGACCAGCGTCATCGTCAGGGTGACCATCGTGTCCTGCCAGAGGCCGACGCCGAAGATGACGGCCAGACACACAGCGGTGGTCAGCGTGGGGCGCCAGCCGCCGAGCACGAACGCGACTGCCAGCAGTACGGCGGCCACCAGCCACCACGGCGAATCGGCGAGCAGGGACTGGAAGGGGTTGAGCAGCGCATAGGTGAAGCCGTCCTTGATGGCACCGGTCACCGCACTGAAGGTGTCGGTGAACCAGTCGGTCGCCGTGCCGGCCGCGTCGGCCAGCGGGCGGCCGAGGTCCGGCAGCCTGTCCGGGTCGGCCGCCCACAGGTAGCTGCGGGACAGGTACACGCCGACTCCGGCGAGCACGGCCCCGACGACCAGCGCGATCCGTCGCCGCCGCGGATCACGCGCGACGCGGCGCTCGTTCTCGGCCCGCTGGCTGGCTGCCGTGGTCGTCCGGTCCAGCATGATGGCCATGATCACGATGGCCAGGCCGCTGACGAAGGCGGTACCGATGTCGAGGGTCTGCAGCGCCTGGATCACTGGTTCGCCGAGGCCCGGGCCGTCGATCAAGGCGGCGATCGTCGCCATGGACAGCGCGGCCATGATCGTCTGGTTGATCCCGACGACGATCGTGCGCTTGGCCATCGGCAGCTGCACCTTGCGCAGCAGTTGCGCCTTGGTCGAACCCATCGACGTGGTCGCCACGATGGTGGACGCGGCGACCGTGCGTAGACCGTGCGCGGTGATCCGCACGACCGGCGGCAGCGCGTAGATGAGCGTCGCGACGACCGCCGCCGACGGCCCGATGCTGAAAAGCAGGACCAGCGGCAGCAAGTATGCGAAGGACGGCATCGTCTGCATCACGTCCAGCACCGGCGTCGCGATCGCGGTCACCGCCCGGCTGCGCGCCATGGCGATACCGAGCGGAATGCCGACGGCGACGGCGATCAGGACAGCCGTGAACGTCACGATGAGCAGGTCGATGCTCTCGCTCCAATAGCCCAGTACGCCGAAGCTCAGCAGGCTCAGGACGACGAGGATCGTGGCCCGCACGCCGGCCAGTGCATAGGCGACCCAGGCGAGGAGCGCCACGACGCCGAGCCAGCCGATCTGCGGCACTGGCCGGGGGAACGCGGGCTGGCTGAGCAGGTCCTGCGCCCCGACGACGACCGCGTCGATGGCGTCGCGGATGCCGCCGACGACGACGTCGAGGATGACGTTGCTGTCCCGGGCGGCGTCGAAGCTGTCGCGCAGCTCGTTGAGCCTGGTGTGGAAGCCCGTGAGCGTGGCCCGGCCCAGCGGTAGCGTCGCGACCCCCTGGAAGAGCAGCCAGCCGAGGACCCAGATGCCGAGGATCGCGCCCAGCAACACGCCGGTACGCCGTACCGGCTCAGGTTTCTGCTGCGGTGTGGACGCGAGCGGCTCGGGGGGGCCCGGTGCGGCCGGCCGCTCGACGACGGCGGTCATGCCGGCTCCTCGGCCACGATGACCCGCAGGATGTCCTCGCGGTCGACGACCCCGAGCAGTTGCCCGCCTGCGACGACCCGGGCGGGATGCGCCGAGGCCAGCACCCGGTGCGCGGCGTTCTTGACCACGGTGTCGGGGCCCATCACCGGGCCCTCGAGTGCCTCGTCGGGACGAGGATCGCGCATCACCCAGCGCAGCGTCAGCACGTGCGAGCGGGGGACGTCGCTGACGAAGTCGCGCACGTAGTCGTCCGCGGGGGCGCCCACCACCTCGTCGGGGCGGCCGACCTGCACCATCGCCCCGTCGCGCATTATCAGGATCCGGTCGCCGAGCTTCAGCGCCTCCTGCAGGTCGTGGGTGATGAACACCATCGTCTTGCCGACCTCGTGGTGCAGCCGGATGACCTCGTTCTGCATGTCCCTGCGGATCAGCGGGTCCAGGGCGGAGAACGGCTCGTCGAAGAGCAGCACCGACGGGTCCACCGCCAGCGCCCGGGCCAGGCCGACCCGCTGCTGCATCCCGCCGGAGAGCTGGTCGGGATAGGAGTTCTCGTTGCCGGAGAGCCCGACGAGATCGACCATCTCCTGCGCCCGCTCCCGCCGCTCGGCCTTGCCGTCGCCGCGGATCTCCAGCCCGTAGGCGACGTTGTCGATGACCCGCCGGTGCGGCAGCAGGCCGAAGTGCTGGAACACCATCGCGACATGCTTGCGCCGCAGTTCCCGCAACTGGCCGTCCGTGGCGCTGGTGATGTCCTGCCCGGCCACCGTGATCTGCCCTGCGGTGGGCTCGATCAGCCGGGTCAGGCAGCGCACCAGCGTCGACTTGCCCGATCCCGACAGTCCCATCACGACGAAGACCTCGCCGGGCGCGACATCGAAGGAGACGTCCTTGACCGCGACCACGCAACCGGTCTTGGCCATCAGGTCCCGCCGTGACAGGTCGGCGTCCGGCGTACCGATGATGCGGTCGGATCTCGCCCCGAAGACCTTCCACAGGCCGTCGACGTGCAGCAGCGGGTTCCGCCTGGCCTCGTCCAGCCGGGCGATCCGCGCGGACACGTCGTCCTCGACGGGTTCGGACACGACCGGCGGGGCTTGCGCGCTCATGGCTGTCCTCCACTCGCGGTGGTGGGGGCCGCCGGCGCGGGGACCAGCGGGCTGCCCTCGCGATGGGCGTACCACGCGGCGTTCGACGGCGGAAGAGGCGTGTTGCCGAGGATCAGATCGGCGGACTTCTCGGCGAGCATCATCACGGGGCCATAGATGTTGCCGTTCGTGACGTAGGGCATCGAGGAGGCGTCGACGACCCGCAGGCCGTCCAGTCCATGCACCCGCATGCTTGTCGGGTCGAGCACGGACATGTCGTCGGTACCCATCCGCGCCGTGCACGAGGGGTGCAGCGCTGTCTCGGCGTCCGCGGCCACCCAGTCCAGGATCTGCTGGTCGGTCTCCACCTGCGGGCCAGGCGAGAGTTCTCCGCCGTTGTAGGCCTCGAACGCCGGCTGGTTGAGGATGTCGCGGGCCACCCGCACGCACTCCACCCACTCCCGGCGATCCTGGCCGGTGGACAGGTAGTTGAACCGCAGCGCCGGGTGCTCGCGCGGATCGTTCGAGCGGATCATCACGCTGCCACGAGCGTCGGAGTACATCGGCCCGATGTGCACCTGGTAGCCGTGCCCCTTCGTCGGGGAGCTGCCGTCGTACCGGATCGCGATCGGCAGGAAGTGGAACATCAGGTTGGGGTAGTCGACGGAGTCGTTGCTGCGGGCGAAGCCCCCGCCCTCGAAGTGGTTCGTCGCCCCGAGACCGCGTCGGAGGAGGAGCCATTCGACGCCGATCCGCGGCCGGTTGCGCCAGCGCAGGCCCGGGGCAATCGAGACCGGGAGCTTCGAGGTGTACTGGACGTAGACCTCTAGGTGATCTTGTAGGTTCTCGCCGACTCCTGCAACGCCTGCTATGGGGTCAATTCCCCGGGCAGTCAACGTGTCAGGGTTGCCGATTCCCGAGAGCTGCAGGACCTGGGGGGAGTTGATCGCGCCGCCACACAGGACGACTTCACCGGCGTCGACGGTGCGGCGTACCCGGCCCGCCTTGAGGTAGTCCACCCCCACCGCGCGGGTGCCGTCGACCCGGATCCTCGTGGTCAGGGCCAGGGTCTGCACGGTGAGGTTCTTGCGTCGCTTGACCGGATGCAGGTAGGCCCGGGCGGCGCTGAGCCGGCGGGCACGGTGGATATTGCGGTCGAAGCGGCCGAACCCCTCCTGCCGGTAGCCGTTGACGTCGTCGGTCAGCGGATAGCCCGCCTGTACGGCGGCGTCGAAGAACGCACCGAAGAGCGGGTTCGTGGCGGGACCGCGTTCGAGCACCAGCGGGCCGTCGCCGCCGCGCCACTCATCGGCGCCGGCCAGGCAGGTCTCCATCCGCTTGAAGTACGGCAGGCAGTGTGCGTAGTCCCAGCTGCCCATGCCGTCGTCGGCGGCCCAGCGCTCGTAGTCCATCGGGTTTCCCCGCTGGAAGATCATCCCGTTGATGCTGCTGCTGCCCCCGAGCACCTTGCCGCGGGCGTGCGCGATCTGGCGGCCGTTCATGTTCGGCTCCGGCTCGGACTCGTAGCGCCAGTCGTAGAGCCGGCTGCCGATCGGGAACGGCAGCGCGGCCGGCATGTGGATGAACGGGTCCCAGCGGAAGTCCGCGCGTCCGGCCTCCAGCACGAGGACGCTCGTCGACGGGTCGGCGCTGAGCCGGTTGGCGAGCACGCAGCCGGCGGAGCCCCCGCCGACGATCACGAAGTCGAACTTCCGGTTCATGCGGCCGACTCCGTCCGCGAACACACGACCGGAACGCGGTGAACGTAGCCGGCCGACTTCATGAGCCGAACCAGAGCTGCGGCACCGGCCGGATGTTGTGCCAAATGTGCTTGGTCTCGCGGTACTCCGCCAGGCCGGCGCGGCCGAGTTCGCGGCCGATCCCCGACTGCTTGTAGCCGCCCCACTCCGCCTGTGGCACGTACGGGTGGTAGTCGTTGATCCAGATCGTGCCCATCCGCAGCCGCGCAGCCACCCGCTCGGCCCGGCCCGCGTTGGACGTCCACACCGCGCCGGCCAGCCCGTACCGGCTGTCGTTGGCGATCCGGACGGCCTCGTCCTCGTCGGTGAACGTCTCGACGGCCAGCACCGGCCCGAACGACTCCTCCTGTACGACGGTCATCTCGCTGCGGCAGTCGTCGAGCACGGTCGGCAGGTAGTACCAGCCGTCGGCGAGTGCCGGATCGTCCGGCCGTCCGCCACCGCATCTGAGTTGGGCGCCCTCGGCAACCCCCGCGTCGACATAGCGCTGCACCTTGTCGCGGTGGGCAGCGGAGATGAGCGGCCCGCTCTCGGCGGCCGGGTCAAACGGCCCGCCGAGCCGGATCTTCTGGGCCCGCGCCACGATCTCCTCGACGAAGGTGTCCCGGATCGAGGCGTCGACGACGAGCCGGGCACCGGCGGAGCACACCTGTCCCGAGTGCAGGAAGACTGCGGTCAGGGCGAAATCGAGCGCCGCGTCCATGTCCGCGTCGCCGAAGACGATGTTCGGGTTCTTGCCGCCGAGTTCCAGCGCGACCTTCTTGACCGTGCCGGCCGCCGCGGCCATAACCGCCCGGCCGGTGACCAGCCCGCCGGTGAAGGACAACAGGTCGACGTCAGGGTGCTCGGCGAGCGGTGCGGCGACCTGCGCCCCGGCGCCGAGGACCAGGTTGGCAACGCCGGGCGGCAGGCCGACGTCCGCGAGGATGCGCATGAGCAGGATCGCGGTGGACGGCGTCAGCTCGCTCGGCTTCAGCACGAAGGTGCAGCCGGCCGCCAGCGCGGGCGCAACCTTCCACGAGACCTGCAACAGCGGATAGTTCCACGGCGTGATCAGCCCGCAGACGCCGACCGGCTCGTGCACGATCCGGCTGACGACGTCCGGCCGACCAGTGTCCACGACCCGACCGGCATCCTCTCCGGCCGTGCCGGCGAAGTACCGGAAGACCGACACCACGTCGTCGACGTCGTACTCGCTCTCGACCAGCCGCTTGCCGGTGTCCAGCGACTCGGCCCTGGCGATCGTGGCCTTGTCGTGTACCAGCCGGTCGGCGACCCGGTTCAGCAGGGCGCCGCGCTCGAGGGCTGACGTCGTACGCCATTCACCGTGATCGAACGCGGCCCGTGCAGCGGCGATCGCCCTGACGGCGTCAGCTGCCGTGGCCTCGGCGACGGTGCTGACCAGGCAGCCGTCGGCCGGACAGCGGATCTCCCGGCGACCGCCACCCTGGGCAGCAACCCATTCCCCCCCGACGAAGAGGTCCGTCACCGCGCCTCCGCACCCAGCCGCTCCGCGATGGCCGACGAGCTACCGGGCCCCTCGACCTGCCGGCTCATGATTTCCGGACGTCGCCACGGCCTCGCTCACGGGCGCGCTCGGTATCGACGATCGCCTCGTGCCGTCCGGGTCCCCGCGCCCCGGCGGTACGCCGCCGGCACCGGTCTCGCTTCGATCGCGGGGTGTCTCTGTCGTAGCCATCGCGCGCCGCCTTCGGTCCCGTGGAACACCGGTGTGTTGTTGCGTGACACAGAACACACAACTCGATGCGCAACAGTCCTCCGGCGGTCAGCCCGCGTCAAGCCCCGACACCCTATTGTCGTCACGGAGCCCGGTAACGATTGATGCGCCGACGCACTCAGCCGCCGGCTGGGCTCAGGCCTCCCGCCACCCGAGTCGCTGCGAGACCTGCAGCGCGGCGGCGAGCAGCGTCGGGAGAACGTCGTCCACTCTTCCCCGGTTGAGCCGGAAGGTGGGACCGGACAGGCTCATCGACGCCCGCACGTCGCCGCTGGCGTTGCGGATCGGCGCTGCGACCGCGGTCAGCCCGAGCTCGAGTTCATCGACAGCGACGGCGTACCCCTCCTCACGAACCTTGGTAACGGCTGCCCGCAGCCGCTTGCCGGAGGTGATCGTCGACGGCGTGAACGACCGCAACTGCCCTGCGGTAGCCAGAATCTCCTTATCCGGCAGTCCGCTGAGCAGCACCTTGGCGTTGGACGTCGCGTGGAGCGGGATGCGCTGCCCCACCCAGTTGTGCGACTGCAGCGCGGACGAGCCGGACACCTGGTCGACGTACAGCGCCGCACCGTCGGACAAGACGGCGAGGTTGACGGTCTCGCCGGTCTCCGCCGCCAGCTGCCGGGTGATGCCCCTGCTTTCCTGCACGAGGTCGAGCCGGGCGGTGGCGGCTCCGGCGAGTCGGATGATGCCGACGCCGAGGCAGTACTTGCCCCGCTCGGAGTTCTGCTCGACCAGCCCGCGGTTCTCCAGCGCGGCGACGAGCCGGAACGCCGTCGACTTGTGTACGCCGAGTTCAGCGGCGATCTCAGTGACGCCGGCCTCCCCGGCACTGGCGAGGATCTCCAGCACGGTGATCGCCCGGTCGACCGACTGGACTGTCGTCAGGACGCCGTCGACCCGAGTCGCCGTATTGTTGCTCATGACGGAACACTAGAGCACGTCACCGAACACCCCGAACCCGGCGGAGGTAGGTCAGTCGCCGAGCTCCGTACGACGGCGTACGACGAAGGCCTCCAGCTCCTCGCGGATGGCGTTGTCCAGCGGCGGCTGCGCATAGGAGTCCAACGTGGACTGGTAGA
>JACCZY010000183.1 GCA_013695685.1 Geodermatophilaceae bacterium | reverse complement strand
ACGACATACCTGCAGGTCAGAGGCGTGTCGGGGCAACGGCCAACGACCGCCAACCACGCTTGCGACGTCCCGCTTCATCGTCTGAGGCCTCGCCGCACTACCCCTTGCCTGCCGTTATGCGTTCCGGCAACGGCGCGGGCACACCGGGGGCACAAGGGAATTCGAGGAGCTCGTCCACTGCCTGGGGGGTGCGGTCCTCATCATCGGGCCATAGTGCGCATACACCTTCAAATGTCATGACGGCGTTCGGGTGCCCTGGCCGACAAGGTACGAATCGAACGGACAGGCCGCCACGGATGAGGGCTCAGCGTGGCCGGTCTGTCTGCGCCGTTCCGGATGACTTCAGGACCTGCTCGGGCAGTAGCCCGGTTTCCACGAGGTCACTGAGCTCGCGGCTGGCGGCCGCTTGCGCGAGGGTGGTTGCCTGTCGGGTCTGCAGTGCTCGGGCGTGTGCCCCGGACGAAGCGTCGAGTTCGTCCAGCTCGGCGATAGCCCGCTGTTCCCACTCGGTGAAGGTTCGCCGTGCATGTTCGACGGTCTCCTGCTGGATTGCGGGTAGGTGATCGAAGATCTTGAGTGCGTCGGATGTGCGTCGCGCAGCCAGCCGGCGCGCGGTCGCCTCGGCGTAGGCCAGCTCGGTGGGATCGCTGCCCGCGGGCTCGGGAAGCGTGCTCACGAACCGGCGGCTGAGCTGCTCGAGCCGGCCGGAGGGGGCCCGGCGGGTCGCGCCGAGCCGGTGGTTCCGGCCGTGCAGCGAGAAGTCGTCGATTTCGTCGTCCACCTCGTGCAGTACGGTTCGGGTGACCGCCGGGGGCAGGAGCCCTTCGTCGCTGAGCTGCTGGTAGGTGCGGCGCTCGACGTGCAGGCCGCGGCCCACCACGATCCGGTATTCCTCATTCTCGTCGACGTCGAGGTCGGCCATCTCCTGGTGCGCCGCCCGCTCACTGGCCTGCAGTGCGGCGTTGGTCTGCGGATCGGGTGTCAAATCCAGCTCGCTCATCTGCTGCCGGGCCGCCTTGACAGCGGAGACTCGGGCGATCGCCATGAGGTAGCGGTCGACCCGGCTGGGCTGGTCGAGGCCGAGGCGGGACACCAGCCAGCCGACTGTCGTGGCGTTGAGCAGCAGGGTGGCGAGGACGACGCCCCCGGTGAGGGCCACGAGCAACTCCCGCTCCGCAAGTTCCTCGGGCAAGGCCAGCGCCAGCGCCAGCGCGACGCCGCCGCGGAGTCCGCCCCAGATGAGAACGGCCTCAGTGCGCCAGCCCAGCCGGGGGATGTGCGCCAGCCGCTCGAGCAGCCAGACCAGGGGAACCACAGCCAGGGCCCGCGCGGCCAGCACGACGACAGCTGCCAGGGCGATGGGACCCACAGACTGCAGGATCAGCTCCGGGCCAATGACCAGGCCGATGAGGAGGAACAGCAGTGCGTTGGCCACGTAGTCCAATGCCTCCCACATCTGTTCCCACATCTGGCGCACCTCTGCCGAGGCGCGGCTGGGCGCGAAGCCGGCGAGCACCATGCCGGCCGCCGCGGAGGCCATCACTCCGGAGAACCCGAGGACGGCGTCCGCGAGGACGAACGAGCCGTACGCCATCGCCAGGGACAGTCCCGCGGCCGGCAACCGGCCCAACCAGGGCAGCACTACGGAAGCGGCCAGACCCAGGACGATCCCGATCACCGCCCCGCCACCGAAGACGGCGACGAAATCCACGATCCCGGCGGTGATACTCACAGAGCCGCCCGTCGCCGCATCGACCAGAATGGCGAACAGCACGATGGCCACGCCGTCATTGAGCAGGCTCTCGCCCTCCACCAGCGTCAGCAGCCGGCGCGGCACTCCGACCTCGCGGAACACCGCTACGACGGCGACTGGGTCGGTGGCCGAGATCAGTGCGCCGAACAAGAACGCCGCCGCCAGCGCGGTCCCCAGCGCCCAGTGCAGGGTGATGCCCACCAGCACCGCCGAGACTAGGAAGGCCACCACCGCCAGGGTCAGGATCGCGCCTAGATTGCGGACGAAGGCCCGCAGATCGATGCCTAGCGCGGCCGCGAAGACCAGCAACGGAAGGAACAGGAAGACGACGACCTCCTCGAAGGCCTCACCCTGCAGCTGACCAATTTCCGGGGCGAGCCCCACCGCGGCGGCCACGAAGCCGACGATCACAAGCACGACACTCAGCGGCACCCGGATACGGCGAGCCACCAGGCCGAGCATCACGGCCAGCGCGAGCAGCGCCGACATCTCCAGCAGCAGTTGCGGCAGCTCCACCGACGCTCCTCCGGCTCGACAGACACGACACGTCGCGGAGAGAACCCTCTCACTGTGCCGCCCGGGCGGCATCTCCGATCCCCACAGCCGCCGAACTCCAGCCATAGCCAACCGTGAACCGTCTCGTCAGTGGCGTGCACCTGACGACCTCTCAGCGAGCACGTGACCCGGACCGCGAGCGCTGCCCGCGGTCCGGGTCGTATTGCTGCGCCGGCCGTCTCGGCTGCCGAGGCACGTCGCCCGGTGAGAAACGATCTAGCTGGGGTGGTAGGCCGTTGTCGAGTCGATGTTCTCCGCCAGCGGGCACCGGACGGATATGCGCAGCCTGGAGAACCGGCCGGATCTTGTCGCCGGTGACTGCGCAGCGACGTTCGTAGGCTCC
>JACCZY010000180.1 GCA_013695685.1 Geodermatophilaceae bacterium | reverse complement strand
GTCAGCGTCGTCTTGCCATGGTCGATGTGACCGATGGTGCCGATGTTGACGTGCGGCTTGGTCCGCTCGAACTTGGCCTTCGCCACTTCATTCCTCCTGTGGACTGTGTTCCTGTGCGACCGTAGGTCGCGAGGTTTCTGGATGTACGCCGTACGACGTTGGTGGACTTAGTGCGCTACTCCCCCGTCGCCTTCGCGATACTCATTGCTCGGCTCCGGGCTCGCTCCGCGCCTCGCTGCGCTTCGATGCTCACTCCCCCGTCGCCTTCGCGATGATCTCTCTGGCGACGCTCTGCGGGACCTCCGCGTAGGAGTCGAACTGCATGCTGTAGCTCGCACGACCCTGCGTGCTGCTGCGTAGGTCGCCGACATAACCGAACATCTCCGACAGCGGCACCAACGCCCGGACGACGCGGACACCGCTGCGCTCGTCCATCGCCTGGATCGTCCCGCGCCGACTGGACAGGTCACCGATGACGTCGCCCATGTTCTCCTCGGGCGTGGTGACCTCGACGGCCATCATCGGCTCGAGCAGCGCGGGGTCAGCCTTCTTCGCGGCCTCCTTGAACGCTATCGAGCCGGCGATCTTGAAGGCCATCTCCGAGGAGTCGACCTCGTGGTAGGAACCGTCCACCAGCGTGACCTTCACCCCGACGAGCGGATAGCCCGCGAGTACTCCGTACTGCATGGCGTCCTGCGCGCCCTGGTCCACCGAGGGGATGTACTCCCGCGGGATCCGGCCACCCGTGACCTCGTTGACGAACTCGTACGTCGCCGAATCGGCGGAACGCTCCAGCGGCTCGACGTTGATGCTCACCTTGGCGAACTGGCCGGAGCCACCGGTCTGCTTCTTGTGGATGTAGGTATGCTTGAGCACCGGCCGCCGGATCGTCTCCCGGTACGCCACCTGCGGCTTGCCGACGTTCGCCTCGACGCGGAACTCCCGGCGCATCCGGTCGACCAGCACCTCCAGGTGCAACTCGCCCATACCCTCGATGATGGTCTGACCGGTCTCGTCGTCCTGGTGCACCTGGAAGGTGGGGTCCTCCTCGGCCAGCTTCTGGATGGCCGTGCCCAACTTCTCCTGGTCACCCTTGGTCTTCGGCTCGATCGCCACCGAGATGACCGGAGCCGGGAACGTCATCGACTCGAGGATGACGACGTCGTTCGGGTCGGACAGCGTGTCGCCGGTGGTGGTCTGCTTCAGCCCGGCGACGGCGACGATCTCGCCGGCACCCACGCCTTGGCGCTCCTCGCGCTTGTTGGCGTGCATCTGATAGACCTTGCCGACCCGTTCCTTGCGGTCCTTGGTGCTGTTCAGCACCGGAGAACCCGAGGAAAGCCTGCCGGAATACACCCGGATGTAGGTCAGCTTGCCCAGATGCTGGTCGGTCTGGATCTTGAAAGCCAGTGCGGCGAACGGCTCGGACTCATCGGCGTGCCGGAGCACCTCGGTGACGCCATCCAATGCCGTACCGACGATGGCACCGACGTCCAGGGGGCTGGGCAGGTAGTCCACCACCGCGTCGAGCATCGGCTGAACACCCTTGTTCTTGAACGCCGAGCCGCAGAGAACCGGGTTGAGCTTGTCTGCCAGGGTGGCGCGCCGGATCGCCGCCTTGAGCTGGTCGTAGGGCAGTTCCTCGCCGACGAGATAAGCCTCCATGACCTCGTCGTCGGCCTCGGCCAGCGTCTCGATCAGGATCTCCCGCCACTGCGCGGCCTCGTCGGCCAGCTCGGCCGGGATCTCCACGGTGTTGTACATCTCGCCCTTGGCGGCCTCGACCGGGTAGATCAGCGCCTTCATCTGCAACAGGTCGACCATGCCGGTGAAGTCGCCCTCGGCGCCGATCGGCAGCTGCAGCACCAAAGGAGTGGCGTTGAGCCGCTCTCTCATCATGTCGACGCACCGGAAGAAGTTCGCGCCCGTGCGGTCCAGCTTGTTGACGAAGCACATCCGCGGGACGTTGTACTTGTCGGCCTGCCGCCACACCGTCTCGGTCTGTGGCTCTACGCCGGCCACGGCGTCGTACACCGCCACAGCACCGTCGAGCACGCGCAGCGACCGCTCCACCTCGACCGTGAAGTCGACGTGACCAGGGGTGTCGATGATGTTGATCTCGTGGTCGTTCCAGAAGCACTTGGTGGCAGCGGAGGTGATGGTGATGCCACGCTCCTGCTCCTGCTCCATCCAGTCCATCACCGCGGCGCCCTCGTGGACCTCGCCGATCTTGTAGGTGATGCCGGTGTAGTACAGGATCCGCTCGGTGGTCGTGGTTTTGCCCGCGTCGATGTGCGCCATGATCCCGATGTTGCGGACCTGGCTCAGTACGGCGCTTGCGTTAGCCACTGCTCTGTTCCCTCTCTCGCTGCATGGGTGTGCGCTACCAGCGGTAGTGCGCGAATGCCTTGTTCGCCTCGGCCATCTTGTGGGTGTCCTCACGACGCTTGACCGTGGCGCCGAGGCCGTTGCTCGCATCGAGCAGTTCGTTCATGAGCCGCTCGGTCATCGTCTTCTCGCGGCGGGCCCGGCTGTACTGGATCAGCCAGCGCAGCGCCAACGTCGTACTCCGGGCCGGCCTGACCTCGACCGGCACCTGGTACGTCGCACCACCGACTCGGCGGCTCTTCACCTCGATCGCAGGCCGGACGTTGTCCATCGCCCGCTTGAGAGTGATGACCGGATCGTTGCCGGAACGCTCGCGGCAGCCTTCCAGGGCGCCGTAGACGATGTGCTCGGCCAGCGAACGCTTGCCGTCCAGCAGCACCTTGTTGATCAAACTCGTCACCAGCGGGGAGCCGTAGACGGGGTCGACGACGACCGGGTGCCTCGGGGGCGGGCCCTTACGGGGCATTAGCTCTTCTCCTTCTTCGCGCCGTACCGGCTACGCGCCTGCTTGCGGCCGCGCACGCCCTGGGTATCGAGAGACCCACGGATGATCTTGTAACGCACGCCGGGCAGGTCCTTCACCCGGCCGCCGCGGACCAGCACGATCGAGTGCTCCTGCAGGTTGTGCCCCACGCCGGGGATGTACGCGGTGACCTCGACGCCGCTGGTCAGCCGGACGCGGGCCACCTTGCGCAGCGCGGAGTTCGGCTTCTTCGGCGTCGTGGTGTAGACGCGCGTACACACCCCGCGCCGCTGGGGGCTGCCCTTGAGCGCGGGAGTCTTGGTCTTCTCGATCTTGTCCTCGCGGCCCTTGCGGACCAACTGCTGGATCGTGGGCATGAAGGCCTGTCGTCTCCCGTCCGTGTTGTGCTCGGTCGCCTGCCGTACTCGTCCCGTCCGACCCACGAGGTCGGGCGTGTCGCCAGGCCCGCCAATCACCCTCCGCCACGAATGGTCGAGGGAGCCTTCGGTGGGCCCGAGCGCCGGATGCCGCTGGAGCAGCTGCAAACGCGGCGCCGAGAAAATCGGGCACCACATGGCGCACAGGACGGCCCGGGTCACCCCGGGCACAAGGGACCACGATACCTAACGCCTGCGCAGGGGTCAAAGTCGATGTCGTGCCGTGCTTGTATGTTGCCATCGATCGGAGGCGTGGTGGATCTGCAATCGGCTCGTGAACTGAAATCCCGCTTACTCGCTCATGTAAGCGCCGTAGCGTCTGATCCGGCCGTGGAGCCGCCGGTGCCCCGTGGCTTCGCTGTTGGCATCGCGCCACGACCGGACGGGGCCTACGCCGTCGCCATCCGGCTCACCGACGAGACCGCCGCCGCCGACAGCCTCGCCGCCATAGCCGAGCAGTTCGGCGACGATCTGGACTTCCGCACGGTAGGGGAGATCCGCCCACTTCGCGTAGAGCCCGACCCACCCGACGTGAAGGATCTGCAGGCACGCCAGCGGCCGATCTATCCGGGGCTGTCGGTCGGCCATCCCGATGTCACCGCGGGAACCCTCGGCGGTTTCGTCAGCTTCGACGGGCGGCGGCTGCATCTGCTCAGCAACAGCCATGTACTCGCCGAGAGCGGCCAGGCCCGTCTCGGCGACGCCGTACTGCAGCCGGGTGTCGCTGACGGCGGCGACCCGGCCGCCGACGCGGTGGGAACCCTCGCCTCCTTCGTCCCGCTCGACAGCGCCGAGCCGAACCTGGTGGATGCCGCCGTGGCGGTCGTGGCCGGGGGCATCGACGCGGACCCCTCGGCCTATCCCGGCGGCCCGGTCGGATGCGTCGCGACCGCCCCGCCCGCGGACGGGCTCGTGCAGAAAGTGGGCAGGACCACCGGACTCACGTCCGGGCGCGTGACCGCCTTCGAGGTGGACGGACTCATGGTCCAGTACGACGTCGGCGTGCTCACCTTCGACAACCAGATCGAGATCGAGGGGGCAGACGCCGGCCCGTTCAGCGCGGGTGGCGACAGCGGCTCGGTGATCTGGACGACCACGGATCGGCACGCACTCGGCCTGCTGTTCGCCGGCAGCACCACCGGCGGGCAGAACGGGCAGGGGCTGACCTACGCCAATCCGCTGGCCCTCGTGCTGTCTGAGCTCGGCGCGACATGGGTGAGCGAAACCTCGGATGGGTAGGAGGACGTGATGACCAAACCGGCGACGCTGGACGAGGCTCGGAACGCCAAACCGGCACTGTTGGCTGCGCTGGCCGGAGACGCGCGGGTCAACGGCGTCGGACTCGGATACGACCCGGCCGCGGGCTACCTGCTCAAGGTCAACGTCACGGTGCCCGAAGCCGCCGACGTGGTACCCGCAGTCGTGGCCGGGGTGCCCGTGCGGACCGAGGTCGTCGGGACGATCCGTCCGCAGTAGGGCGGCGCTAGATCGGCCATGCAGCGGTGGGAGGAAGCCGCCCCCGAGCGCGTCCTCATGCAAGACGGGTGGTGCGATCGCCCCCGTCGCCGCCATCCGGGAGGGCAGGTAGCTCACCGCGGGCTCGGGCGGCACCAGCCGCGCCACCACCTCGCCCCGTCGGGTGATCATGACTTCCTCGCCGCGCTGCACGTCCAGCAGTGACGAAAGGGCCGGGCGGCCGCATTTCTGCGGCCACCCGGCCCCTCCCGTCGTACTGCCTCCTGGCGCCTCCACGGCGGAAGGTGCGTCGGCGTGCTGCTAGCGGTAGTCGCGACCGAAGTCGTAATCCTCCAGCGGGACGGCCTGGCCGCCGCCCTGCCCGAACGTCGCAGTCCCGTAGTAGTCGGCGTCCTCGTAGCCGGCCATCGTGTAGACAGCCGCCCGCGCCTCCTCGGTCGGCTCGACCCGGATGTTGCGGTAGCGGCTGATGCCGGTACCAGCCGGGATGAGCTTGCCGATGATGACGTTCTCCTTGAGCCCGACCAAGGAATCGCTCTTGGCCTGGATCGCCGCGTCGGTCAGGACCCGCGTGGTCTCCTGGAAGGAGGCCGCGGAAAGCCATGACTCGGTGGCCAGCGAGGCCTTGGTGATCCCCATGAGTACCGGACGACCGGCGGCCGGTTCGCCGCCCTCGGCCACCACGCGGCGGTTCTCCGCCTCGAACAGCGCACGTTCGGCCAGCGCCCCCGGGAGGAAGTCAGTGGCCCCTGAGTCGATGACGGTCACCCGCTTGAGCATCTGGCGAATGATGACCTCGATGTGTTTGTCGTGGATGGACACGCCCTGGCTGCGGTAGACCTGCTGAACCTCGCGCACCAGGTGCAGCTGCACCTCGCGCGGGCCCATGATGCGCAACACATCGTGCGGGTTCTTCGCACCCTCGGTGAGCTGCTGCCCGACCTCGACGTGATCGCCTTCGGCGACCCGCAGCCTGGCGCGACGACTGATCTTCTCGTAGACCATGTCCTCGCCGCCGTCATCGGGCGAGATCACGATCTTGCGCAGCTTCTCCGCGTCCTCCAGCCGGATCCGTCCCGCCACCTCGGCGATCGGAGCCATACCCTTGGGCACCCGAGCCTCGAAGAGCTCGCCCACCCGAGGCAGACCGTGCGTGATGTCCTCACCGGCCACACCACCGGTGTGGAAGGTGCGCATGGTCAGCTGCGTACCCGGCTCGCCGATGGACTGGGCGGCGATGATGCCGACCGCCTCGCCCACGTCGACGAGCTTGCCGGTGGCCAGCGAACGGCCGTAGCAGGCGGCGCAGGTGCCGAGTGCGGACTCGCAGGT
>JACCZY010000118.1 GCA_013695685.1 Geodermatophilaceae bacterium | reverse complement strand
TCGTGTTGCCTCCAGTCATCGTCGGGCCTTCCTCGTTGCCACCATGCTGCCGCATGCATGCGCAGGCCGCGCGGCGTTCGCCTCTCCCGCGCCTGACCCGACCCCGTGACCACCGGCAGGAATCTTTTCCGCTGTTATGGGTATGCCCCGCTGCATGGATGACGACGCCTCCTCCGCGGAGCGCCTGTACGCCGAGCGCTGCCGGCGGATGACCGCAGAAAGCCGGCGCCTGTCGCTGATGGCGGCCGAGGTCGCCGAGCAGCTGGCAAACACCGAACGCCATGCGTCCGCAGTGCACGAGGCACTGGCCGCGTCCCATCCGACCGACAGTAGATACGCCGACAGGGCCGACCACTCCCGCCGGAGCGCTGAGACCGCGGAGTCGTTCGCAGCCGTCGAGAGAAAGGTCGCCGCAGCCGAGAATTCGACCGACGCGCGCACGATCTTTGAGCCCTACCAGCCGCCACGGCCCCCCAAGGGTCGATGATCACCCCGCGGATGACCACGGTCTCAACCCTATGGAGGCGCTGTCGTGCCCGCGAAGAAGGATCTGCCGTCGACCCTGCAGCGCTCGGGAAAGAAGGCGCAGGAGACGTGGGGTGAGACCCACGATTCGGCTGTGGAGCAGTACGGCGAGGGCGAGCGGGCGCACCGTACGGCGTTCTCCGCGCTGAAGCACACACACGAGAAGGTGGGCGACCACTGGGAGCCGAAGGACCGCAAGGGCCCGTCGGATCCGCAGGCGGCGCAGAGTGGCAAGGCCAGCCGCGAGCGGCCTCGCTCGACGTACGGCGGCGTAGATGGCAATTCGACCAAGGAGCACCTGCTCCACATCGCCAGGCGACTGCAGATCCGTGGACGCAGCAGCATGACGAAAGCAGAGTTGATCACCGCAATCGACAAGGCGAACACGCGAGAAACTGCTGCGGCGCGAGGAGACTAATCTGACAGGTGGCGCGGTCTGATCCAGTCCGACCATCACCAGAGGGGGCGTCGCCGTGGATGACGGGACGAGCCCGGAGCACGCAGCGGAGTTCGAGGAGCTGCTCGGCGTACTCAAGCGCAGCCGAGGCTTTGACTTCACCGGCTACAAGCGCGCCAGCCTCATGCGGCGGGTGCGGCACCGGATGGCCGAAGTGGGCGACGAGACGTTCGCCCAGTACGTCGACCGGCTGGAGTTGCATGCCGAGGAGTTCACCGCGCTCTTCGACACGATGCTCATCAACCTCACCGGCTTCTTTCGCGATGCTCCGGCCTGGGAGCAGATCGCCAAGCGAGTGATACCGGCCATCCTCGAGTCCAAGGCAGGGGAGGCGAGTATCCGGATCTGGAGCGCCGGGTGCGCGTCCGGGGAGGAGGTCTACAGCCTGGCGATGCTCTTTGCCGAGGCGCTGGGCGAGACCGAGTTCCGCCGGCGGGTGAAGCTCTACGCCACGGACGTCGACGAAGGCGCCCTGGCCAAGGCCAGGGCGGCGGTCTACACCGAGCGGCAACTACGCTCCGTACCCCCCGAGTTGCTGGAGAAGTACTTCGAGCCGCTCGGACCGAACCGAGTCTTCCGGCGCGACCTCCGGAGGTCGGTGATCTGCGGTCGTAACGACCTCACAACCGACGCGCCGATAAGCCGGGTTGACCTTCTCGTCTGCCGCAACACCCTCATGTATTTCACGGCCGAAGCTCAGGGTCGCATCATGCGCCGCTTCCACTTTGCCTTGTCCGACGCTGGCTTCCTCTTTCTCGGCAGAGCCGAAATGGTGCTGGCACATGCTGAGCTCTTCCTGCCCTTCGATCTGCCCAACCGGTTGTTCGAGAAACTGCTGCTCACCCCCGCGCGGCTGCCGCTAGACCGCCCCGGCCGGCCGCCGGTCGCGTTGGGCGGTGGCTCCGACTCCGCAATAGGCGTGGCCGCGTTCGCGGCCGCCCCCACTGCGCAGATCGTTGTGGACCCCGCGGGGCGACTGGCGATGGTCAACCTGCGCGCGGAGTCGTTGCTCAAGTTGCACAGCCGCGACCTCGGGCGGGTGTTTCACGACCTGGAGTTGTCCTACCGGCCGGTGGAACTACGCAGTCTCATCGAGCAGGTGCTCGCCGACCGAACCGCTACCGAGGTCACGGAGGTGGAGTGGTTCCAGGCGCCGGAACAGCCGCCCATGTACCTGCAGGTGACAGTGACCCCGTTGTCCGCGCCGGACTCCTCGCCTGTTGGTGTCGCCATCAATTTCGTCGACATCACCGAGCAGCGCCGGCTGCGTAAGGAACTGCAAGCCGCGCATCGAGAGGTCGAGCGCGCCTATGAGGAACTGCAATCCACGAACGAAGAGCTCGAGACCACAAATGAAGAGCTGCAATCCACCATTGAGGAACTGCAGACCACGAACGAGGAGTTGCATTCGACGAACGAAGAGCTCGAGTGCATGAACCAGGAGCTGACGTCGGCCAACGACGGCCTGCATACCCTCAACGACGAATGGGAGCTTCGGACTGGGGAACTGAACCAGACCAGCGCATTCCTTCAGAACGTACTGTCCGGCCTCGGCAAAGCGGTCATCGTCGTAGACGGGGAGCTGAAGGTGCATGCGTGGAGCGCCAGTGCGGAGGAGTTGTGGGGCCTGCGAGCAGATGAAGTGGAGAACGAAGACTTTCTTGGTCTGGACATGGGCCTGCCGGTGAAGCGGCTCGCAACGCCGTTGCGCCAGGTTCTCGGAGCCGGCTCGGCCCGGATGGCCGAAGTTGAGGTCGACGCGGTGAATCGCCGCGGCCGCAGCATGCGGCTGGTCGTGCAGTTGTGTCAGCTGCGTGACGGTGCGACGGTCAACGGGGCGATCCTGCTCATGAATGACGTGTTGCAGGACGGAGCACGTGCTCGCTGACCTCTGCTGAGGTCGCCGGATGGCTGTCAACCAGCGTCTGGGCCACATCGGCGATCCGCCGGTGCTCTTGCCGAGACATCTGCAGCAGGTGCTCGTAGGCGATCGCCTCATCGCAGTGCAGGGCGTGCATGATGATGCCCCTCGCCTGCTCGACGACCCGCCGTGTGGCGATCGCCTCGGTGAGGTGATGCACCTCCTGCTGCGCGCGATCGTAAGCGTCCTGCTGCGTAGTGGCCAGGACGCTCTGCCGGATCAGCGCCGTGGCCACCGCGGCGCTACCGGCGGGTAGACCATCGGGCCGCAAGGAATACAGTGCGCACGTCACCGTCTGGCCCTCGAGCGTCGCAACACCCGTGGTAACACTGCGGACGGCCACCCGCAAAGCCTGGGCGGAAAAGCGCGGCCAGCGGGTGTCGTACATCGTGTCCCGGATCGTCGTCGGCTCTCCGGTGCCCAGGGCCATCCGCGTCGGAGAGTCGGTGAGTTGCATCTCCTCGTGCACGAGCAGGCCGAGGTCAGGGTGCGAGCAGACATCGGTAAGCCGCTGCCCACCGCTCCAGACCGACGTAGCGGCGCCACAGCACCCTGGCACGCTGGCCGCGGCTGCGTCGACCATGTCTCGCAACGCCAGGGTCGCCGACGCCTCCGGCATCACCTCGGTAGCCACGTCGTCACCGTAGTCCGCCACAGCCGTGCCGCCGGCGTGGGTGAGCGGCTATGTTGACCACGCGCCCACGCGCAGGAAGGGTCCGACCCGCCGGTCGGGCACTCAAACCGTTGTGAGCCTGGGGATCGTGATGACTGAGCGGGTGTCCTTCGAGGAATTCGACCGCGAGGTCGCGGCTTTCCAAGTCCGGTTGCAGGAACTGCGGACCCGGCGGGTGCTCGACGGCGGCGAGAGTGGGGACGAGGCCGCCGCCGCGGCATTCCTGGAGCTCGAGACGGCCGCCGAGGAACTGCGGGTGGCGCATGAGGAACTGTGGGCAACGGGCAACGAACTCGCGCGGCGGGCCCCACACGACCGCGACCGGGACCTCCTCCGCGTGATCTTCAAAGATCTGCCTGCCGCGGTGATACTGCTGGACCGCTCTGGACGGATCAGACGGGTCAACCAGCGCGCCGTTGACCTCCTGGGGGTCACCGCCGACTACTTGTCCGGCAAGCCATTCCCCGTTTTCGTCGACCTGCCGGCTCGGGCCGCCCTGCGCTCCCACCTGGCCGCCGTCATTCGGGGGAAGGACGAGCACGTCGTGACAACCAGCCTGCTCAGAATGGGAAGTTCGATCCCGGTGAGACTGGTCTTCTCGACTGTGCAGATGCCCGCCGACTCCCGGCCGGTCATCATCGCTCTGGTACTGCCTGCCGACGGCGCGCCATCGGCTGGGGAACGATTGTCCGGAGAGGCAACCCCGTCGACCGGGCCGGCGCAATCGAGACCCTGGATGGACCGGCCGCAAGCGGTCAGGGCAGCCACCAGGAGACTGGACCTGGTCACCGAGGCGGCCAGGTTGCTTCTCGACGAGGGGGGCGGCGCGGAGGGCGTTGTCCTGCACGCGGTGGCGACGTTGCTATGCAGGACCTTTGCGGAATGGGCGATCATCGACTTGATTCGCGACGGCCAGTTGACCCGTGCCGCCGTATGCGGACCCGCTGACGACGCGTCACTGTCGACGATCAGCGGCCTGGAACAAGCGGTCGTGGACAAGGCGGAGCTCCCCATCGCGGTGATCAAGAACGGCCAAAGCCGGCTCTATGCACACATCGAGGATGCGTCGATCTTCGGCGAGGATGAGCGGGACGTTCCCTTCCTCAGCGCCATGGGGGCGCACTCCGCGCTCTGCGTTCCGATCGAGGCCGACGATCAGAGCATGGGAGCGATCACCGCACTACGTCAACGCGACAGCGATCCCTTCAGCCTGTCGGAGCAGGCTGCCATGGAAGACGTCGCCGGCTTGCTCGCCCGGACGCTGCGCTCCGAGCGACGGCTGGCTCGCCGCTCAGCCGGATCGGGAGCCCTGCGCGAGCCCGTGTCACCACGCGCCCTGCCCCCGCCCGGCGATCTGGACGTGGCATGGTTGCATCGATCTCCGGATCCGGACGGAGCGGTATCCACCGGTTTCCTCGAGTTCTTCCCCAGTATGAACGGCTGGGGCGCCTTCCTTGCCGACACACCAAGCGGCGGCGAGCCGGCCGCCGCCTACCTGTCCATGCTCCGCCAATGGATCAACCTGCTCGCCCTGACCGGTGACGACCCGGGCACGATGCTCACACAACTCAACTGGGCCATGCGTCGCCTGGGCGGGTCCGATCATCTGGTCTCGGCAATGGCCGCACACTTCGCCACCACCGCTGGAAGGGCACAGATTGGGCTGGCCAGTGCCGGTCACCGCTCCTCGCTGACACTTCTTGCCGACGGTCGGGTGCAGCGCACGGATGGGGGTGGCCAACCGCTCAATGGCAGTGATGACGCGGTGGTGCACAGCGCCGTTGCCGATCTGGGTCCGGGCGATCTACTGCTGTTCTACAACAACGCACTCTTCGATACCCACAACAGCGTCGGTGATGGCTTCGGCCAGTCGGGTCAACTGTCCATCGCCCTCGCCCGCGCCGCCGGAGGCACCGCCCAAGACGCACTCGACATCGTCAGTACTGCCCTGTCAGCCTTCGCCGACGGGGGACTCCAGCGGAGCATCTTCACAGCGGCAGTCCGATTCACTGGGCAGTGAGAAGTGCTACCCGAAGTATGGCAACACCGGTCCTACCGGTCGGGTGGCATTGACGACCTCGGCCAGCAGACCGGCCAGTCGGTTCAGTTCCGCGACATGGGTTACCGGGGCTGCCTCGATCGCATGTCTCGGCATGGAGGGGTACTCCGCGGTGCTGGGATCCTCGACAACGGCTATCCCGCCGCGACGCAGCACTTCGCGCGTGCCGGCCGCGCCGTCGCCGAGCAGCCCGGTGAGGACGACACTGATCACCCGGGACCCGTACATGAGCGCAGCAGAGCGGAACAAGACGTCCACGGACGGCCGCACCCCATTCTCCCTGGGGCCTTGGCGCACCTGTACGCCGGCGCCGCGCAGCAACAGATGCCGCCCTGACGGGGCCACCAGCACTCGGCCGGGGAGCACCTCGTCGCCCTCCCGGGCGGTCTGCACGGCCAGCGTCGACGTACGACGCAACACCGCATCCAGCTGGCTCTTTGCACCCTCGGGCAGGTGCAGCACGACGAACACGGCGGCCGGGAAGTCGGCCGGAAGGCGCGCGAGCAGGACCCGGAGGGCCTGCACACCGCCCGCGGATGCTCCCACCACGACGATGTCGCGGCGGGGCTGATCGGGCACTGCTGAGGCGGAGAGGTCGCTGCCCATAGCGGGATCATCCAGGTGGGACGGGAATCGTGCAGCGCGGAACCACTGCTCGGCCGACCGGTTCGGGGGGCGAAGCGCTGGCCGAACCGGCATAGTCGAGGCATGGCGCAGGTGAAACGGCACATCGCAGCTCCACCGGACCGGGTCTTCGAGATCCTTGCGGACGGCTGGACGTACGCCGCGTGGGTAGTCGGAACTGCCCATATCCGGGCGGTCGATCCGCACTGGCCGGCAGCCGGCAGCCGGATCCACCACGCAGTGGGGCCGTGGCCGCTGATCATCCGCGACAGCACGACCCTCAGCGAGGTGACGCCTGGGCGTCGGCTGCTCATGCGCGCACGCATGTGGCCAATCGGGGAGGGCGATGTGGAGTTCGTGATCGAGCCGGCGCCAGGTGGTATCGGCAGCGAGGTGACGATGACCGAGACCGTGGTCAATGGCCCGTGGCGGCTGCTGGGGCCAGTAACCGACTCTCTCCTGCACGCGCGGAACGTGGCGACGCTGGACCGGTTAGCGGCCTTGGCCGAGCACCGGACCGCAGCCGAGTAACCCCAGCCACCGATCCCGGCCGGCTCAGCGATACAGCCGGCGCAGGGCCCAATCTGTCCCGGCCCCCTTGAGGCGTCCCTGCGGACGTGAGCGCCGCAGGGCAACCGCCGCCGCATTCGCTCCTGGACCACCGTGCACGCCACCGCCGGGGTGAGCCGAGGAGCTGGCGAGGTACAGACCGCGAACCGGCGTCTCGGGCCGGCCGAGACCGGGTACGGGTCGGAAGATCAGCTGCTGGTGCAGCGCCGCCGTACCGCCGTTGATGGCACCGCCGACGAGGCTCGGATCGCCGCGCTCGAGGTCCTGCGGGGAAGCGACGTGCCGGCCGATGACACGCCGGCGGAATCCGGGCGCTGCCTGCTCGATCGCCGCCTCCATCCGATCGACCTGCTCCGCGACCACGTCCGCGGACAACCCGGCCTGCCAGGGGACGTGGGTGTACGCCCAGGCCACCTCCGTACCAGCGGGGCAACGGGATGGGTCAGCGGCGGCCATCTGGCCGAAAAGCAGGAATGGACTGCTGGGAACAGTCCGGGTGGCCAGATCGGCGGCGTAGCGGGTCAGGCCGTCCATGTCACCACCGAGGTGGACGGTTCCCGATCCGGCAACGTTGGAGTCGGTCCACGGAACCGGCCCGGACAGCGCCCAGTCCACCTTGATCGTCGCGTTGTCCCACTCGAAGTTCTTCAGATCGGTATGCAACCGTGGCGGCAAGTGCTCACCGGCGACGAGTCGCTCGTACAGGATCGGTGCGGGGACGGCGGCGAGCACCGCCCGCCGCGCCCTCACCTCGTCCCCCTCGGCCGTCCGGACGCCTCGCGCCCGACCGTCACGCACGATCACCGCCGTCACCGGAGTTGCGCAGCGCACCTCACCGCCCCTGGCTTCGAGCCGTGCGACCAGCGCGTCGACGAGCCGCTCGGCACCACCTTCGGGAACGGGAAAGCCGACCTCTTGACCGAGCATGGCCAGCAGCCAGCCGAACACCGCGCTGATCGCAGCGTCCGGGGATAAGTCGGTGTGCAACGCGTTCCCGGCCAGCAGCATCCTGGCCCCTTCGCCGCCGAAGCGCTCCTCCCCGAGGCGGCGGACAGGCAGTACGGCGAAGCGCAGGAACCGGATCAGCTCGGCGCTGGAGCCCAACGCACGCAGCAGGTCGACGGCCGGCCGGACCGGTGGGAACGGCCGGAACAGGGCGTCAACGAGCGCCGGGCCGATGCGGAGCCATTCGTCGTACATCTGCTGCCAGGCGACACCGTCGCCGGCGGCGAAGGAGTCCACTGAGGCGGCGGTGCGCTGCACGTCGGTGTACAAGGTCGCCGTACGGCCGTCCGGCAGCACATGGGACAGCACACTGGGGCTGCGCAGCCACCGCAGACCGTGCTCCTCCAGGCTCAGCGCGGTCAGGACCGGCGAGGCGAAACCCAGCGGATAAAAGGCGCTGTAGAGATCGCTGTGGAAGCCCGGTGCTGCCACATCGGCGGTCCGGATCGCTCCGCCGGGGTGTGCGGTGGCTTCCAGGACGACTACCCGCCAACCGGCGTCCACGAGCAGGTTTGCCGCCACCAGGCCGTTGTGCCCGGCGCCGATCACGATGGCATCGGCCTGGTCGGTCATCCGCACAGTGTGCGCGTAGGTTTGCTCAGGCGTCGACTCAGGCGCCGATCAGCATGCCCTTTCGCAGATGAGAGAGGGAGCGGGCCAGCAGTCGGGAGACGTGCATCTGCGAGATGCCCAGGCGTTCGGCGATCTGGGACTGGGTCATGTTGCCGTAGAAGCGCATCGCGATGATCCGGCGTTGACGGGGCGGCAGTTCCTCGATCAGCGGGCGGAGCGACTCGCGGTCCTCGACCGCTTCCATCCCCCTGTCCGCGCCGCCGATCACATCGGCCAGCGTGCTGTCGGTTCCATCCTCGCCGAGCGGGGCCGACAACGACAGCGCCGAGTATGCCCGGGCGGAGACCTGGCACTCGCGGATCTCGTCCTCGGAAACGCCGAGGTGGTCGGCGAGATCGGCATCTGTCAGCGTGCGACCGAGGTCCTGGGTGAGCGCCCCTGACGCCTTGGTGATGTCGAGTTTCATCTCCTTGAGCCGCCGGGGCACCCGAACGCTCCACCCCTTGTCGCGAAAGTGGCGCTTGATCTCCCCCACCATCGTGGGGATCGCGTAGCTGGAGAAGTCGACTCCACGCTTGGGGTCGAATCCTTCGATAGCCTTGAGCAGACCTACGATGGCCACCTGAACGAGGTCGTCGAGTGGCTCCCCGCGGTTACGGAATCGCCGCGCCAAGTGGTCGGCCAGGGACAGATGTAACCGCACGAGATCCTCGCGCACTGCACATCGTCGCTGCGGGTCTGTGGACAGGGTCTTGAGTTCGACCAGCAGGTCCCGGACCAGCGCTTTGTCCATCCGGCGCTGGCTACCGTCTCCGTCAGTAGTGATCGGACGTTCGCTTACAGCAGTCATGGAAGGCCTCCAGGCGGATCGACACCGTGAATGGCAGTAGCGCTCGGCGGACCCCAAAGCTGGGGCGAAAGCGGGCTGCGGCGCTGGCCGGCTGGCGAGCCGACCAGGCGCAGGGCATTTACTTCGCCCTGCCGACCTCCGTTGATTCCCGAGGCCACATCCACCGGCCGCGTCATGGCCGGGATCTTCGGACACGGTGTGCATGCCCAGACCGACAGTAGCTCGAACGATCATCAAACCGCAAGGATCGTGCGACAAGTGCCGTCCGCAACGACGCCAAAGTGTGGAACCCCGCCGGGGTGTGGTGTCGCGATGATTGAGGCAAGCTCACGACATGGCAACCATCTCCTGGACCATCGGCGTCAGCGTTTTCACCTGACGCATCAGCGGCAGCTTGAGCGGCTGCGGCCCATGCTGGCCACGGCTGCCATGGCGCTGCCCCGAGCGTCCGAGGATCGGCTCTGGGGATACGAATTCAAGTGGGACGGAGTCCGGGCGCTCGGGCACGTCCATGGCGGCCGGCTCACGCTGGTGAGCCGCAACGACCGTGACATCAGCGTCAGCTACCCCGAGGTGCTGGGGCTCGGTTCCTCGGCAGCCGGAGACGGCACGGTGTTCGAGGACACGGTCTTCGACGGCGAGCTCGTAGCGTTCGATGCGGCAGGGCGTCCCAGCTTCAGCGAGCTGCAGCAACGGATGCACGTCACAGCGCACGCCACGCTGATCCACCTCGTCGAGCGGGTTCCGGTGACCTATCTGCTCTTCGACATCCTCTCCCTGCACGGCCGGTCCCTGCTGCCCGAGCCGTACACGTCACGTCGGGAAGCGTTGGAGGGCCTGCAGCTGCAGGGGCCGGCGTGGCAGACCCCGCCGTACTTCGGTGGGGACGGCCCGGACGTTCTGGCGGCCAGTCTCAGCAACCGGCTCGAGGGGGTTGTCGCCAAGCGGTTGGACTCGAGTTATCAGCCCGGCCAACGCTCGCCGGACTGGTTGAAGATCAAGAATGTTCGTACGCAGGACGTCGTGGTAGGTGGCTGGAAACCCGGTCAGGGCAGGCGAAGCGGGCTGCCGGGAGCCCTCCTGCTCGGCCTTCCCGGGCCGGCCGGCCTGCGGTACATCGGCAAGGTGGGTACGGGCTTCACCGACCGGACCCTTGCCGACATCGCTCGCAAACTGGCCGACTTGGCGCAAACCGCATCACCGTTCGCCGAGGTGCCGCGTGAGCATGCCCGCGATGCTCAGTGGGTGCGGCCGGCACTCGTCGGCGAGGTGGAGTTCGGCGAATGGACGCCGGAGGGCCGACTCCGACACCCCTCGTGGCGGGGGCTGCGCCATGACGTCGGCGTGCAGGATGTACGGCGTGCCGAACCCTGAACGCGTCCACGTCGACGTCGGCGGACGGACCCTGCAGCTGTCCAACCTAGACAAGGTGCTCTACCCCGATGACGGCTTCACCAAGGGCCAGGTGATCGAGTACTACGCGCGGATCGCCGATGTCCTCCTCCCCCACCTCGCCGGTCGGCCACTGACCGTGAAGCGCTATCCCGACGGCGTGGACGGCAAGTTCTTCTTCGAGAAGAACGTTCCCTCGCACGCGCCGGCGTGGGTTCGGTCGGTCGAACTGCCGAGCCCAGGGAGCAGCAAGCAGCGGGACATCGTGCGCTACGCGCTCGTCGACGACCTCCCCACGTTGATCTGGCTGGCCAACCTGGCCGCGCTGGAGTTGCACGTTCCACAGTGGACAGTCGGGCCTCGTGGGGGCGTGCACGGCGCCGACCTGATGGTGTTCGACCTTGATCCCGGTCCACCGGCCACTATCGTCGACTGCGCGCGGGTGGCCGGGGTCGTTCGCGAGCTGCTCGATGACGACGGCCTGCAGGCCTGGGCGAAGACGAGCGGCTCCAAGGGAATGCAGCTCTACGTGCCGCTGGAGGAGGTCGACCCGCAGCGGACCTGGGAGTACTCGCGCCGACTCGCCCAACGCGCCGCCAAGGAGCACCCCGACCGCATCGTCTGGCAGATGACGAAATCGTTGCGCGGCGGCAAGGTGCTCATCGACTGGAGCCAGAACAGCGCCTCGAAGACGACGGTGGCGCCTTACTCGTTACGGGCCCGGCCCTCCCCCACGGTGTCCACGCCGCTGACCTGGAAAGAGATCGAGGCCTGCCGCACCGCGGTGGATCTGCGATTCACCAGCGACGAGGTGCTTCAGCGAGTCGACGAGCACGGGGATCTCTTCGAACCGCTGCGCGGTCCAGGCTTCGGCCTGCCCTGACAGTTCTTCTCGATCGCCCGGGGCTACAGGTTGACAGCAGATGACAAGCAGGTGAACGGACGGCGACAATGCGGGCGTGACGCGCGCCGACACCTCGTCATCTTCTGGTACGTGATCCCGCTGGTCGGACGCAGCCGGAACGCGGATTGACTAGTACTGGTCGGAGGCGAAGCCCGCGCGGTCGACGCGCCGGTGATAGCGCATGCCGGCCAGCCCGCCCAGAATGGCACCGATCAGGGTTACGGCCAGCACGATCGCAAGCGCGATCAGGCCGGTGTCCCTGTCGACGCTGAAGTCCAGGTCGAAGCTGGAGAGGTTGCTGTCGCTGGCAACCCCGTCGGACAGGGCGTTGTCCGAGTCGGTAAGCAGGCTGATGCCGTACAGAACCGCGGCGATAAGCACCGCCCACAGCCACACCGCGACACCCTGACGAACGCCATTGAAGCGGGCCATGCGCCCGGCCACGTATCCACCGCAGTAGTAGGCGACGAACAGGACGGCGAGGATCACGATGGCCACCACGAACCCGCTACCGAAGTCGAGCGAGGAGGCGACAGCGGCGACAATGGCGAGGAGGACCACTGTCGCGCCGACGGCGGTCAGCCAGCCGAAGAAGGCGGCGCCGACCTTCACTCCACCGAAGGCCTCCTTCTCCCTGGCGCGGATGGCGTTGCTGTCCGCGGGCTGCGCCGCCGCGCCGTGGGAACCGTCTCGGTCGGGGTCGTAGCGGTTCTGGTCGTCGTAGCGGTTCTGGTCGCTGTATCGGTTCGGGTCGTACCCCTGTCCAGACCGATCATCTGAGCGGTCTTGGTCGCCCGGCACCGGATAATTGCCGTGGTCGCGCTGTTCGCCCGATCCGGTGTCGTCGCGCTGGGACTGGTCCGGCCCCCCGCCGTACGCCGGTGCGGCGCCGTACGCCTGCTGGCTCTGCGTCCCGGGCGTCTGCTCGCCTGAGGACGTCCAGGCCGGCTGCTCTCTGGTCTGCTGATCGTGCGATGCCCCCGATGCGCTCTGCTGCTGCGCGGGCGTGTCATCCGGCCGCTGCGCAGCGGCGGCGTTCTCGCGGTTAGGAGGTTCGTATTGCTGCGACGGCATGACAGCCCCCTTCTACCCGCCGATTCACCCGATCGGCCGGATGGCTAACCCTGGCACAGCCGACGCACAATGGCAGGTTGTCGACGCGCGATTCAGTTCGTGCCGCGTGTCGGCAGGTCCTCCTCGATCGCCTTGATCTTCAGCGCGAGGAACTTCGAGTAGTGCCGGGACTGGTGCAGATTGCCGCCCATGAACCAGAGGCCGTCGTGCCCGGAGTTCCGCCAGATCGTGCGCAGCTCGCCCTCGTCATCCAGTCCCCACACCGGCGTACACCGGTCCGCCACGGCGTCGCCCAGGAGCGCCCGCGCGCTCTCGCGCATGTTCTCGTAGCCGGTCGCGAGTACGACGATGTCCGCCGGCAACTCCGTCCCGTCGGTGAACTCGACGCCGGTCGACGTGAACCGCTCGATCTCGACACCCTGCTTGATCTTGATCTTCCCATCGGCGATCAGCTGTGACGCCCCGACATCGATGTAGTAGCCACCGCCTCGACGTAGGTACTTCATGAACAGCCCGCTGCCGTCCTCGCCGTAGTCGATCTTGAAACCAGCCCGCTCCAACCCGGCGAGCAGATCCTTGTCCAACTCCGCGATCTGCTGAGTCGCGCCTTGATGGATGTGGGCGAGGACCGGGTACGGGATGGAGGCGAAGATGAGGTCGGCGTCCTCCGTCGGTGGACCGTTCTCTTCGTACGTGCCCGCGAACAGCGTCGCGATCCCGTTCTCGCTGGTCATGACGTACGTCGACGAGCGCTGCACCATCGTGACGTTCGCGCCCTGCTCGTAGAAGTCGTGCGCGATGTCGTGTCCGCTGTTGCAGCAGCCGACCACTATCGCGTTCTTGCCGGCGTAGTCCTGACCGCCGGCGTGCCCGCTGGAGTGCGTGACGACACCGGCGTAGACCTCCGTCCCGGGGATCTCGGGGCCCTTCGGGACGCCGCTCATGCCGGTCGCGAGCACGATGTGCCGTGGGTGCAGGACCCGCTCCGTCCCGTCCTCGCGCCGCACGGTGGCGGTCCACTGCGAGGTCGCGTCGTCGTACGTCGCACCGAGCAGCTGGGTCCTGGTCCAGACGTTGAGCTCCATGCTCGAGGCGTAGGACTCGAACCAGTCGGCCAGCTTGTCCTTGGGCGTGAACACGGGCCAGTTCTTCGGGAACGGCAGATACGCCATGTGGTCGTACCAGACCGGGTCGTGCAGCACGAGGGAGCGGTACCGCTTGCGCCAGCTGTCGCCGATCCGCTCGTTCCGTTCGATGACGAGGGTGTCCACGTCGAGCTGGCCCAGCCGCGCGGCGATCGACAGGCCGCCTTGGCCTGCACCCACGACCAGCACCTGCGGCTCCTTCTCCGCAAAATCCTGCTTCGCCCGGCGACGGTCCAACCAGCTGGTCCGCCGGTTGTTCTCGCCGTGGTTGACACCCTTGACCCGGGTGGCGCCGGCCGGCTCCTCGTGGCCCTTCAACTCCTCCATCGCGGTGAGCACTGTCCAGCCCTTCCACATGTCGCCGTCCGGCATCAGGCGGAAGAAACCGCGCCCGCGGGCGACCGCGGTCTGGAAATCGAAGAAGCCCTGCACCCACCGCGTGTTCTCATCGGCCTCGATGAGCTCCGGCGGCTTGCCTGCGGTGAGCTGGAAGTCACTCGGACGGGTCGCCTCGAGTGTCGCCCCGAGCGTGCTCTTGATCGCCTCGGTGCCGTGGATGGTCCGCAGGTCCCAGGTGAACGCCAGCAGGTCGCGCCACCAACCGTCGGCGAGGAACAGGCGGTCCACGGCATCAAGGTCGCCGTCCTGCAGCGCGCTGCCGAACTCGTCCAGCCAGCGGCATGCAACGTCGTACGCCTGGTCGGTGCCGGGCGGTGCGTCGGCGGTGCTCGGTGCGTCGAGGGTGCTCGTCATCGTGACTCCGCTTCGTCGTCGGTCGTGCCCCGGTTATACCGCTGGAGCGTCGGCGCCGGGACCCCTACGGCAGGACCGAATCTGACGAATCCCGCGATGGGTTGGTCCTGTCGTCGCCGAGTGCTACAAAGACGGCGACGACCACGTACCGTCGCTGCCGCTGTCCTGTCTCCTCCGCTATCTGTCGGTGGTCGCCGATTCGGCTGGGTCGATTCCTGGAGACGCGATGCGCCCACGTTTGTTGGTCGTCCTTGTTGCTGCCGTGTCGGTGGCAGCCGTGGTCCCGGTATCCGCACCGGCGGCCGCCGCCGGTGAGGTGCTCTTCGTCGTAGCGGCGCCGAGCGCACCGACATCCGGCGAGAGCGCAGTTCGCGGGCGGCTGGCCGGCGCCGGCTACACCGTGACCCTCGTTGACGACAACACAGTAAGCCAGGAGCAGGCAGCCGGCACAGCGTTCGTGCTGGTCGGCCAGTCGGCCAGTTCGAACCTGGCCAACGTCAAGTCCCTCGCCACGGTCGAGGTGCCGATCTGGGTAGCCAAGCCCTACCTCTTCGACGACTTCGGGCTCACCGGCACCGCAGCCGGAACCGACTACGCCGACAAGCCGGGTTCGGCCCTGACAATCGCCGACACGAGCCACCCGATCGCGGCCGGGCGCTCCGGTACGGTCACGATCCAGTCCGGTGGACGGCTGTCCTACGGTCGCCCGGCGGCCTCGGCCACGGTCGTCGCCCGCGCCGGCGTCGACGCCAGCGTGTTCACCGTCGAGCCCGGGGACACCCTGGCCAACGGCTCGCCCGCACCCGCCTGCCGGGTCACCTTCCCCGTATACGGCAACGCGCCGGCCGCGTTCACCGCCGACGGCTGGGCGATGTTCGAGGCAACCGCCGCATGGACCGCTGCCAACTGCACGTCGGGGCCGCCCGCCGACACGCCGCCGGAGGTTGTCATCACGTTCCCGTCCGCCGGCTCCTCAGTCAGTGACACAGTGGCCTTGACCGCGACGGCCACCGACGACACCGGAGTCACCCAGGTGAGCTTCGCCGTCGACGACGCAGTGGTGGGAACGGACGACAGTACGCCGTACTCGGTGCTGTGGAACTCCGGCGGCGTGGCGGACGGGACGCACACGGTGACGGCCACGGCGACGGACAACGTCGGTCAATCCGGTACCGACACTGTCACGTTCACCGTCGCCAACGGCCCGCCCCCGACGGGCGGCGAGGTGCTGCTCGTCGTGGCGAACCCGGCCGCACTGAC
>JACCZY010000110.1 GCA_013695685.1 Geodermatophilaceae bacterium | reverse complement strand
GCCGCTCGGGACCTGGCGCTCATCACCGTAACCGACGACGTCGACGACGCGGTGGCAGCGGTCGTCAGCGCCGCCGCCGACCACGACGAGCGAGTCGCCGGTACGGCGGAGCAGGAGTCCGTCGTCGGCCACCCGGAGCACGCGCGCCCGACCCGGCGATCATGAAGATGTGTGGTCCGATTTATCCGAATCCTCCTGGTTGACGTGTCCGGATCTCCATGATCGCGGGAGGGCTGCGGGCGGGGACCCCGCGGTCAGCCCTAGGCCGCCACCGGCCTGCGTCATGAACGCTCCCAGCCGGCTGGTACTCGGTGCTCGTGGTGAGCCCAGCCTGCTCGGCGGTGGTGAGCTGCTCGGCGACCGCGGCCAACTCACCGAACCGGGGCCGGTAGGACACGCGAGAGGAAGACGATGACGGCAGCGCAGCCGCTGGCGGGACCGGACGTGACAGCCGACCGGGCCCTGCAGCCGATGGTGCGCCAGCTGGCCGTGTGCGTCGCGGCCCCGACCACCGCGCTGTCGGCGACCGACGGCCAGATCTCTCATGACGGTGCCCAGGGGCTGTTCCACGCGGATGTGCGGGCACTCTGCCGGCCGAGGTGTGGGTGGACGGTCGGGCGCCGGAGCCGGTGGCCGACGGCCCGGCCGGTCGTGGCTCTCACCACTTCGTAAGCCTCTTGCGGCACCTCGGCGACCGATCGCCGGACCCCACCGTGCGGGTGACGGACGTGACGCCGCACCCGCAGCTGCGGGTGGAGCGCAATTCCGCCGTCCTCACCTATGCGGTCACCCTGGCGCCGCGGACATCGGTGTCGCTGCACTGGGCCGTGGAAGTCACCGACCCCAAAACGGTCGTGGCGGCCGCGCCGCACACGCCCTGGTGGCCGGAGCCATCCGTGCGCGCCGACGACCACCGGTTGCCGCAGTTGCTGTACGTCGACAGCTCGGGCTCCGGCCGGGCGAACCAGGGCTGGAAGGACAGTGGGGATTCGGTGCGCTTCGCCGACGGCCGGATCGCCGAACCGCCGATCGCCCTCTGCGAGGTGCAGGGGTATGCCTACGAAGCTGTCCGCAGCGGAGCCGATCTCCTCGAGGCCTTCGGACGGCGCGGGACGGACCGGTATCGCGCGTGGGCCGACGTACTCCGCAGCAGGTTCCGGGACCAGTTCTGGGTGGATGATGCCGATGGCGGCCATCCGCCGATTGCACTGGACGGCGCCAAGGTCCGGGTCGACTCCCTGACGAGCAACGTCGGGCACCTGCTCGGTACCGGGTTGCTGGACGACGCGGAGACAGCGCGGGTGGTCGAGTTGTTGACCAGTGCTCGGATGGACTCCGGTTACGGTTTGCGGACGATGAGCAGCGCAGCCGGCGGATACAGCCCTCTGAACTACCACTGCGGGTCGGTCTGGCCGCACGACACCGCCGTTGTCGTGATGGCGATGGCACGCAGCGGGCACGCCACCGAGGCCGCCCACCTCGTCGAAGGGTTGCTCAGCGCTGGTGCGGCCTTCGCGGGGCGGATGCCGGAGTTGTTCTCCGGGGAGCGACGGGGCCACCTGCTCCGGCCGGTGCCCCTACCCGGCCGCTTGCCGACCGCAGGCCTGGTCCGCCGCCGCGTCCGTTGCCCTGCTCGAGGCCACGCTCGGCCTGCGTCCCGACGTCCCGGGCGGCGTGCTGCGGATCGCGCCGGCACGGCCGAGCCCCGTCGGCCGGCTGCGGGTCGACGGGCTCCGGATCGGCGCCGAGTCGGTCACCGTCGAGGTCGAGGCCACCGGGGCCGTGCTAGAGGTCAGCGGTACCAGGCTGCGGGTCGAGGTCGCCTCGAAGTGAGCCGGAGTGTGCTGCGACCGCGTCGCGGCGAGGTCGATGGGTGAGCGCGATCTGTGTCTTCTGCGCGTCGTCGACCACCATCGACCCGGCGTACCTCGACCTGGCCAGCGCCGTCGGCACGGAGATCGCCCGCCGCGGCCACAGCCTGGTCAGCGGCGGCGGCTGCGTGTCGATGATGGGAGCGGTTGCGGGAGCCGCCCGGGCCGGCGGGGCAGCGACCGCCGGCGTCATCCCGAAGTGGCTCGTCGATCGCGAGGTCGCTGACCGGGAGGCCGATGAACTCGTCATCGTGGACACGATGCGGCAACGCAAGGCGGAGATGGACCGCCGGGCCGATGCCTTCCTGGTGCTCCCCGGCGGCTTGGGCACGCTCGAGGAGATGTTCGAGGTCTGGACGACCAGGTCGCTCGACATGCACCACAAGCCCGTCGTTCTGCTCGATCCGACCGGCGTATTCGATCCACTGTGGACGGTTCTCACGGGACTGGTCCGGCAGGGTTTCGTCCATACACAGGCATTCGAGGCGGTGGCTGTCACCCGCGATGTGGACAGCGCCTTCGCCGCCCTGGGCCGGCCCGGCTCATTCTGACTCGGTCCTGACCGGCGAGGCATGCCGCGCGGCGTGACACCATCAGGTGCGTGGGTACGTTCCTGGTGTTCTTCCTCGGCCTGGTGATGTTCTCCGTGCTGTTGTTCCTGGTGGCGTCCTTCGCCTTCGGCAGGGGTGAGGAGATGGCGCCGGCACCGCCGGACTCGACTCCGGTCGAGCTGCCGGACGACCGCCCGGTCAGCGGCGACGACGTCCGTGCCGTGCGGCTTTCGGTCGCGCTGCGGGGCTACCGGATGCGGGAGGTGGACTGGGTGCTCGAACAGCTCGCCGGCGCGCTGGACGATCGCGACCGCGAGCTCGCCCAGCTACGCGGTGCCGCGGACGACTCCGCGCCGGCAACTGACTCCGCGCCGGTCGCGCCGGCGTACGGCGAGGCAGGGCGCGCCGATGCCTGAGCTGACTGTCGCCGTCGACGTCGACGCTCCGGTGGAGCGGGTGTGGGCCGCATTGACGGACTGGGACCGGCAGGGCGACTGGATGCTCGGCACCAAGGTGCGTGCGACGGTGGGGGAAGGCTCTCAGGTCGGCGACGAGATGGAGGCGGTCACCGGGATCGGGAGGGTCGGGTTCCTCGACCGGATGCGGATCACCCGCTGGGAGCCCCCGCACGTCTGCGAGGTCATCCACTACGGGCGCGTCGTCCGCGGTCCCGGAACGTTCACCGTGCGGGAGCGCGGCAGCGGCTCGACGGTGATCTGGTGGGAGCAGCTGGAGCTGCCGCTCGGACGGCTGGGCCGATGGGGGTGGCCGCTGGTGCGCCCCGCCGCTCGGTGGGGATTGCAGCGGTCGCTGCACCGTTTCGCCCGGTGGGCCCGCGACTACTCCGGCTGATCAGCGTCGCCGGCCCGCCGCGACCCCGACCGGGACGGCGACCGGGACCGGGCCCGGACGATCCGGAGCACCGCCCAACCGGCCATCGCCACCCACAGCACCGCCAGCAGCACGGCCACCCGCCCGGCGTAGTTGAACGGCAGAGCGGACGGGACGTCCGCGGAGACGCCAGGCCCGAGGATGTAGGCAAAGCCGGCCACGAGAGCGATCCCGGTACCGATCAAACCGACCTGCGCCGGAGCTCGCAGTACCTTCGGGAGGATCCGGGCGACCAACAGCCCGACGCCCACCGCGACGGGGACGAGCACCAGGTCGTGTCCGGCGACCCCGAGTGCGGTGAACAGCACCCATTGCAACGGATCCGGTCCCATCGGGGCCGTGAGCAGACCGTAGAAGCCCCATCCGACCGCGACCAGGCCGGGCAAATACCAGGCCCATCGGTACGGCGACGGCGCCGGCTCCGGATCGCCCGACAAGGTGAGGCCCGTGCTGCCGGCCTCGGGGGCGCTCGTCACAGTGCAGTCATCCGGGACACCCACTTGGTCTGCAGCACGCCCGGACGGTTCGGCGCGATCAGGCGGGCCGGGTAGCCGTGGTCGATGTGCAGGTTCTCGCCGTTCAACTGCAGCGCCAGCAGGGTCAGCGGGTCGCGAGTATGCGGGGGCGACAGCACTGATGCCCGGTAGAGGCCGTCCTCCTGCAGCGACTCGACGAAGACCTCGCCGTCTGCAGGCAGGTCCATCAGGTCCAGCAGATCGGCCATCCTGATTCCGGTCCAGTCCGCTGTGGCGCTCCACCCCTCGACGCAGGTGATCGGCAGCGTCACGGTGTGCTGCGGCAGGCTGCGCAGCACCGCCAATGACAGTTCGTTGGACCGGGGGCCCTGGAGGATCAGTCGGTAGGTCGGGTCGATGGCGGTCTCCTCGACGCCGGCGGCAATGGCGCTCTTGTTGACCGGCAGCCCCTGCGGCCCGAGGTCGGGGTCCCGCTGTCCGAAGACAGTGATCGCCGACAGCGCCGGCACCGTCTGCCCTGCAGTGGTCAGCGCAACGACCCCGGACGTCGCAGCGACGGCGGTGAGGAAGCCGCGCCGCGACAATCCACCCGGCGGGTCAGGGGGCGAATCGACGTCGACGTCGGCTTGCTCCTCTGACTCCGCGGCCGGTGCGGAGAGGCCGAGGCGGATGATGGCGAGCTTGCTGCCGACGTGCACGAGGATCGCGCCGATCGCGATCCACGCGGTCCAGTAGTGCGTGGTAGTGAAGAAGAACGGCATCACGACGTACCAGCGGGCGAGGTTCAAAACGCCGGTGATCAGCTGGAACAACGCGGCCCCGACCAGGATCAGCAGGGACAATCGACCGACGGCGTGCAGGATGCTGCGCACCGGCGGCCACTCGAAGAGCTTCGGGTAGACCGTCCAGAGTTTCGCCAGCAGCAGCGGGATTGCGGCGAATCCGGAGATGACATGCAGGCCCTGGGTGATGCGGTACAGGTTCACCGGCCGGGACGGCCATCCGAACCAGCTCGGCGGTTGCTGGATTAGATGACTGATCAGGCCGGTGACGAAGCAGATGGCGAATGCGATGCCGACCCAGATGCCCAGGACCGCCGCGGTGCGCTCGGAGCGCAGCGGACTGCGCCATGCCTCCTCGCGCAGCGGTCCCCGCCGGAGCGTGCTCGGCGGTTCGGGCAACCGCCGGTTCAACGGACGTGGTGCTACCGGTGGTGCAGGCTTGCGAACCAACGCCCCTCCTCCGACCACGACTCGGCCACCGTCAGTCTGGCCGCAGCAGCCAGTTCCTCGACGTGGTCGGCGCCCACATGCGCCCAGGGGAAGGTGTCGCTGCGGCGGCCCGTCGCCGACTCGATCCACACCACGCACGAACGCGTGGCCGTACCTGGTGGGTCGACCTCGGCCAGCACGGTCCCCCCCTGGGAGTCGAGGAGTTCGGCGCAGCGGCGTAGCAGGCGTGCGGGATCGCCACCGATCCCCACGTTGCCGTCGGCGAGCAGGACGTGCTGCCACCCGCCCTCGGCGGGCAACGCGTCGAATACCGACCGTTGCACCACCAGCGCTCCACGGTTGCGGGCGATGCGCACGGCAGCGGGGGAGATGTCCAGTCCGAGGACCGGCAGCCCCCGCTGGGCGACCGCCGCCGCGAGCCGGCCGGGTCCGCAGCCCACGTCCAGGGTCGGGCCGGTGCAGCGATCGACCAGCCCGGCGTCGCCGGGTGTCTCGTCGGCGCACCACAGACTCAGCCGCAACGGGATCTGGTCCCCGTCCTCGTAGCGCAGCATCCACTGCCCGTCGTCGAACTGGTCGGGGGCGCAGACATCGGCCAGACCTTCGGCGTACAACTCCAGTGCGGTGTCCTGCGCCACCGTCGGAGCGTCAACCGTCGGAACATGGGTCACGCTGCCACCTCGCTCCTGACGGCCGCGAGCTCACGGGCGAAGAGTGAGTTCGGAGCCTGCTCGGCCACCAGTCGGGCATCGGCAAATGTATCCACATCAGGTATTTCGGACAGCAGCGCCAAACGGATTCCCTGGCCGATCAGCGCCCGCTCGGTCCGTTCGCCGGTGTCGACGCGAGACATCGGTACGCCGGCCAGTACGGCGGCGTACGCCGGGTCCCGAAGTGCGAGTGCCCACCACCCCCCGTCCGGTGCAGGTCCGAGCGCCGCATCCGCTCCGGCCAGCACATCGAAGGCATGAGTCAGCAGTGCCGGCGTCAGTTGCGGGGTGTCCATGCCTATGAGCAGGGTCGGCAGCCCGGCGCCGGCGCCGACCGCTGCGTCGGCGAAGGCGTGCGCGAGCCGCTCACCGAGGCCCGCTCCGCGCTGCTGCACGACATCGAGGCCACGCAGGTCGGCCAGCTGAGGATTGCCGTCGAAGGCGACGACCCGGCGACGGACGGGTGTCGAGCGGATCGCGGCGAGGGTGTCCGCCAGCGCGGCGGCAGCCAGCCGCGCTGCCTGTTCAGGGCTGCACGGCGGGCTCAGCCGGGTCTTTACCCGACCGGGAACCGGGGCTTTGGCGATGAGGATGATCTGAGCCGCGTACACACCGCCGCGCAGGTCGGCTCGCCCGCTGCTCGCGCTCACCGGGCCAGTACCCGCGACATGTCACGCATGGCGCGGACGGTCCCCGCGACGGTGCCGGTGACCTTCGACGTCGTCCCCGCGGCACGCGGAAGGTAGTCGACGTCGATTTCGATGACCCGCCAGCCCTCGGCCGCTGCTCGAGTGACCATCTCCAGCGGGTACCCGAACCGGCGGTCGAGGAGGTTCAGCGCGATCAGGTCCGCGCGCCTTGCGGCTCGCATCGGCCCGAGGTCGCGCAGTTTCAGATGGGTACGGCGTCGCAGCCGGAGGGTGAGGACATCGTTGGCCAACCGGGCATGCAGCGGCCAGGCGGCCCGGCTGACCGGTCGCCGGCGACCGAGCACGAGGTCGGCTCGACCCGCGTCGACCGGGCCGGCGACTCGCGGCAACTGCCGGGGGTCCAGGGAGGCGTCTGCATCCATGAAACAGACGACATCGTCGGTGGCAGCGAGCAGGCCCGCGTGCGCCGCCGCGCCGAACCCGCGCTGGGGTACGTCGACGACAGTCGCGCCGTACTCCCGGGCGATCTGCGCCGAGCCGTCCGTGCTGCCGTTGTCGGCGACGATCGCGGTGTAGCCGTCGGGTAGCCGGGACAGCACCCATGGCAGTGCGGCCGCCTCGTTGAGGCAGGGGAGTACGACGTCCGGCATACACAGAACATACGGATCATGGACTGTCGCTGCCGCTCGAAGCGCGCACCCGAGAGCGGACAGCTGTGTCGGCGACCAGAACCGGTCGTGGGTCGTGGGGGATGGTCCGGCAGATGAGAAGGCTCTCACCCTCGTCTCACCGCCAGCTCACTCTCGGGTCCGACACTCACACCGGTGAGGGGATGTAGACGCTGATGACGCGCACCTGGAAAGCGTTGCTAGTCATTGCCGCTTGCGCTCTCACGCTGGTCGCGGCGGTGGCGCTGCGGGCGACTGCCGGCGGTGGCCTGCCTTTCGTTCCTCCGATCGATCTGGTCACCGACACCAGCACCGCGGTAACAACCGTGCCCTCCACCGAGTCCGGCCCTACTAGCACGAGTCGCGACGGTACGACCATGCCGCCGGTGGTGACACCGCCACGTACGACCGCGGTGCCCCCACCCCCACCCCCGCCCCCGCCAGCCGATGACGATGACGACGGCGGCGGCGGGGATGACGGCGGCGGGGGGGATGACGGCGCCGGCCGGGGCGGTGGCGACGATGATGACGGTGACGGCGGCGGGGATGACGGCGGCGGCCGGGGCGGTGGCGACGACGATGACGACGACGATGACGACGACGACGGAGGCGATGACGACCGCGGCGACGACGACGGCGATGGCTGACGGGAGGCCCGCAGCCCCGTCAATCCGCCGGTCTCCCAACGGAGTCCGCATCCGCATACTCGGCTGGTACGTCGTGTTGCTGGCCGGGGCCGCTGCCGTGGGCTTGATCCTGCAGCGCGAGGCGCTGCTGCAACGTCTCGACGCGCAGACCGCCGAGTCGCTCGAGCAGGAGGTGCAGGAGCTCAGCACGCTGGCCCGGGAGGGAGTCGACCCGGACACCGGCCAACCGTTCGGTAACGATGTCGAGGCCATCCTGGACACGTTCCTCAGCCGTAACCTCCCGAACGAAGCGGAAGTGTTCATCGCCCTCGTTGAGGGTGAGCCGCCTCGCTCGACGCTGTCCCCGGAGCCGCTCGCGGAGGACCGGGAGTTGGTGGAACGCTGGACGCAGCTCACCATGAGCGAAGCGGGCGAACTGAGCACACCATCCGGGCCGGTCAGGTACCTCGCCGTACCGCTGGCCACGGACGGTGTCACGACTGCGACGTTCGTGGTGGCGAACTTCATCGGGGGTCGGCAGGCGAACCTCGAGTCGGCCGTCGCGATCACCGCGGCGGTTCTTTTCGTGAGCCTGCTGCTGGCCACGGCCGCCGCCTGGTTGGTGGCCGGGCGCATCCTGCGGCCCATCCAGGAGGTCACCGATACGGCGAGGACGATCACCGAAGGAGCATTCGGAGAACGGATCCCCATCCGGGGGACCGACGAGATCGCCGAGCTCGCACTCAGCTTCAATGCGATGGTCGATCGTCTCGAACTCGCCTTCGACACCCAACGCACCTTCATCAGTGACGCGGGGCACGAGCTGCGTACGCCGATCACCATCATCGGCGGCCACCTGGAGATGCTGGGTGACGACCCGGACGAACGCGCCGAGACGATGGCGATCGTCACCGACGAGCTGGACCGGATGACCCGGATGGTCGATGACCTGCTCCTGTTGGCCCGGTCGGAGACCCCGGACTTCCTGCGTCCGGAACCGCTGGACCTGCAGTCGTTCATTGCCGACGTCTTCACCAAGGCATCCGCGCTCGGCGACCGGGAGTGGGTGCTGCACGCCGAGGCCACCGCGGTGATTCGCGCCGACGGACAGCGGCTGACTCAGGCAGTGCTGAACCTCACCCGTAACGCCGTGGGGCACACCGAGCCTGGCGGCGTCATCACGATGGGCTCGGAAGACATGGGCGACAACGTCCGAATCTGGGTGCAGGACGACGGCACCGGGATAAGCCCCGACGACCACGAGCGCATCTTCGAGCGCTTCGCCCGCGGCAGCGATCGCAGGCGCAGCCCAGACGGTGCCGGCCTCGGCCTTGCGATCGTGCTCGCCATCATCGATGCCCACGGCGGTGAGATCGAGCTGTCCAGCGCGCTGGGTGTGGGTTCGCGCTTCACCCTCGTCCTGCCCGAGCACTAGCTAGGAGCCCTGTGTCCGCCATTCTGATCGCCGAGGACGAGCCTCGAATCGCCGCGTTCGTCGCCAAGGGCCTGGCCGCCAACGGCTTCTCCACGGTCATCGTCGACAACGGCGTGTCGGCAGCCGCCCTGGCGCGGGACGAGGAGTTCAGCCTGATGGTGCTCGACCTGGGGTTGCCGGGGAAGAACGGAATGGCGGTGCTGGCCGAGATCCGCCAACGCGGGGAACGGATGCCCGTGGTGATCCTGACTGCCCGGGACGAGATGGACCTGACAGTGGCCGGGTTCGAGACCGGCGCCGACGACTACATGACCAAGCCGTTCCGGTTCGAGGAGTTGCTCGCCCGGGTTCGTGCCCGGTTGCGGGTCGACCGGATGGAGGAGCCGACACTGCTGCGCGTCGGTGACATCATCCTCGACCTGCGCACCCGCCGGGTGACCACCGCGGGCCAGACCATCGAGCTGACCGCTCGGGAGTTCGCGCTGGCCGAGACATTCCTTCGGCACCCGGACCAGGTGCTCAGTCGCCAGCAGTTGCTGAGCTCGGTGTGGGGATACGACTTCGACCCGGGCTCGAATGTCGTGGACGTATACGTCCGATACCTGCGCCGCAAGCTGGGCTCGTCGGTGATCGAAACAGTACGCAACATGGGCTACCGCCTCGTCGTACGGCGGTAGCCCATGCTGCGCTGGTCAGTCAGCTGATCAGATCACAGCCTGGAGCACTGGTCTTCCTTGTTGCCCTGCACGATGTTGCCGCCACCGGTGGGGGCGGGCCGGTTCTCCTTGCACTGCAGGTTTCCGTCGATCCGGTTGCTCTTGATCTGAACGCCACCGGTGTTCTGGAAAGCCTGCAGGTCGGAATCGATGGTGTTGTTGCCCGCCACCAGTCGACCGTTGTTGTCGTCGAAGAGCAGCGTGCCCTCGATCTTGGTGCCCTGGATCGTCGCTGTGCCGCCCTGCACGAGTTGCACCGAGCCGCCCACGGTGGACCGGCTGAGCTTGACCGCCCGGAAGTTCTCTCCCTGCACGTTGCCGACGACGTTGACCGAGGTGGCGGTCAACTGTGCGTTGGACTCGACCTTGATAGTGCCCTTGACGCGTGTCCCGTTGAGGGTGCACGACGCGCCCGACGGCACCCGCAGGTTGTCCACGGTAATCGCGCCGAGCGTGCCACGGCAGGTCCTCTCCTCGGCGTGCGCCACGGAGGGGATGGCCAGCACGCTCGCCGCCACGCCAACCGCCAGGACCATCTTGATGCTGTTCCTCATGACGAGCTCCTCTGCTGGAATCGGCCCTCACTCGGGGCCGGACACGCCGAGCATGCTGCGCGTACATGTCGCGGCGATGAGACGGCGATGAGACAACCCTCATCTGGCGGTGCGCCCGGCGTGCCGGCTGGGAGTTGCGCGACGTACCGTCCGGTCATGCGGCACGCCCGATTGTCCGACTCCCGGCTTCCCGACCTCACCCGGCTGCTGCCGCCGTGGCCGGGGGAGTGCGTCACCGTCGACGGAGCGGAGGTCTTCCTTCGTCGTACGCCGGCCAGCAGCGACGGAGCCGAGCCGGCGCTGTACGTCCACGGGCTGGGTGGCGCCTCGACGAACTGGACCGACCTGGCCGGGCTGCTCGCCGAGCGGTTCGACGCAGCGGCGGTGGACCTGCCTGGGTTCGGCCACTCGCCGGGTCCGCCGGACGGTGACTACTCGATCGCCGCGAGGGTCCGGCTCGTCAGCCGGCTGATCGAAGCCCGCGAAGCGGGTTCCGTGCATCTGCTCGGCAACTCCCTGGGCGGTCTGGTCTGTCTCATCGTGGCCGCCACCCGGCCGGACCTCATTCGCACCCTGACACTGATCAGCCCGGCAATGCCGGCGTTTCGCCCGCCTGGGCGCTCAGACCCGCTGATTCCGCTGTTGCTGCTGCCCGGGTTCGCCCGGCTGGCCGAGCGCCGGCTGACCCGCCTGACTCCCGAGGCCCGCGCCCGGGAGGTGATCGAGTTGTGCTTCGCCGACCCATCGCGCATTCCCGAGCAGCGGCTGGCCGAGGCTGCCGAGGAAGTACGCCGGCGCAGCGAACTGCCCTGGGCGATGGATGCCTTCACCGGCAGCCTGCGCGGGCTCGTACGGTGCTACTTCAGCCGTGGCCCGGCTTCGCCGTGGCGGCTGGCCCGCTCGGTGCAGGCGCCCACGCTGGTGATGTGGGGTGACCAGGACCGCCTGGTCCACGTGTCGCTTGCTGCGCGTACGGCGGCGGCCATCCCCGACGCGCGACTGCTCGTGCTCCCGAACGTCGGCCACACCGCACAGCTGGAGGATCCGAGGACGACCGCGCGTGCGGTGCTGGCTCTCGTCGAGGACGCAGCTGCTACACCGGGCCCTCGCCGGGACCGGACCTGACCGCCCACGGCAGTGCGCTGTGGCAGGCTGGTTCCCCGTGGAGGACGGCCAGGACGATGACGAGCAGACGCCGCGACGCGGCGATGCCCGGGGGCCTGCTGCCGCGCCACCCGGCCGGTTCCGGCGCTTCGTGCGGACCTACGGATGGCGGGCCTACGCGATTCCCGTCCTGGCGGTGGCCACGTTCCTCGCGCTCCTCGAAGTGGTCAGCCTGGACTCCGTCGCAGAGGAACCACCCGCTCGGTCGCAGGAAACCGGTGTGACCAGTAGCAGCAGCGACGGCGAGCCGACGACCACGGCGCCCACCACACCACCTACGACGACCACCGCACCCACCACGCTGCCTGCCTCGACTTCGATGCCCACGGTGGGCGCCGAGCCGGTGGATCCGTCAGCGACGTTCACCGGTGAGCCGGCGTCGCCGACATTCGTGCAGCGCGGCGAGGGGACGCTTTCCGTCGTACCGGGGAGGTCCGACATCCTGGGGGACGGCGCGGTCCTGCGGTTCCGGGTCGAGGTGGAGAACGGCCTGAACGTGGACGGTGTGGCCTTCGCGCGAGCCGTCGAGGCGACGCTCGGTGACCCGCGAGGCTGGGGGAACGGCGGGCGACAGGCTTTTCAGCGCGTGGCCGCCGGCCCCTTCGACTTCCGGGTCGCGCTGGTCTCGCCGGACAACGTCAACAGCTTCTGCCCGGGCCTGGACACCGGCGGCTACACGTCCTGCCGCTCCGGCGATCGGGCCGTCATCAACCTGGCCCGTTGGGAGACAGCCGTCCCCGACTACGAAGGCGACATCCCCACGTATCGGCAGTACGTCGTCAACCATGAGGTGGGCCACTACCTCGGCCACGGGCACGAGTCCTGTCGCCGCCAGGGGGCGCTGGCACCGGTCATGCAGCAGCAGACGCTGGGCCTCGACGGCTGCCGCAAGAACCCCTGGCCGTACCCGTAGTCAGCGGGGAACATCGGCCGCGGGCACTCGGTTGTCGCCGGAGTACGCCGCAAGCTTCCTGAAGGAGACGTAACGTGTCGCTGCCGCCCCTGGTCGAACCCGCCGACGACCTCAGCGTCGACGAGGTACGCCGCTACAGCCGCCACCTCATCATCCCCGATGTCGGGATGAGCGGGCAGAAGCGTTTGAAGAACGCCCGGGTCCTCGCCGTCGGAGCCGGCGGCCTCGGCTCTCCCGTGCTGATGTATCTCGCCGCCGCCGGGGTGGGGACGCTCGGCGTCGTCGACTTCGACGTGGTCGACGAATCCAACCTGCAGCGCCAGATCATCCACGGCCAGTCAGACATCGGCCGGTCCAAGGCCGAGAGCGCCCGGGACTCGATCAAGGAGATCAACCCGTATGTCGACGTACGCCTGCACACCGATCGCCTGGACTCCTCCAATGTGCTGGACATCTTCGCCGACTACGACCTGATCGTGGACGGCACCGACAACTTTGCGACGCGCTACCTCGTCAACGATGCCTGCGTCCTGCTGGACAAGCCCTATGTGTGGGGCTCGATCTTCCGATTCGACGGCCAGGTGTCGGTGTTCTGGGATTCCCACGGCCCGAACTACCGCGACCTCTACCCGGTCCCGCCACCTCCCGGCATGGTCCCCTCCTGCGCCGAGGGCGGCGTCCTTGGTGTCCTGTGCGCCACGATCGGTGCCACCCAGGCCACCGAGGCGATCAAGCTGATCACCGGCATCGGGGACTCCCTGCTCGGGCGGCTGATGGTCTATGACGCCCTGGAGATGAGCTGGCGGACCATCAAGGTGCGCAAGGACCCGAACGCCGAGCCGATCACCGAGTTGATCGACTACGACCTGTTCTGCGGCACCGTGTCCGACGAAGCCACCGCAGCCGCCCGCGGCTCGACGATCACTGTCGGCGAGCTGAAGGACATGATCGATGCGGAGAAGTCTTTCTACCTTGTCGACGTCCGCGAGCCGAACGAGTACGAGATCCTGTCGATCCCCGGCTCGGTCCTGATCCCGAAGGACCGCATCCTGCGCGGCGAGGCCCTTTCCGAGCTGCCCAACGACAAGCCGATCGTGTTGCACTGCAAGTCCGGCGTTCGCTCGGCCGAAGCGCTGGCTGCGGTCAAGGCAGCCGGCTTCTCCGACGCGGTGCACGTGCAGGGCGGCGTACTGGCCTGGCAGAGCCAGATCGACCCTGCGCTCCCGACGTACTGA
>JACCZY010000093.1 GCA_013695685.1 Geodermatophilaceae bacterium | reverse complement strand
AGCAGCAGCCGGGTAGCCGGGTCCATCGTGGTCTCCCACAACTCCTTGGCGTTCATCTCGCCGAGACCCTTGTACCGCTGCAGCGCGTCGTCCTTGGGCAACCGCCGCCCGCCGGCCACCCCGACCTTGATCAGCGCGTCGCGCTCCCGGTCGGAGTAGGCGTAGTCGTCGCCGCCCTTGCCGCCCCACTTGATCTTGTACAGCGGCGGCTGCGCGAGGTAGACGTTGCCGTTCTCGACCAGCGGGCGCATGAAGCGGAACAGCAGCGTCAGCAGCAGGGTGCGGATGTGCTGGCCGTCCACGTCGGCGTCGGCCATCAGGATGACCTTGTGATAGCGCAACTTCGTGATGTCGAAGTCGTCGTGGATGCCGGTTCCCAGGGCTGTGATCATCGCCTGGACCTCGTTGTTCTTCAGTGCCCGGTCCAGCCGGACCTTCTCGACGTTGATGATCTTGCCGCGGATCGGCAGGATCGCCTGGAACATCGAGTCCCGGCCGGACTTAGCGCTCCCACCTGCGGAATCGCCTTCGACCACATAGATCTCTGACTCGCCCGGGTCGGTGGAACGGCAGTCGGCCAGCTTTCCCGGCAGCGAGTTGACGGTCAGCAGGCTCTTGCGGGCCAGCTTGCGCGCCTCCTGCGCGGCCCGCCGTGCCCGGGCGGCCGCCGAGGCCTTGTTGATGACGACCTTCGCCTCGGCCGGGTTGCGCTCCAGCCAGTCACCGAGCCAGTCGTACGTCGTCGTCTGCACGAACGAGCGAGCCTCGGTGTTGCCGAGCTTCGTCTTTGTCTGCCCCTCGAACTGCGGGTTGGCCATCTTCACCGACACGATCGCGGCCAGACCCTCCCGGATGTCGTCACCGGTCAGCCGGTCGTCCTTGTTCTTGAACAGCTTCTTGTCCTCGGCGTACTTGTTCACCACCGACGTCAACGCCGACCGGAAGCCCTCCTCGTGGGTGCCGCCCTCCTGTGTGTTGATCGTGTTGGCGAAGGTGTAGACGCTCTCGCCGTAGGAGTCGTTCCACTGCATCGCGACCTCGACGGCGATCCCCTCGACCTCCGCACCGAAGCCGATCACTGACTTGTGTACGGCGCCCTTGCTCGCGTTCAGATGCCGGACGAAGTCCTCGATGCCGCCCTTGTAGTGGTAGGTGACCTCGACCGGGACATCCTCCCGCTCGTCCCGGATGATGATGGTGAGGCCGCGGTTGAGGAAAGCCATCTCCTGCAGCCGGCTGGTGATCGTCTCGAAGGAGTACGTCGTCTCCTCGAAGATCCTGTCGTCCGCCCAATAGGTGATCGTCGTGCCGTGCTTGGTGGTCGGCGCACCCTTGTGCAGCGTCGCGGCCGGCGCGGTGTTGACGTAGGGCTGTGTCCAGACGAACCCGTCGCGGTGGATCTCGACGTCCAGCCGGCTCGACAGTGCGTTGACCACCGACACGCCCACCCCGTGCAGGCCACCGGAGACCGCGTAGGACTTCCCGTCGAACTTGCCGCCCGAGTGCAGCGTCGTCAGCACGACCTCGACGGCCGGTCGCTTCTCGACCGGGTGCCGGTCGACCGGGATCCCGCGGCCGTTGTCCTGCACCCGTACTCCGCCGTCGGCCAGCAGAGTCACCCGGACGGTGTCGCAGTAGCCGGCCAGCGCCTCGTCGACGGCGTTGTCCACCACCTCCCACACCAGGTGGTGCAGGCCGCGCTCCCCGGTGGAGCCGATGTACATACCAGGCCGCTTGCGGACGGCCTCGAGACCTTCCAGCACCGTGATCGAGCCTGCGTTGTAGATGGAGGGTTCCTTGGGCGGCACGGATGGCCTCTCGCTCGCAGTGCACATGACAGTCGCGCGGTGTGCCCGCGCGACTGTAGTGATCGTCCTGCAGACCGCTGAGCGGCCTACACGCTCGATTTGTAGCTCCATCCTACCTGTGTGAGGTGACAAACCCGGGCATTGACGGCCGCAGAATCGCGCTGGACCGAAGTACTACGCTCGCTGGACTCCCCCTACCCGAGCCGACGGTGCCACCCGACAGCGCCGTCATCGGGGCTGCCGAACCTCATGATCGCCCGCCCCGTCCGGCTGCGACCACCCGCGCGGACAACCTGTGGAAAACCGCGCCCGGGGCGCCGGATCTGCGGAGCGGGGAGACTGAGGAACATGGTCTCCGAATCGCAGCTGTGCCTGGTCACCGGTGCCACCGGCTACATCGGCGGGCGGCTCGTCCCCGAACTGATCGCCGCCGGCCACCGGGTCCGCGTACTCACCCGTTCCCGCGGCAAGCTGCGCGACTACCCGTGGGCCGGTGACGTCGAGATCGTCGAGGCCGACGCCACCGACACCGACGCCGTACGCCGGGCCTGTGCGGACATCGACGTCGTCTACTACCTGATCCACGCGATCGGCACCGGCAAGGACTTCGAGGACACCGACCGGCGTACGGCGCGCAGTGTGGCCCATGCCGCCAGCGCCGCCGGCGTCGGCCGGATCGTCTACCTCGGCGGCCTGCTGCCCGACGGCGAGGAGTTGTCGGCCCACCTGCGCTCACGCGCCGAGGTCGGTGAGATCCTGCTGGACTCCGGCGTACCCACCGCTGTCCTGCGCGCCGCGGTCATCATCGGGTCGGGCTCGGCGTCGTTCGAGATGCTGCGGTACCTGACCGAGCGGCTGCCGGCGATGATCACGCCTCGGTGGGTGCGTTCGAAGATCCAGCCGATCGCCATCGGTGACGTCCTGCGCTACCTGGTCGGATGCGCGACGTTGCCGCCCGTCGTCAGCCGCGCCTTCGACATCTGCGGACCCGACGTCCTCGACTACCGCGACATGATGCGCCGGTACGCCGCCATCGCCGGTCTGCCCCGGCGACTGATCATCCCGGTCCCGGTGCTGACCCCGTGGTGGTCCAGCCACTGGGTCGGCCTGGTGACCCCGGTCCCCAACTCGCTCGCCCGGCCGCTGGTGGAGTCCCTGCGCAACACGGTGGTGTGCCGCGAGCACGACATCGCCGAGCACGTCCCCGACCCGCCCCAGGGGCTGATCGGCTTCGACCGGGCCGTCGAGTTGGCGCTGAGCCGGATCCGCGAGTACGACGTACCGACCCGCTGGTCGTCGGCGACGGTTGCCGGCGCACCCAGCGACCCGCTGCCCACCGACCCGGACTGGGCCGGCGGAAGCCTCTTCGTGGACGAGCGATGCCGTGACGTGCACGCCAGTCCGCAGGCGCTGTGGCGGATCATCGAGGGCATCGGCGGCGAGCACGGCTGGTACTCCTTCCCGCTGGCCTGGCGATTCCGCGGCATCCTGGACCGGCTCGTCGGCGGGGTCGGGCTGCGCCGCGGCCGGCGCGACCCCTTCGACCTGTACGTCGGTGAGGCGCTGGACTTCTGGCGGGTCGAGGAGGTCGACGAACCGCACCTGCTGCGGCTGCGGGCAGAGATGCGGGTGCCGGGCCTGGCCTGGCTCGAGCTGTGCGTCGACGTGGCGGACGGGCAGACCCGCTACCGCCAGCGTGCGCTGTTCCACCCGCATGGCTTCCTCGGGCAGCTGTACTGGTGGTCGGTCGCGCCGTTCCACGGCTTCGTCTTCGGGGGCATGGCGCGCAACATCGCCCGTGCCGCGGAGCGCCTGGACGCCGAGCACGCGGAGCCGGCGAAGGCCAGCGCCAAGGATGTCCGCGCGGCGGGTTGACCCGACGGCATCCGACGGTTTCCGTTCAATCTGGCCTCACGATCACAAAAACTTGACCAGCTGGTTAGGGTTCGAGCGCGTAGCGACCCGGAGGTCAGCATGCGTCGTACTCTCAGCGTTCTCCTCGCCCTGATCGGCCTCGTGCTCGTGTCGGTACAGCCGGCGAACGCCGCCGCTACCGCCAACCAGCCGATCCTCTTCGTCCACGGATACGACAGCAACGGCTCGACGTGGAACACCATGCTGGCCAACTTCACCGCCAACGGATACACCGACGCCGAGTTATTTCCGGTCTCCTACAACGCACGGCAGGGCAACGCGGTCACCGCGCAACAGATGGTCGGGGTCGTCGACCGGATCCGGGGGCAGACCGGCTGGGCGACAATCGACATCGTCACGCACTCCATGGGCGGGCTGTCCTCGCGGTACTACTTGAAGAACCTCGGCGGTACCAGCACGGTGGACGAGTGGGTGTCACTCGGCGGGCCGAACCACGGCACGAAGACCGCGCGGCTGTGCCTCGACGACAGTTGCCAGGACATGCGACCGCGCTCGCCGTTCCTCACCGAGCTCAACTCCGGCGACGAGACGCCGGGCGCCGTCCGCTACGGCACTTGGGGCTCACCGTGCGACTTCGTTATCAACCCGGACTCCAGCGTCGCCCTGACCGGAGCCACGAACACGACGACCGCCTGCCTCGGGCACAGCGACCTGCAGAACGAC
>JACCZY010000080.1 GCA_013695685.1 Geodermatophilaceae bacterium | reverse complement strand
GGTCGCTCCGCCAGCACCTTCTTCAGCAACGCCAGCTGATCCCGCCACATCGACCTGGCGAGATCGGCCGCCGCGCTGTCGGCGAGGCGCTGATGCACAACGACCACAGCGCTCTTGGCCGGACCCTTGTCCGTGAAGTGGACCGCGAGCCGGGTCGTCCCGTCCTCCCAGTCGGCGCGGAGCACCGTCGGCTCACGCAATGAGCGGATCCGGAACGGCGTGTCCGGAAGCCACCGCTCGCGTTCGGCCTCTGACACGAAAGCGGCGAAGAGCCGATCCACCGGTACGTCGATCGTCTTGCTCACGCTGACCTCGAAGCTTCCGTCGCTGCGCTGGCCCGGTGCTCGCATCCCGCGTGCCTGCTCGTAGGCCACCGTGATGCTTTGCGCCCACCAGCCGCCGACGCCGTGCTCGGTCACGAGCCAGCGGGCGATCTCCGGGTGCCTGCGCTCGGCCGCCGACCAGCGGTCCAGCATCCCGAACCACTCGTCCTACGTGCGGCCGGTGCGCCCGCGAAGCACCTCGTCGGAATGCGGGCGGATCGCGACCGGCGGATCGGCGACCGCCGCCTGGGTGGCTCGTGCCAGCAGTTGCCGGCGGGCGGTGGAGTAGCTCTCCTGGGTCTTGGCGGCGCGTTCGCGAACCTTGCGCTTGAAGGTCTTCTGCTTGGTCATCTCATGCTCCTCGACACGGCGCGGCGACCCACTCACGCCTGGCCCCACCGCACCTGGCAAGGTGCATTCGTAACCGCATCCCGAGAGCTCGAGGCTCCCTTTACCTCCACTGAGACGGCGGCGTGAGCGCCGAGCCGGAGGTCAGGCGCGGGACAGCGCCACCGGCAAGGTATCGGCCGCGCGACCCGGGAGCAAGGGGTTCAGAACCAGGACGAGAACCACATCCGGGCCAGCCAGTCCTCATGGCTGAGCGGCAGCCCGGACAGGATCGGATAGAAGTAGACGAAGTTCAGCACGACCAGCGCCACGAACAGGCTGATCGCGGCGAGTCCGAGCTGTCGTCGTATCTCGGAGTCTCGTGCGCGGCCGAGTACGTCGCCGAGAGTCAGTGCGACGGCCATGACGAAGAACGGCGCCACGGGCGCCATGTAGAAGATGAACATCGTGCGCTCCAGGTTGATGAACCAGCTCAGCCAACCCGCGGAAATGCCGACCAGGACGGCGGCCGCCCGCCAGTCCCGATGCGCCACTGTGCGCCACACCATCCACAGCATCGCGGGTGTAAAGGCGAACCACAGCGCCGGCGTACCGACCATCAGGATGTAGCGCACGATCTGCCCGCCGGTGTCGTCGACGAGACCCTGCGGGTTCCACATCAGGATCGGGCGCCCGTCGACCAGCCAGCTCCACGGTTTGGACTCCCACGGGTGCGAGGAGGACAGGCCGCTGTGGAAGGTGAGCATCTCGCCGTGCATGTGCCACAGCGATCGCAGGGCGTCGGGGATGAACGGCCACGACGTCTGCGGGTTGGCCTCGGCCCAGTGCCGTCCCTGTGACGTCTCGCCCAGGAACCAGCCGATCCACGTCACCAGATACGCAAGAACCGGCACGACGCCCAACGCCCAGGCCGCCCCGGGCAGATCGCGTAGCGCAGTGCCTCGAGTGGGGCGGCTCACCCCGGCGGACTTGCGGGCGGCCCGGTCCCACAGCAGCGACAGGATGGCGAACCCGGCCAGGAAGTAGGCGCCGCTCCACTTGACGCTGCATGCCAGTCCGAGGAGCACGCCGGCGCTCAGCCGCCAGCCGCGTGGCCCCGCCGCCGGGCCTACCGTCCCCAGTGGACTGTCCATAGTGGAGACGAACTCGGCCAGCCGGGCACGGTACCGGTCGCGGTCGATGAGCAGGCAGGCGAAGCCGCCCAGGATGAAGGGCTGCAGGAAGATGTCGAGCAGGCCGGTTCGGCTCAGCACGAAGCTGAGCCCATCGAAGGTCAGCAGGGCGCCGGCGACCAGCCCGAGGAAGGTTGATCGCGTCATCCGGCGGACGATCCTTGCCAGCAGGATGACGGCGATCGTCCCCGCCAGCGCCGACGGCAACCGCCAGCCCAGCGAGTTGTACCCGAAGAGGTACTCGCCCAGAGCGATGCACCACTTGCCCAACGGCGGGTGCACGATGAACGTGTAGCCGCGGTTGTACTCGTAGCCGAACTGGAGCATTTCCCCGGCCTCGGGCGGGTAGTAGGCCTCGTCGAAGACAAGGTCGTCCGGGTAGCTCAGCCGCACCAGCCGCAGCACGAACGCCACGACGCCGAGACCGCCGATCAGCAGCCAGGACGCCAGCCGGTCGCCCGGCATCACCACCCGCAGCCGGTCCAGTGCGGACAGCGGGCGCGGCGGGGCGGTGGTCTGCAGGGATGGCGGCGGGCCGGGGTGATGCTCGGGTGCGGTCACCGCCATCCGCCGATCGTAAGCTCCGCGGCCACCCTCGCTACGCTCGCCCACGTGGCAGCCGGCGGTGAGCCCCGTCCCCCCGGCCGGCTGATCCTCGCCGCCACCCCGCTCGGCGATCCGGGCGACGCCTCGGCCCGGCTGCGTGCCGCGCTTGCCGAGGTCCCCGTCGTCGCCGCCGAGGACACCCGCCGGATCCGCCGGCTGGCCGCCGACCTCGGTGTCGTCATCACCGGCCGCGTCCTGTCCTATTTCGAGGGCAACGAACCCGCCCGTACGCCGGAACTGCTGGCCCTGCTCGCCGAAGGCTCCGACGTCCTGCTGGTCACCGACGCCGGGATGCCGGTCGTCTCCGACCCCGGTTACCGGCTGGTGCGGGCGGCCGTCGATGCCGGGATTTCCGTAGGTTGCCTGCCCGGGCCGAGCGCTGTGACCACCGCGCTGGCGCTGTCGGGTCTACCGCCGGACCGGTTCTGCTTCGAGGGTTTCCTGCCCCGCAAGGCCGGGCCACGCCGCCGCGCCCTGGACGAACTCGCGACCGAACGCCGCACGATGGTCTTCTTCGAGGCGCCACACCGCATCGCTGCGATGCTCGCCGCAGCGGCGGAGGTCTTCGGCGCCGATCGTCCGGCGGCGGTCTGCCGCGAACTGACGAAGACCTACGAGGAAGTACGTCGGGGCCCGCTCGGGGAGCTGCGCCAGTGGGCGGAGGCCGGAGTACGCGGCGAGCTCACCGTCGTCATCCAGGGAGCCGGAGCGCCCGCCGCCGCCGATCCGGTCGAGCTCGCCGCCGAGGTGGCCGGCCGGGAAGCGGGCGGCCAGCCGCGCAAGGAGGCGATCGCCGCAGTCGCCCACAGCCACGGCGTACCGAAGCGGCACGTCTTCGACGCGGTGGTCGCCCACCGAGGGTTGACATAACACTGTGGAATGTCAGAGGATGGGACGGAGGCACCTGACACAGTGGAAGGTCAACATCCATGGACCTGCACATGCCGCTTCTCCTCGCCCACGTCGTCGCAGGTGGGCTCGGACTGCTGCTCGGGCCGGTGGCAGCGCTCGCGGCGGCCCGCCGCCCGGCCTACGCGACGCGGCTGATCACCGCCTACCAGGGCGCCGTCACCGTCGTCTGCGTCACCGCGCTCGGCCTGGTGGCGCTGGCACCGGCAACGTTCTGGTGGCTGATCCCGATCGCCGTCGGCACCCAGGCGGCGATCATCGTGGCCCGCCGCAGTGGTACCGATCCGGCCCGCCGTACCCGCCTGCTCGGCGGGTCCTACGTCTCCCTCGTCACCGCGCTGCTCGTCGTCAGCTGGGGTAACCCGCTGGCGTGGATCGTTCCCACCGTGCTGGGAATTGGGCTGGTGGAGAGCGCGGCTGCCCGCGTACAGCGCAGGAGGTACACCGATGCCCGCTGATATCTCCCTTCGCGCCTCCGACGCCGACCGGGAGTCGGTGGCCGCCCGCTTGGCGGAGCAGTTCGCCGTCGGCCGGCTCGACCTGGCCGAGTACGACGA
>JACCZY010000055.1 GCA_013695685.1 Geodermatophilaceae bacterium | reverse complement strand
GATTGAAATCTGCGAGGTCGCGGCCTGGGTTGCCGTGGAACTCCACCAAGCGCCGGAACAGCTTCGGGATGACCACCCCACCCTCCTCCAGCGCGGCCACCGTGGACCCGTCCACCCCGGTCAGGGTGGCATCATCGGCCCACAGCCCGTCCTTGCGCTGCTGTGCTGTGACCGCGGCGTCGGCCAGGACCTGGCGCAGCGAGGCGAAGAGGGTGTCGTAGAACAGCGGGTACGCCGCCCCGGCGACCAGTTGGGCGTGGTTCGCGCTCGTCACGGCCAGCGCGTCATCGACGAACACCTGCGACCCGCCGGGCTCGGGAGGGGCGCCGGTGAACACCCAGGCGACCGGCCGGCCTCGCACATCCAGGCGGCGGGAGGCGATCCAGCCTTGCTGGCCGTCGTTGCCGCCGGTGGCCGCACCCGGGTCCGGCCCGGTTCCCGGTAGTTGATTGGGGCCAATCCCAGCCGGTCGGTGAGCGCGTCGCGGCCCTGGTCGGCCAGCGGCCGCGGCTGGTGCGAGCCGGCGAAGTGGATCTCTAGTGCGTCGATGCCTTCCATCCGCAGCTGTGTGGACCCGATCGAGGTGAGTCGCACTGGGCTTTCCAGGATCGGTAGGCGGTCCAGCAGGTCGGCGGACAAACGCGACGGCGCTGCGCCGCGTCCGTACGCCGATCACCTGGCCAGCAGCCGCCGCCGAGCCTGCGGACTCCGGTGGCCGGCTCGCAGCCGACCCCAAACACTGACCTGGCTGCGCCCGGCGAGCAGCTGCAGCGCGGCGGCCAGGTCGGCTCCGGCGCCGAGACGTTGGGCGTACCGGTCGGCGGCGTGCTCGCCGGCCCGGCTGACCGCGGCGTCGGCCACCGGGTGAACGAAGATCGCCAGCGCCAGCACGAGCAGCAGCGCCAGGACCGGCACGACCCGCTCGGGCGGGGCGTCCTGGCGGGCGACGTTGACGAAGGCGATCACGAACACCACCGGCAGGAAGACCATCGCGGCGCCGGCCCAGGGCAGCAGCCGCCCGAGGCGCATCGACAACCGGTAGATCACCTGCCACGGCCAACTCAGCCAGCACACGACCAGCCCGTACCTGCAGCGGCCGGTGACGTGGTGCCCGGCCTCATGACCGCACACCGCTACCGCCTGCCGGTGGGTCAGCGCACCGTCGTACAGCAGCCGCAGGAAGCCGGTGCTCACCGCGATGCCGCCGCCCGGCGCATCCTGCATCCCGGCGGGGTCGGCGAGGCGGGCTGATGCTCCAGTCGATCCTGAGCGGTCTGGAAGCCGGCAGCTGGTACAGCTTGCTGGGGCTGGCCATCGTGGTCGTCATGAAGGCCGCCGACGTACCGAACTTCGCGATGGCGGAGATAGGGCTGTTCGCCACCTACATCGGCGCCACTCTGGCCGAGGAAGGCGTGTCCTTCTGGGTCGCGGTGCTAGTCACTCTTGTCGCAGGTGTCATCGCGGCGGTCGCGATCGACATAGCGGTGATGCGAAGGCTGGCCGGTCGCGGCCACTTCCCGCTCCTGCTAATGACCATTGGGTTGTCACTGGCGCTCAACGCGCTGATCGGGCGGATCTGGGGCCAGCAGGCGCGGCGGTTCGACGCGCCCTGGTCGGGGTCATTCCTGGGAATCGGCGGAGTGGACATCAGCTGGTCGCAGATCGTCACCATCGTGCTCGGTCTGGTGGGCGCCATCGCGATCACCGCCTTCTTCCGCTCCTCCATCGGCGCCCAGATGCGGGCCGTGGCCGAGGACCGCGCCACCGCCCGGCTGATGGGCGTGAACGTTCGTCGCGTGTCGGGTATCGCCTGGGGGATCGGAGGCGCGATCGCGGCGGTGGCCGTCATGCTGCAGGCGCAGTCGACTCTGGTGTCGACGCACTCGGCCTCGTCCCTGATCATCTACGGGTTCGGCGCCGCGACGATGGGGGGATTCGTCTCGTTGATCGGGACGTTCGTCGGCGGTCTGGCCCTGGGGATCATCCAGGCGCTCGCCGGGCTGTACATCTCCACGAGGATCGAGTTCGCCGTCGCCCTGCTCGCCGTGGTGCTCGTGCTCCTGGCCCGCCCCTCCGGGTTCACCGCTGGATTGAGGTTGCGCGATGTCTGAGGTCACCACCCGGCTCGACGTTGAACCCGCGGACGAGCCGCCGATCGAGGAGGATCCAGGAACGCTGGCGCCCTCGGCCCCGCGGAACTGGACGGCGGTCAAGCTGGTCGGGCTGCTGCTCGTGATCGTCCTGCTGTTCGCTTTGCCGTTCTTCGTCAACACCTACCTGCTCTTCGTCGCGACCTCACCCTCGTGTACGCCATCGCGACCCTCGGCTTCAACATCCTGGTCGGCTGGTCCGGCCAGATCGGGCTTGCGCACGCCGCCCTGTTCGCGATCGGGGCCTACGGCAGCACCATCGGCGTCGAGTACGGCGTCCCGTTCCTCGCCACCATGCCGCTGGTGGGTATAGGGGCGGCGCTGATCGCCGTCCTGATCGGATTCCCGGCCATCCGGCTGACCGGATTCTTCCTGGCCATCGCCACCCTGGCGTTCGGGTTCGTGATCGTCGAGACGCTGACGGCGGCGAACGACCTCACCGGCGGTGGCGGCGGGATGATCGTCGAGGTCTGGACCCTGCCGGGCATCACCAGCAGCGCGTCGACGTACTTCCTCACGGCGGCGGTCGCGGTCGTCGCCTTCCTGGTCGCGCGACACGCGCTGCACGGGCGGTTCGGCCGCACCCTGCAGGCGGTCCGGCAGCTCGGCACGCTGGTCGGCTCGCTCGGCGTGTCCGCGTTGCGGTACCGGCTCTACGCCTTCGCCATCTCCGGCGCCATCGCCGCCGTCGCCGGTGCGCTGTACGCCCAGCTGCAGAGCTTCATCTTCCCGGCCATGTTCGACTTGAACCTGCTGGTGCCGTTCCTGGTGATGGTCTTCGTCGGCGGGGCCGGGTCGCTATTTGGGCCGATCATCGGTGCCGCCTTCGCCGTCGTACTCGTGGAGGTGTTCCAGGACCTAGGAGACCTGCAGGCCATCGCCTACGGCCTGGCCCTGATGATCGCCATCGCGGTGCTCCCTGGCGGCCTGGTGTCCCTGGGGGCGGAGCTGCGCAACTCCCGCCTGGTCGGCCGGTTCGGCCGGCAGCGCTCAGCGTCGAAGCGGCTGGTGCGTCGTGGCCAGTGAACCCGCGGGCGGGAGCCCGCCAGCCGCGCCCACCGCGCCGTCGCCGGCGATTAGTGCCGGCATTCCGGACCGGCCGTCCGCCGTCGAACTGGACGACCTGCACGTCGCATTCGGCGGCAACGTGGTTCTCGACGGTGTCTCGCTGTCCGTGGGCCAGGCTTCACGGGCCTGATTGGGCCCAACGGCGCGGGCAAGACGACCTGCCTGAACGTCATTTCCGGGTACCTGCGTCCCGACCGTGGCCGCGTGCACGTCGCCGGCCACGACGTGACGGGACAGCCCGCTCACCGGACCGCCCGCCTGGGCGTCTCGCGGACCTTCCAGTCGCCGCGCCTGGTGCCCAACCTGTCGGCCGTGGCCAACGTGATGGTGGGGGCGCACCGGCACTTCCACCGCGGCCACATCGCGGAGCTGTTCGCCTCGCCGGCGGCGCGCCGGGAGGAACGCCGGCAGGAAGGTCGTGCCCGGGAACTGCTGGACACCTTCGGCCTCGGCGCGGAGGCCGACCGAGCCGCCGGTCAGTTCCCGATCGGCAACCAGAAGATCATCGAGGTGGCCCGGGCGTTGCTCAACGATCCCAGCATCGCCCTGCTGGACGAACCGGCTGCGGGGCTCGGCGCCGAGGACGTCGACCGGCTCGTGACCGGGTTGTCGACCTGGGTGGCGGCCACGGACAGCGCCGTGGTCATCATCGAGCACGACCTGGAGCTGATCAGCCGGCTGTGCCCGGTGATCGCCGTCCTGCACTTCGGCCGGATCATCCGGGCCGGCACTCCGGACGAGGTGCTGCATGACCAACTGGTCGTCGAGGCCTACCTGGGAGCGGACTTTGCTGTTGACAGTTGAGCAGGTCACAGCCGGCTACGGCCGGCTGGAGGTGCTGCACGACGTGTCCCTGCACGTCGAGGAGGGTGAGATCGTCACCGTTCTTGGCCCCAACGGGACGGGCAAGACGACCTTGCTGCGGATGCTCTCGGGCGCACTCAACCCTTGGTCGGGCTCGGTGTCGTTCGCCGGTTCCAAGCTGAACAAGCTCCTCCCCGAACGCCGTAGCGCGCTCGGACTGTGCCAGCTGCCCGAGGGCCGGGGCATCTTCCAGACGCTGACGGTCGGGGAGAACCTCAACCTGGGCACCGTGAACGGCCGGGGGTCGGCCGCCGACCGGCGTGGTGACCTCGAACGGGTGCTGGCCATCTTCTCCGAGCTAGCCGGCCGGCTGACCGCCCAGGCGGGATCGCTGTCCGGTGGCCAGCAGCAGATGCTCGCCCTCGGCCGGGCGGTGATGAGCCGGCCGAAGCTACTGATGATTGACGAGCTGTCCTTCGGACTGGCACCGAGGGTGGTCAGTGACCTGTTCAAGGTGATCACCGAACTGCGGGACAACGGCATGACCTTCCTGATCGTCGAGCAGCAGGCGGCCGCCCTGCGGATCTCCGACCGCACATACGTCATGCGCAACGGGCGCAACCAGCTGGACCGGACCTCGGCAGACTTGCTGAAGTCTGAGGACCTGGTGTCCTCTTACCTGCGAGGATGACCGACCCACCGGACGACGCCGCAGGTCTGAACC
>JACCZY010000036.1 GCA_013695685.1 Geodermatophilaceae bacterium | reverse complement strand
AGGCGGGCCACCGCACCGTCGGTGATGTCGAGGACGATCGCGCAGCCGACGAGGACCGCACCGAGGGAGTAGTCGCCGCGGATCGAGACCAGGATGCAGGCGAACCCGCACAACATGTTGAGCAGCGTGAAGAGGCTGGGCAAGGCAGCCAGTGCCCGTCGTCGGGAGTCGCGGCCCAGCTCCACGGAGGCGTTGCGCATCCCACGGTGACCGGCCCGCCCAGCGGCGCGCACGGTCGAGGGCCGTACCGAGCTTGTTCCTCGTCGCATGCGCTACCCCTGCCGGCACATGGGGGCCGCTACCACCGGGCGATGACCGTCTCGCCCCCGCGAACGCGGGCACCTCTGTCCACGACGACCGTACAGTCTCGCGGCACGAAGACATCCATTCTGGAGCCGAACTTCATCAGACCGATCCGCTGACCGGTGCTGAGCTGGTCGCCGGGGGAGACCCGCAGCACGATCCGGCGGGCGAGGACGCCGACCACCTGGCGGAAGACGACAGTGCGTTCGGCCTCGGCCGCCAGCCAGATCTCGGTCCGTTCGTTCTCCGCCGCTGCCGCGTTGGTGAAGGCGGCGAAAAAACGGCCGGGGCGGTACTCGGTGCGGGTCACCCGACCGCCGTACGGCGAGCGATTCATGTGTACGTCGACCGGGCTGAGGAAGATGCTCACCTGCCGCCAGTCACCTGGCGGGGGTACGCCGGGCTCGGGGTCCCCGGCCACGACGACCACCCCATCGGCGGGCGCCACGACGGTATCGGGATCCAGTGGACCCGCATCGCAGGGGCGGTCCGGGTCGCGGAAGAACAGGCCCATGTAGCCGGCGAGCACGACGAACGGAAGGGCCCACTTTCGTTGACCAAGTGCGGTGAGCAGCGCGGCGGGAGTGGCGAAGGCGGCGATGAAGGGCCAGCCGGCCCGGTCCGGGCGCAGCCGTGTCACCCGCGCTCCTCGTTCGCCGGGTTCGGCAGATTCCACTGCTCGATCACCGGTTGGCCGCGGTCTCTGCCGAGCACGCAGGCGGCGGCCGGTTCCAGGTGCAGCGCAGCGGCGGCGGTGACGGGGAACCGCAACCACGCGGTGGCGAGCACCCGGCCGAAGTGGCCGTGGGAGACGATGAGGACGTCACCACAGTGGAGGTCCTGGTCGAGTCGTTGAAGTACGCGCTCGGCCCGGGCCGACACCTGCTCGATCGTCTCGCCACCGGGAGTCGTACCGGTCCAGATTGTCCATTGCGGATCCCGCTGGCGGATCTGATCCCGGGTGAGGCCCTCGTAATCTCCGTAGTTCCACTCGGCGAGATCCTCGTCAACGGTGAAGTCGGTCAACCCGGCCAACTCGGCGGTACGCCGGGCGCGCTCACGCGGGCTGACCAGGACACGTACCACCGGCAGCCGGTCGAGTTGGCCGGAGAGAGCACGCGCCTGCCGCTCACCGTGCTCGGTCAAGGAGATGTCGCTACTACCGGTGTGCCGCCCCGTGCGGCTCCACTCGGTTTCACCGTGCCGTACCAGAATCAGCCGGCCGGTATGGCTTACGGCTTCTCGGTCTGCCACTTACCCGCCAACTCTCGACGTACCCGTTGCACGGCCCTGGGCGCCCGCTAACGCGAAACTCTAATCAGCTGGCCGCACGGACCGAGTCTCTGCCCTGATTTTTGGCCGCGTACAAGGCGACATCGGCTCTGGCGATACACGCGTTGATGGACTCTGCCTCCCGCAGTTCGGCGACGCCGATGCTGATGCTGATGCTGAAGGTGAAGGTGACGCGGAGGAGATCGTCCTGTCCGCCAGGGGTAGTTTCTCCGCGAGCAGTGGCTAGTTGCTTGCGCACTCGGTCCATCACCGTGACCATGTCGGTTCCGGTGCAGTGGCAGACGACGAGGAACTCATCGCCGCCCCAGCGGGCCACCCAGTCATCGGCGCGTAGGGCTGTCTGCAACTCGAGAGCTACCCTTCGCAGCCCCTCGTCGCCCTGTGCGTGGCCCCCGTCGGCGTTGATCTCGTGCAGATTGTCCACATCAACCACGGCGACGGACAGCGGCAGGCGCTGGTCGCGTTGCGGCCCCCCGACCTGCGCGAGATTGGCCTCACCGGCGCGTCGGTTGTTGATCCCGGTCAGCGGGTCCTGAAGCGCCAGGCGTTCCAGGTTCGCACGTTGATCTTCTATCTGGGCGCAGGAGATTGCCACATCGTGCAACAGCCGGCCCGCCTCGTCGTTGCCGATGCTGACCTGCGGGGGCAACCGCCGGTACGCGAGGTAGTCGGCGAGGTGGGTACCGGCCATCTGCAGCGGAGCCAGGAGACCGCGCAGCACTGTCATCATCACCACGGTGGCTACCAGGGTCGCAGCCAGAGCCGTTGCCGATATGGCTAGCGCACCCAACTGCGGCTTGGTGACGGCCAGGGCGATGACAGCCAGCAACGGCAGGTGCACGATCGCTACACCCGCCACGGTGATCTTGTGTGCGAAACTGAGACCAGGCAGCCGCTTGGCCATCCAGCTGTACGTGCGCATCCTCGCCCTTCGCCCAGTCGTCCGCAGCTGATTGTAACGTGTCAGATACTCTAGGTTACCAGACGGCGTAGCTGCCGAGATTGCGCACGGCCCGCCCGAAGGTAAAATCGCAGCTCAGAGGTCATATGGCGACCGTCAAGCCTTCTTGGTCTCCCAGTAATTCCGCGTGTTTCTGACCTGCCCAGATCCGGCCAATTAGCCTTCTGAGCTGCACGTTTACCGTTGGTCGTTGTTGGGCGTGATTGGCCTTGCGCGGACTTCTTGCGGACTTTCTGCGGACTAATGAGTCCACAGTGGACAGTCTACTGTGGACTTGGGACAAGATTCCACGGCGGTGATTTTGCCCCTTCCTCGGCGGTTGCCGTTAACCGGCAATGAGCATGGAGCCAGTAGCGGCACCGCGACTCTGCCCAGCCTTCTCAACGCGCTCTGGGCGATCCATGACACTCGCACCCGCCTTGCGCCAGGGTCGCGGCAAGGTAACTTGGAACCGTGCGCGGTGAGCCGGTCATCGCGGACAGCGCCCGCAAGCACGGAGTGAGCGACGACGACATCTTGCCCGCCTATGCCAACCCGATCCGAGTGTTCGACCTCGATGGGGGCTTCACGCTGGTCATCGGAGCCAACCCGGCGGCCATTCTCCTGGAGGTCGGTGTGGTCGAGGGAGCGACGGCTTCAGTTGTCGTGCACGCCATGCGAGCTAGGAACAAGTTTCTAAGGTGATGATTATGCCGCGAACGGTTCAGGACATCCTTGACCACGGCGACGAGCTGTCCAAGCGGTTCGAGGACTACGAGCCCACCCCGGACGACGAGCGGGATCCCGAGAGCTTCCTCGCCCTGCGTAGAGCCGTTCTGGGCCGATCCGAGGCTGAGAGGTCCATTCAGCAGGCTGTCACCGAGGCGCGCCAACACGGCTACTCCTGGCGATCAATCGGAACGCTGTTGGGGACGTCCGGGGAAGCAGCTCGCCAGCGGTACGGCACCCGGCACCAAGTCTGAGGGGGTCCGATCGGCAAGGTTTGCGTGATCGGCCCGGATTGGCATTCCGTAGGACCTACGGCGGATCCTGGCGGTCATCGCGACAGGAGCGGTCCGATCTCTTCGATCGGTTTGGCGAAGGCTAGGACCCTAAGCCCGGCCCGGCGCGACGGCAGGGGTCATTTCCGCGTGCCGATCGCTCTGCGCGCGTCAGACGCTCCTGTGTGTGGGGCCAAGGAAGCGTCGACGGCGGCTTCGACGTGCAGGCGGGTGGTGGGGAAGATGGGTACCGGGCTGTCCGAGTCGGAGATCAGCAGTTCGATCTCGGTGCAGCCGAGCACGACACCCTCGGCCCCGGCCTGAACCAGGCGCTTGATGGCGTCGCGGTAGGCCTGCCGGGACTCCTCTCGGACGACACCCAGGCACAGCTCCTCGTAGATGATGCGGTGCACCTCGGCTCGGTCATCCGGTGGCGGGATCAGCACTCGCAGGCCGTGGCTGGTGAGCCGGTCGCGGTAGAAGTC
>JACCZY010000275.1 GCA_013695685.1 Geodermatophilaceae bacterium | reverse complement strand
TGCGGGACCTGATGGCGGTCGACTCGGTGACCCGGGTCTATGACGAGGATGGCGTGAGCATCTACACCGTGGAGTTGCCCGCGACATCCAGCGGCCGGCCCGGCAACGACAGCTGCTCGTCGTCCGGCTGAGCGGCTCCGGTGCCCCCGCTGTCGCTGCAGGATGCGGTGCTCGTTCTCACCTGTGCCGCGGTGGTGTTCCTGCCCGGCTTGGTTGTTGCCCGAGCAGCCGGGCTCCGCGGCTGGACGAGCGTGGGGGCGGCTCCGGTGATCAGTTACGGCATCGCCGCAACGGCAGGGCCGCTGACTTCGGTGACGGGCATCGGCTGGGGCCCGCTGACGATGCTCGCTGCCACGGGCGGCCTGGCCGGCGTGTGCTACGCCTTCGACCGGTGGAGCCGCCGACGCAGCGCAGGGGTGGCAGATCGGCCCGAGAAGCCGGGGCCGGCCGTTGATCGACGCGGCGACCGGTTCATCGCGGCCGGCGTACTCGCTGCGGCTGTTCTCGGCGGCGTGGCAATGCTGCGCGGGATCGGCGGGCTGGAAGCCGTGCACCAGGGTTGGGACGCGGGCTTTCATGCCAACGCGGTCCGCTTCATCATCGACACCGGGAATGCGAGCCCGGTCGCGCTGAGCGCCATCAACAACTACGAGGACGACAGCTTCTTCTATCCGAATGCCCATCACGTACTGACGTCGATCGTCGGGCGCCTGACCGGCTCATCCATCCCATCCCTGCTCAACACCCAGATGTTGGTGCTGCCGGGCATCGCCGGCCTCGGGCTGGCAGTCCTGGTGCGCGCATTCGGTGGCCGGGTGGCGCTGGCCGCCAGCGTTCCCCTGGTGCTCGCGTCGTTCCATGCGTTTCCCTACGACCTGGTCTCCCGCGGTCCGCTGCTGCCTTATGCCACGGGCGTCGCCCTGATCCCGGCGTTCCTTGCACTGCTCAACCAGGCGCTGGTCCGGAGCAGCGCATCGGTGGTCATCGCGACCGCCGTTGCTGCGACCGGTCTGCTCGCTGTCCATCCCAGTACGGCCCTGACGACGGTGATCTTCACGGTCCCGCTGCTCGTCCACCGCTGGCGAACCGGCCGCGCCGAAGTGCGACGAGCCGACGCCAGGACGCTGTGCGGCATCGCTGCGGTCGCTGTCACAGCGGGTCTCCCCTTCATCGTGGGGACCGTGGCGGTGGGCGAGTCCGGGGCGGTCGTTGATTGGTCGGCCCGCCAGGACTTCTGGGAGGCCGTCACGGGCCTCGTTCTGCTCGACCACTCCGGCGACGGGTCGCAGCTGTGGCTGGTTGCGCTGCTCGTCGTCGGTGTGGTGCACGTTCGGGGCCTCCGTCAGCTGTGGTGGTGGCTGGCCGCGGCGGGCCTCTTCGCCGCACTCTTCGTGGCCGTGTCATCCACCGACGCACCGGTCTTCGAGACGGTGACGCAGCCGTGGTGGAACGACCGGTGGCGCTTGCTCGCCCTGGTCATCCTGGCCATGGCCGTGGTGGCCGCTCACGGTGCCGTGGCCGCCGGTGACGCGTTGGCCGGCCTGGTGAAGCGACTGGCGCCCGAGCAAGCCGTGGCCCCCCGCGTGAGGCTGGCCGCGGCGATGGTTGCCGTTCTCGCCGCCTTCGGCGTACTCAGCAACTTTTTCTACCTGCCCGCCAACGAGCACCGGGTCAGTGCCAGCTACGAGGACCAGCCGTCGGTCACGAGCGGCGAGGAGACCGCCATGCGGACGCTCGCGGAGTTCGCCGGCACCGACGGACGGGTGATGAACGATCCCGGGGACGGGTCGACGTGGATGTACGCCCTGGAAGGGGTCCGGCCAGTATTCGGGCACGTCGCCGACCCCTTGACGTTCGAGACCATCGGCCAGGACCAGCAGCTGTTGCTCTCCGCCTTCCACTGCCTGGACTCGAGCCCCCGCGTCAGGCAGCTGGTCGACAAGTACGACATCCGCTACGTCTTCACCGGCAAGGGCTACCTACGCGACCACTTCGACCGGATTCCCGGGCTGCGGGATCTGCGCATGGTGGACTCGCTGGAACTGCTCTACGCCCGGGACGGGACCGCGATCTACCGGGTTCGGCTTGTTGCGCTGGCTTCGGAATCAGCGGAGGGGCTGGGTTGCGAGGACGCCTTGCGCGCTGGGACTCAGCCCCTCATCGCCTGGATCTGAGCGGTGTTGAGCATTCGGATCTCGGCGATGTCGAAGGGGTTCGGCACCCCGAAGACATCGATGGAGGCGAGGTACTTGCCCTCTCTGGTGTAGCAGCGCTGGTAGTAGGTGCCGCCCTCCTCGACCTCGAAGTAGAAGCAGGGGATGGTCTGATCCTCCGGCACGGTGAACCTCGTACCGTCGTACTCCTCTGTCTCGATGTTGCGAAATTCGGTGAACGTGGCGTCGGCTTCGGGCAGCGAGCCCATCTCGTAGACGACGATCTGATAGCTCTTGCCGTCCTCGATCTCGGTCTGCTTGATATAGGTTCCCACGAAGCCGTTGTCGAGCAGCAGTTCACGCTCCCGCTCCGGTGCGATGGCGACCCGTAGGTAACTGTCCAGGTCGTAACTGCCGGAGAAGGGACTGAGCGCGGTGCTCGGCGGGTCGGCGGCGCGCGCCGCCAACCCGAACGGGTCCGGATCCAGCGTGGCGATAGCGTCCTGCGGCGTCGGCTCGAACGCCGACAGCAGCTCGGCCTGCCCGCTCAGCACGGTGCTCGCGTTCTCGGTGGCCTGCTCGGGGTCCAGGTCGGCGTGGAAGAGGTAGACCAGCATCCGGTCCACCGGCAGCAGGGCCTGCACGAAGCTCGCGTCGTCGACATCGTCCTCCCGGATCAGCACCCGTCCAGCCGGGAGGTCAGGCAGTTCGGTGGGTGCGTAGCCATCGGCAGCCAGAACGGCGGCAAGCTTGTCAGCCGCGACGGAGGCAGAGTCCGGGTCCGACATCTCAGCGACGAAGACGGAGGTCGCCCGTACGTCGACCGCTGCCCGGCAGTACGCCCAACCGGCGACGAAGCCGTACCGGCTCAGGATCGGGGCGGCGGTGTCCGGCGCGAACAAGCCCAGGCCCGCCTCGGTCTCGGCGGCGTCGACAACCGGACCGGACGGGTTGCAGTTGTCGCTGAGCTCGGGCAGCACCTCACCGATCAGCAAGGTGACACCGGCGATGCGATGGGACTCGACCACAGTGCCCTCCCCTACCGGTGGGGCGGGAGTTGGACTCGCTGCGGTCGGCCGGCTCGGAGTGCTCGACTGCGCAGCGGCGCGTGTGCCCTGCCCGTCCACCGTCGAGGAACAGGCGCTCAGGAGCAGGGCCACTCCGACCGCCACGGCCTGCCGGGGGATCATCACGGAGCCTGAGAGTGGTCAGCCTGCGGCGGGCGCGACCCCAGTACGACACCGGAATCGCCGCCAGCAGGAGGATCGCTGCATTGGTCACGCTCACGGCCGTGCCGAGGGAGCGTCCACGCGGGGTGTAGGCGAACTCGACATCGTGCCGCCCCGCCTCGACGTACACCGCTCCGAGCGCGTGGTCGGCATCCACGATGCCCGCCGGTACGCCGTCGACGGTGGCCGACCAGTCGCTCTGGATGGCGTCGCCGACCACGAGGTAGCCGGCACCCTGCGCCTGGACGCGCACTCTGATGGTGTCACCGGAATCCTCGAGAACCTGCACTTCGGCCGGTAGCCCGTCGGCGGACTCGCCGGCCTTGGAAAGCACCACGGTGTCCGCCGGATACGTCCCGTGCGCGACCACGGTGAGCCGCGACCCACTGTCGCTGACAACCTGCGTGTCAGCGGCCCAGCGGATCCGCGGCAGCGCGCCGGTCCGCTCGTACATAGTCAGGCCGTCGGCGACGTCAACCAGCTTAAGGCCATCGTCGACGGGCCGGACGACGACAAGTCGAGGTTCGCCCGCGGCGACGGTCTGCACCTCGACCTCAGGCCCCTCCTCGAATGTGATCGACACCGTCCACGGCCCGGGCCGGTCGGCGGCGGTCTCGGCCGGCAGCGGAATGAAGAAGTTCGCCGGTACCGGTGCCCCTGCGACCGGCCTCGTGCCCTCGGCGATCACCTCGCCGGCGGCGTCCCGAAGCGTCACCGCCATCGTGCTCCCTGACCGGAACGGCCCGTCCGAGGAGACGACCGGCACGGCGAGGCCACGCAGGCCTTGCGGGTCGATGGTCGTTTCGTAGCGGGCACCGGGGTCCATCCGCAGCGTGCCGGCCTGCGTCCCGGTCGGCACCAGCGCGCCCGGGATCGGGAAGACGTCGGCCGATACGTAGTAGCGCGCGGAGAGCCGGTCCAACCCCGGTTCCTCGGCCAGTGCCGGGTTGAACGGGTTGAACGTCGTGGCCGTCGGCGCGACGAACGCGCCGGGATTGATCTCGATGAGCAGCTCCGCCCAGGTGGGCGCGAAGAAGCTGTGCCCGCCGACCGTCCGGATCCCGTACGCCGCCGTGCTGCTGGCAAACATCAGATCGCCGCCCAGCGCCACCCGGTAACCGGCGGCTTCCCGCTGCAGGAACTCGTGCGCCGCAGTCTGCGGATAGTAGCGATCCGGCTCGGCGGTCGGCCAGAAGTTCTGGATGGCAACCACGCCCTGGGCGGCGACGAGGAGCGGAAGGACCAGAACTGCCGCGCGGCGTGCGACCGACCAGCGGGTAGCGGCGACGACGAGCCCGACGGCGATCGTCGCCGCCACGCAGGCGATGAGGACGTCGGTTCGAACCTGGCTGCCCAGTAGCGGGGTCTGCGCGCGATCGACCAGATAGCCCACCACGAGTAGCCCCCCGAGACCGGCCGGCAACAGCAGCCACTCGGCGCGGGTCCGCCAGGTGCCCGACTGCGCGCCCTTGACCAGTGCGTCGAAGCCGAGACCGGCTGCCGCCGCCGCGGTGAAGCCGAGCACCGACCTGATCCGCCCGATCGGATTGCCCTCGAGCACGGGAAGCGCGGCCATCCACTCCACCAGCGGCCCCTGGACGAAGATCAGCCAGAGGCAGACCAACGACGCGACCAGGAGAAAGGGCAGCGCCCCCCGCGGCCGGGGTACGGCGGAACCGCGCAGGATCGCCACGGCGATCAGCACCAGCGCGACCGACCCGATATGCATGCTGATCTCGACCGGGTTGATCTCCCGGCTGAACGGTGAGCCCGGGCCGTAGACGTTGGCGAAAAAGGCCTGCGGGAACACCGCCGTGGTCGCGTACTTCGCCGGCGTGGTGTTGAAGAACTGCTCGTCGCGGTAGGACAGGTCCAACGTCTCGAGATAGGACAGGAACGGCAGCACCTGGATCGCGGTGACGCCGACCGCCACGACGACGGCCGCGCCGGCGACAACAGCATCACGCACGCTGCGGCCGAGCGGGCGCTCGGATCGATCGGCGAGCAGGCGCACCAGGAGGTACGCGCCGCCGGCGTATAGGGTGAGCCCGGCGACGGCGGGGAACCCGCCGAGGATCAGGCCCGCGACGGCCACCGCGATGGGTACCGCCGAGCGGATGGTCCGCAGCTGGGCGAAGCGCTCCAACGCCCAGAACAGGACCGGGATGAACGCGCCGACCCGGGTCTGCGGCCAGTTCACCCACGCCACCATGAAGCCGCTCGTGGTGAAGATCAGCCCGCCCAGCAGCGCCGCTGCCCGGCCGGCGGACAGCCGGCGCAGGAACAGGAACGTGCCGCCAATGCTCACTGTCATCTGCAGCAGCTGAACGAACGCCGGCGCCAGCCAGGTCGGGAGCAGGTAATACGGCAGCGACAATGGGCTCAGCAGCCCGTACGTCGGCAGTGCGCCGAGGGGCGCGCCGCCGCCGGTGTACGGGATCCAGCTGCCGAAGTCGCCTGACTGCAGCCGACTGTGGAAGTCGTCGTACGCCGGGAGGAAGAAGTCGATCGTGTCACGGATGAAGATGCTGGTCACCGGGTCACTGAGCGGATTCACCCTGGCGTAGGGCAGGAATCGCGCAAGCAGGTCCAGGCCCGCAAAGGCGCGGAGCCCGAGCAGTGACGGGCCCACCGTGATCGCGACGAAGCTGAGAATGCCGGCAGCGACGGCTGCCAAGGCAGGGTCGATCCGCACCCCCCGGCGCCTGGCGGCGGGAACGGTCAGCGTGGACCGCCGTGACGGAGAATCGACGTCTGGTCGGGATAGGGCAGCGTCGGCGTGAGACCGGCGAGGCGACGCTCCTGCACCGGCGCGGCGCCGATCGCTCGCCGGTACCGACGCCGCCTGGTGTTGTCGAAGACGATAAACCCGCTGTCGAGTAGATGCGGGAGGGCACGAGCCAGACATGCCTCGCGGGCTCGCCCGTCGATGACGATGAGGTCGAAGTCGCCGCCGACATCATCGACCGTGGCGACGTAGTCGGCGAAGTCCAGTCCCGCGTTGCCTTCCTTGCCGGAGGGGATCTGTGGCGAGGTCGAGTTGACCGGCTCGACGATGCGCAGGTAGATGTTCGGTGCACGGAGCAACGTCTCGGCGATGTGCTCACCGAACCCCCGGTGATGCTCGACCGAATGAACTTCATCGGCGCGACGGGACAGCCACAGCGTGCTGGCCCCGGAGCCGTACTCGAATATTCGCACCGGCCGCGGTCGTGCCTCGAGCCATGCCTCGACCACGTCAATGGCCCGGTAGGTCCACCAGGGCACGTCCAACTCCGCGATGGCCAGTGAGTCGTGGACGCGGGTCAGGCTGTAGGCCCAATGCCGCAGCCGGTCATCGCGATCGGGAGGCGTCTGCGACAGCAGACCGGTTCGCGTCAGCCCCGCGCCGGTCACCCGGGCCGCGCCCGCGTAGAGACGTTTTGCGTCGCCGAGCAGTTTTCCGGTGTTCATGACCCGCCCCCCTGGCTCCTGCGGGCGCCGCTCGCCGGTACGACGACGTGCTCGGTCCCACCGCGCGCGGACCGGGCCCACCACAGCCCCACGAGGCCTCCCAACGCGTCGACCGCGACGAGCAGCAGCCGGGCCAGGGCGGCCACAGCCGTGGCCGGACCGGCGGCCAGTCCGCTCAGCACGACGAACACCAGCTCTCGAACACCCGCTCCGGCCGGCACGGGGACGGCGAGGAAACCCAGAATCCACGCGGCGACCGCCGCGAAGGCGACCCGAGCGGGCTGCTGATCGTAACCGAGAGCGGCGGTAACGGCACAGGACGCGGCGCCGATCAGGATCCAGGTGGGCGCCGACCACAGAACCAAGCCCAGCATCGAGCCCCACGGCCGTACCGCCAGGACCAGCCGGCCCCTCGTGAGGCGAGCCACTGCCGAAAGGACGGGTCCCACGACAGACGGGTGGACCGCGAGACAGCCCAGCGGGACCAACGCAAGCGCCGCCCAACCCCATTCGAGACCGCCGTCCCGAGCCGCCAGCGGAGCAAGCCCACCGCAGACGATGGCCGCAGCGATGCACATGGATGCGTAGGACACGAGCGTTGTCGAGTAGGCGTGCCCTCTGCCGACGCCTCCGCGTTGCGCAAGCTCACCGCGGCCGAGGACCGACCAGACCCCTCCCGGCAGGTACTTGCCTAACTCGCCGGCGAAGTACCACGCCGTCGTGTCGGAGAGCCGGGTCCGCGTGCCGTACAGCCGCAGACACCGCCACCACAGCACGGCCAGCCCGACCATTCCGACGGCGCTGCACAGGCCGGCGAGGACCATCCATTCCGCTCGGGTCTGCCGCAAAGCCGGGCCGATCGAGGACCATTGATCGACGAGTGTCTTCAGGCAGAGCCCGACGGCGAGGACGGCGACTGCTATGCCGAGACCTCGAACCCAGGTCTGCAGCCGTGTGCGGCGCACGCGGCTCAGCTGTTTCGAGATCGAACGATCAGATCGGCGAGCAGGGCCAGCGCCACGATGATCATTCCGGTGACGAACAACAGCATCGAGTTCGTCGTGATCCGGAAGTCGTAGCGGACGACGTCCACCGTCCCCTTGACCAGCCCGACGACAAGCATCGTCAGCGCGATCGGCATCAGCACCTTGATCGGGTTGAAGTACATCACCATCCGCAGCACTTGCAGGATGTAGCGGTAGGCGTCCTGCACGAAGTGGAACTTCGACGTACCCGACCGCTTGGCGTAGTCGATCGACAGGTAGTCCACCGGGTGCTGGTTGGACAGAAAGGACATCGTGATCGTCGTGACGCAGGAGAACCCGGGCGGCAGCAGCCGCAGGTAGGGCAGCGCCACCTCGCGGCGGAACGCCCGCAGGCCCGAGTTCAGATCCGGGATCTTCGCCGACGACAGCCGCTCGGCGGTCTTGCGGATGAGCCATTTGGCCGGGACGCGCAAGATCTTGTGGGTGCCCTGCTCGCTGGTGCGCGCGCCGACGACCTGGTCCACGTCGGGGTTGTCGATCAGGTACTGCACGAACTCCGG
>JACCZY010000274.1 GCA_013695685.1 Geodermatophilaceae bacterium | reverse complement strand
TGCGGGACCTGATGGCGGTCGACTCGGTGACCCGGGTCTATGACGAGGATGGCGTGAGCATCTACACCGTGGAGTTGCCCGCGACATCCAGCGGCCGGCCCGGCAACGACAGCTGCTCGTCGTCCGGGTGAGCGGCTCCGGTGCCCCCGCTGTCGCTGCAGGATGCCGTGCTCGTTCTCACCTGTGCCGCGGTGGTGTTCCTTCCCGGCTTGGTTGTTGCCCGAGCAGCCGGGCTCCGCGGCTGGACGAGCATGGGGGCGGCGCCGGTGATCAGTTACGGCATCGCCGCAACAGCAGGGCCGCTGACTTCGGTGACGGGCATCGGCTGGCGCCCGCTTACGATGCTCGCGGCCACGGCCAGCCTGGCGGGCGTGTGCTACGCCTTCGACCGGTGGAGCCGGCGACGCAGCGCAGGGGTGGCAGACCGGCCCGAGAAGCCGAGGCCGGCTGCCGATCGGCCCGGTGAGCGTGCCATCGCAGCTGGGGTACTCGCTGCGGCCGTGCTCGGGGCGGTGGCCATCATGCGTGGATTCGGCGGTCTGGACGCCGTGCACCAGGGTTGGGATGCGGGCTTCCACGCCAACGCCGTCCGGCTCATCACCGACACCGGCGATGCGGCACCGGGCGCCTTGAGCGCCATCAACGACTACGAGAACGCAAGCTTCTTCTATCCGAACGCGCTGCATGCGCTGACGTCGATCGTCGGCCAGTTGACCGGCTCGCCGATCCCGTCCCTGCTCAACACCCAGATGCTGCTGCTGCCCGGCCTGGCCGGCCTCGGGCTGGCCGTCCTGGTCCGCATGTTCGGCGGCCGGGTGGCGCTGGCCGCCAGCGTTCCCCTCGTGCTCGCGTCGTTCAGCGCCTTCCCTTACGACCTCCTGTCCCGCGGGCCGCTGCTCCCCTACGCGACCGGCGTGGCGATGATTCCCGCCTTCATGGTGCTGCTCGATCAGGCACTCGCCCGGCGCACCGCTCCGGTCGTCATCGTGACCGCCGTTTCTGCCGCCGGTCTGCTCGGTGTCCACCCCGGCACCGCACTGACCGCGGCGATGTTTCTGCCTCCGTTGCTCATCCACCGCTGGCGTACGTCGCCGCCCGAGGCGCGGCGAGCCGAGTTCAGGACGCTGCTGGGGATCGGAGGGGTCAGTGTGATCGCCGGTCTGCCCATCATCCGCGGGGTGCTGGCCGTCGGCGAGGGCGGGGCGGTCGTGGACTGGCCGGCGAACCAGAGCCCGTGGGAGGCGGTCACCGGCCTGGTGTTGCTCGACCACGGGGGAAGCCACCCACAACTGTGGTTGGTTGCGCTGCTCATCGTCGGCGTGGTCCGGATTCGAGGCATTCGGCAGCTGTGGTGGTGGCTGGCCGGAGCGATCGTGTTCGCCGGACTTTTCGTGGCGGTGTCCTCCACCGACGACCCGCTCGTCGAGGCTGTCACGCAGCCGTGGTGGAACGACCGGTGGCGCTTGCTCGCCGTGGCAGTCCTCGGGCTCGCGCTGGTGACCGCGCACGGCGGCGTCGTCGTCGGCGACGTGCTGGCGGCTGTCGTACGGCGAGGGGTGGGCGATCGAGTCGTACCACCGCGGGCCGCCCTCGGCGCGGCCATGGTGGCGGTCATCGCGACCTTCGGCCTGCTCAGCAACTCCTTCTCCGTGCCGATCAACGAGGAACGGGTCAGTGCGAACTACCAGGAGGGCCCGACGGTCACTCCGGCCGAGCAGAGCGCCATGCGGGAACTCGCGGGGATGACCGGCCCGAACGGGCGGGTGATGAACGACCCCGGTGACGGCTCCGCATGGATGTATGCCCTGGAAGGGGTGCGGCCGATCTTCGGGCACGTCATCGAGCCGGAGACATACACCTCGATCGGCCGTGATCAGCAGCTGTTGCTGTCCTCGTTCCATTGCCTGGACTCCAGCACACGGGTCCGGAACCTGGTCGACAAGTACGACATCCGCTACGTCTTCACCGGACTCGGTTACCTCCGCGACCATTTCAGCCGGATTCCCGGGCTGCAGGACCTCCGCATGGTGCAGTCACTGGATCTGGTCTATGCCCGGGGCGGGACTGCGATCTACCGCATTCGGCTGGTCGCACTCGCCGCGCAGTCAGCGGAGGGGCTGGACTGCGAGCCCGCATCGAGCGCGAGGACTCAGCCCCTGATGGCCTGGATCTGAGCGGTGTTGAGCATCCGGATATCAGCGATGTCGAACGGGCTCGGCACCCCGAAGACATCAATGGACGCCAGGTATTTGCCCTCCCTCGTGTAGCAGCGCTGGTAGTAGGTCCCGGTGTCCTCGACCTCGAAGTAGAAGCAGGGGATGGTCCGATCGTCGGGAACGGTGAACCTGGTCCCGTCGAACTCCTCGGTCTCGATGTCGCGGAACTCGGTGAACGTGGTGTCCGCTTCGGCCATCGAACCCATCTCGTAGACGACGATCTGGTAGCTCCTGCCGTTCTCCGCCTCTGTCTGCTTGACGTAGGTCCCCACGTAGCCGTTGTCCATCAGGACCGCGCGCTCCCGCTCCGGAGCGATGGCGACTCGGAGATAGCTGGCCAGGTCGTAGCTGCCGGAGAAGTTGGTGAGCTTTCCGGGGAGGTCGGCGGCGCGTGCCGCCAACCCGAACGGATCTGGATCCAGCGAGGCGATCGAGTCCTGTGGCGTCGGCTCGAAGGTCGCGAGCAGGTCGGCCTGCAGGGTCAGCACGGTGGTCGCGTTCGCGGTTGCCTGCTCGGTGTCCAGATTGGCGTGGAAGAGGTAGACCAGCATCCGATCCACCGGCAACAGCGCCTGCACGATGCTCGCGTCCTGGCCGTCCTCCCGGATCAGCACCCGTCCGTCCGGGATGTCGGGGAACTCCGTCGATGCGTAGCCGTCGATCGCCAGGGCCGCGGCGATCTCGTCGGAGGCAACCGAGGCCGAGTCCGGGTCCGACATCTCGGCGAGGAAGATGGTGGTGGCCCGTACGTCGTCGGCAACGCGGCAGGAGACCCAACCGGCGACGAAGCCATACCGGGTCAGGATCGGTGCGGCCGTGTCGGGCGGGAACAGGCCCAGGGTCATCTCGGTCTCGGCGGCATCGACAACCGGACCGGACGGGTTGCAGCTGTCGGTCAGCTCGGGCAGTACCGCACCGACCAGCAGGGTGACGCCGGCGATGCGGTGGGACTCGACGACCGTGCCTGGCCCGACCGGCGGGGCCGGAGTCGCGCTCGCCGTGGTCGGCCTGCTCGGTGTGCTCGAAGTGCCGGACTACGGCCCGGCCGGTATGCCCTGCCCGCTCACCGTCGACGAGCACGCGCTCAGCAGCAGGCTCGCGGCGAGCGTCACCACGGCCGGCCGGGGGGCCATCACCGCCTGACTGTAGCCACCCTGCGGCGCGCACGGGCCCACCACGACAGCGGCGTCACTGCCAGGAGCAGGACCGCGAGACTGATTCCGCTGACAGCCGCACCCGTCGACCGCCCCTTCGGTGCGTACGTGAACTCGATGTCGTGTTCACCCGCCCGGACGTACACGGCTCCGAGCGCGTGGTCGGCTTCCACGATCTCCGCCGGTACGCCGGCGACGGTGGCCGACCAGTCGCTCTGGATGGCGTCGCCGACAACAACGTATCCGGCGCCGTCGGCCTGGACGCGAACCCTGATGGTGTCGCCGGAATCCTCCAGGACCTGTACCCGGGCCGGCAGCCCATCGGCGGTTTCACCGGCCTCGCTGAGCACCACGGTGTCCGCCGGATAGATCCCGTGCGCGACCACGGTGAGCCGGGAGTCGGGATCGCTGACGACCAGCGCGTCGGCGGCCCAGCGGATCCGCGGCAAAGCGCCGGTCCGCTCGTACATCGTGAGGCCGTCGGCCACCTCCACCAGACGGAGGTCGTCGTCGACGGGCCGGACCGCGACGAGTCGCGGCTGACCGCCGGCGACGGTCTGCACCTCGACCTCGGGGGTTCCCTCGAACGTGATCGACGCCGTCCACGGCCCTGGTCGGTCGGCGGCATCCTCGGCCGGCAGCGGGAGGAAGAAGTTCGCCGGTGCCGATGCCCCTGCGATCGGCCGCACGCCCTCGGCGATCAGCTCACCGTCCGCGTCGCTGATCGTCACCTCCAGCAGGCTGCCCGGCCGGAACGGCCCGTCAGCGGCGAGGACCGGCACGCCGATGCCTCGCAGCGCCTGCGGGTCGACGCGTGCCCGGTAGCTGTCACCGGGACCCATCCGCAGCGTGCCGGCCGCTGCCCCCGAGGGGACCCGAACCCCGGGGATCGGGAAGACGTCGGCCGAGACGTAATAGCGCGCGGAGAGCCGGTCCAACCCGGGCGCCTCGGCCAGTGCCGGGTTGAAGGGGTTGAAGGTGGCCGCCGTCGGCGCGACCAGTGCGCCGGGCTGGATCTCGGTGAGCAGCTCGGCCCAGGTGCGGGCGAAGAAGCTGTGCCCGCCGACGGTCCGGATCCCGTACGCCGCTGTGCTGCTGGGGAACATCAGGTCGCCGCTCAACGCCACCCGGTAGCCGGCGGCTTCCTCCTGCAGGAACTCGTGCGCCGTGGTCTGCGGGTAGTAGCGCTCCGGCTCCGCGGTCGGCCAGAAGTTCTGGACGGCCACCACGCCCTGCGCGGCGACGAGGAGCGGGATGACGACGACGACCGCCCGTCGCGCCGCCGGCCAGCGTGCAGCGGCAAGCACGAGGCCGACCGCGACCGCCGCCGCGGCGCAGCCGACGAGGACGTCGTTTCGGACCTGGCTGCCCAGCAGCGGCGTCTGCGCGCGATCGACCAGGTACCCGACGACGAGGAGTCCGGCCAGCCCGAGCGGCAGCAGGATCCACTCGGCGCGGGTCCGCCAGGTGCCCGCCTTGACACCCTTCACCAGCAGGTCGAAGCCCAGACCGGCCGTCGCGGCCGCGGTGAAGCCGAGCACGGACCTGATCCGCCCGATCGGGTTGCCCTCGAGTACCGGGAGCGCGGCCATCCACTCCACCAGCGGCCCCTGGACGTAGATCAGCAACAGGAAGACCGACGAGGCGAGCACGAGAGTGGGCAACGCCCCCCGCGGCCGGCGTACGGCGGAGCCACGAAGGATCGCCACGACGATCAGCACCAGCGCGACCGACCCGATGTGCATGCTGATCTCGATCGGGTTGATCTCCCGGCTGAACGGCGAGCCGCGGCCGTACACATTGGCGAAAAAGGCCTGCGGGAACACCGCCGTGGTCGCGTACTTCAGCGGCGTGGTGTTGAAGAACTGCTCGTCGCGGTAGGACAGGTCCAACGTCCCGAGATAGGACAGGAACGGCAGCACCTGGACCGCGGTGACCCCGACACCCACGACCACCGCCACGCCGGCGACGACGGCATCACGCGTGTTGCGGCCGAGCGGGCGCTCGGACCGATCGGCGAGCAGCCGTACCAGCAGGTACGCGCCGCCGGCGTACAGGGTTAGCCCGGCGACGGCCGGGAACCCACCGAGGATCAGGCCCGCCACGGCCACCGCGATGGGTGCCGCCGAACGGATCGTCCGTAGCTGGGCGAAGCGTTCCAGCGCCCAGAACAGGACCGGGATGAAGGCGCCGACCCGAGTCTGCGGCCAGTTCACCCACGCCACCATGTAGCCGCTCGTGACGAAGACCAGCCCGCCCAGCAGCGCGGCGGCCCGGCCGGCGGCCAGCCGGCGTAGGAACAGGAACGTCGCACCGATGCTCAGCCCGATCTGCAGCAGCTGGACGAACGCCGGAGCGATCCACGTCGGCAACACGTAGTAGGGCAGGGACAGGGGGTTGAGCAGGGCGTACGAGGGCAGCGACGCCAACGGTGCGCCGCCGCCGCTCCACGGCAGCCAGGAGGCGTAGTCGCCGTCGACCATTCGGCCGCGGAAGTCGTCGTACGCCGGAAGCAGGTTGTCCACCGTGTCCCGGATGAAGATGTTCACGACCGGGTCATCCAGCGGATCCACCCGGGCATAGGGCAGGAACCGCGCCAGCAGGTCCAAGCCCACGAACGCCCGCAGCCCGAGCAGCGAAGGGCCTAGCGTGATCGCGACAAAGCCGAGGATTCCGGCCGCGACGGCGATGGCTGCCGGGTCAGCCCTCCGGCGCCGGCCGCCCTCAGCGCTGGACATTGCCAGCAGGGTAGCCGAGGTCTTTCAGCGCCGCGATCGGGTCGCGACCATGGCGGCTGCCGCACCGGCGCAGGCCACGTCGGCGACCGTGAGCAGCAACCGCGACACCACCGCGAGGGTCAGCGCGCTCGCTGCGGAACCGGCCAGTTGCGGTGCCAGCGCCAGGACGAGGACGTACTCCCGAACGCCCACACCAGCTGGGGCGATGACCACGACGAAACCCAGCACCCAGGCCGCCAGGAAGCCGCCGATCGCCGGGATCAGCGCCGACCCGGGCGGCGCCCCGAGGCCGACGACGAGGACCCACATGTGCCCGCCCAGCAATACCGCGCTGAGGACCGACCACCCCAGAGCCCGAAGCAACCCGGCCCGGCTCAGTTCGTAACCGTCGGGGTTGCGGCGTACCAGCCGCAGCAACAACCGGATGCCGCCATTGATGACGGCCGGGCGCAGCGCGGCGACCACGGCAAGCGCCGCCGGGACCAGCAACCACAGGAACCAGCCGCCACCGGCACCAAGCAACGCCGGCAGCGCCAGCACGGCGAGCAGGAGGGCCACGCCCGGCAGCAGGATGTTGAACAGCAGCCCGGCCACCGCCGAACGCGCGCGCGGCACACCCAGCCTGGTCGCCAGCTCGGCCGCGGCGACGATCGACCAGAGACTGCCTGGGACGTACTTCGCGAGCTGGCCGGGGAAGAGAACCCCCGCGCTATGCGGCACCGACAGCCGGCTGCCGAGGTCGCCGACGATCTCGCGCCAGGCCATCAACGAGGCGAGCAGCGCCGCGAGGACGGCCACCAGACTCACGGCGACGGCGCCGAACGACAGCGCCTGCAGCGACGCTCGCACCTGCGCCCACTGCGTCACCAGCGCGTATGTGACGAACCCGATGGCCGCCAGTGCCAAGCCGGTGCGAGCCATCCGCAGCGCGAGCCTGCGCGTGGTCGGGCCGGCCGAATCGCGCCCGACGTCCGGCGTCTCGGACCGGCTCGGCTCCACTACGGATGCAGCGCCAACACCGTGGTCAGCGGGTCGGGAGGTACCTGGAGGGACGCTCCCCGTGGGCGACGCGGTGACTTTCCGGCGACCCAGATGTACGTCGGAGCCAGCGGTCTCAGCATGTCCCGGGCACGCCGGCCGAGGACGCCGAAGATTGCCGGCGCCGCAGCTGGTACGACGTCGCCGGCGGCGAACACCTCAGGTGCCGCCAGGATCGCGAAGGTGTAGTCGTGCACGTAGAGGCCGCCGGCCAGCCGGCGCAGCCCCGGCAACAGCCGGAACCGCTCGTGATAGTGCGCTGCCTTGCCGGTCGCCGCGATGTAGCGATGAGCCAGCGGCCGCGGCAGCCAGGACAGGAACGGCAGCTTGTAGTGCGGCTC
>JACCZY010000272.1 GCA_013695685.1 Geodermatophilaceae bacterium | reverse complement strand
CCGTTGATCATCTCCAGGTCGTACGTCGTACCGGCCATCAGGATGTAGGGGTTCTCCAGCAGAGTGGACGCCCAGGACGCCGGAGCGGTCACCATCTCGGTCTCGGTGATCGTGTCGAGCAGTGCGGTGGTCATCGGCGAGCCGATCAGCTGTGTCATGCCGAGGACGTCCGGTTCGACCTGTGCGTAGAGCTGGACGGCCCGCTGCACGTCGTACCCGTGGTCCTCGACGATCAGCTCGATCTGCCGGTCGCAGATCCCGCCGTCTTCGTTGATCTTGTCGTAGACGAGCTGGTTGCCCTGCACGATGGCCGTGGACAGCGCCGCGAAGGGACCGGTGAGGTCGGTGAGGATCCCCAACGTGATGGTGTCATCGGTGACTCCGGAGTCGGTGAGCAGTTCACTGGGGTCGCCGCCGCCCTCTCCTCCGGTGCCTCCGCCCGAGGTGTCTGCGGCCTTGGTGCTGCATGCTGCCGCCGTGAGCACGACGGCCAGGGCAAGCCCTACGGCTCGTGTTCCTTGCTTTTTCATGGACGCCGATTCCCTTCAGTGGATGTGTCCGTGCCCCGGTCGGGGCCCTGCGATGGTGGGACAGCTGTGCTGCCCGTTTCGCTGTCGGTTTCGCTGCCCGTTTCGTCCCCGGGTTCAGCCACCGGGCCGTCCACCGGTGCCGCCGCGCTGACCCGCTGCCGCCGGCTGCTGCCGGTGAGCGTGGACAGGCCGCGGCGGCCCAACGCGGCCACCCCGCCTGGTTCGAGCAGGAGGACCACGACGACCGCTCCGCCGTACAGGAACTTCGCCAAGGTGCCCGAGTCGATGCCGCCGGATCCGGATTGGGCGAGGAAGGGGACGAAGTCGGCGTACCGGTTGAGCAGCAGCGGTGTGGCCGCCACGAACGCCGCGCCGACCACAGCTCCCGGGATCGAGCCCAGACCCCCGATCACGATCATGGCGAGGTAGGTCACCGACAGGACGAGCCCGAAGCTGCCGGGAGTCGGGTTGCGCAGCAGCAAAGCGAGCAACACTCCTGCGGTGCCTGCGTACATCGAGGAGACGACGAAGGCCAGGGCCTTGTACCGGGTGACGTTGACGCCCATGACCTCAGCGGCCGTCTGCTTGTCGCGGATCATCTGCAGGGCCCGGCCGGGCCGCCCCCGGAGCAGGTTTCGGGCGAACAGGTAGGCGAGGACGAGGACGACCAGGAAGAGGTACCAGAGCAACTCGTTGCGTCGCAGCGGCACGTTGAGCAGCAAGATCTGGTCCGCACCCGGGCCCGGCGAGGCGAAGGCGAACCCGAACAGGGAGAAGTCCGGCACCCTTCGGCCGTTCGGGCCGCCGGTGACCCCCTCCCAGTTGAAGAGCAGGTGCTGGCCGAGGATGACCAGGGACAGCGAGGCCACGCCGAGATAGATTCCCGACAGCCGGCCGGAGATCGGGCTGAAGGCGAGACCGGCCAGGCCGGCGAGGATGACGGCCATCGCCGCACCGAGCAACGGGGGCAATTCCAGACCCCCGTACGGCGTGGCCACGCCACCGGCCGAGCCGGAGAAGTAGGCATAGCCGTAGACGCCGATGGCGATGAAAAAGGCGTGGGCGAGTGACAGCTGTCCCGTGACGCCGCTGAGCAGGTTCAACCCGATGGCGCCGATAGCCGACGCCATGACCGCCAACCCCATCAACAGGAAGGACTGGTCGAGGTACAGCGGCAGGACCAGCGCCAGGACGAGCAGCGCGATGCCGAGCCCGGACTTGATCCTCGACTCGGTGCTGCCAGGCAACCGACGGGTCTTGGCGGGTTCGACGCCCGCAGGCGGCGAGGCGCTCGCCCCGCCGCTGTCCTTGGTCAGCCTGACGGCCTTGGTGTCAGACACGGGACACATCCCGGGTGCCGAACAGCCCCGATGGTCGGATCAGCAAGACGATGATCATGATGACGTAGGGCATCACCTCGGCGAACCCGCGACCGAGGAAGGCCAGGTCGCTGCTGTAGCCCAGGGTCAGCTGCTCGGCCACTCCGACGATCAGGCCCCCGACCAATGCACCGGCGGTGGAGTCCAACCCGCCGAGGATCGCCGCCGGGAACGCCTTGAGCGCGACCGGGACGACGCTGCCGTCCAGGCCGGGTGTCGGAAACGCGACCAGGAAGACCACCGCGACGCAGGCGAGCAGTCCGGCGACGATCCAGGCCACCGCGGCGACCCGCCCGCGCCGGATCCCCATCAGCGTGGCCGCCTCGGCATCCTCGGCCGACGCCCGCATCGCGACACCCCACTTGGTGTACTTGAACGCGAGGAAGAACGCCGACAGCAGCACGACGGCAACCCCGAGCGCCCACAGCCGGGTCTCCGGGATCAGGATCCCGGAGATGTTGATCTGGTCGGCACCCCACGGGTCGACCAGGCTGCGGGGGTCCACGCCGATCCGGCGGATCAACTCCGCGGTGAGCACGACGTCGAAGCCGATCGTCATGATCGCCAGGGTGTTCTTGTCAGCGGTCCGTATCCGCAGCGACAGCACCCGCTCGATGAACAACGCGCCGAGCGCGGCAATCGTCAACCCGATGAGCAGCGCGGGAAAGAATCCGAGGGTCCGGGTGTACTCGCTGATGACGAAGCCGCCGAGCAGCAGTAACGAGCCGTGGGCGAAGTTGATCACCTCGGTGGCCTTGAAGATGATCACGAAGCCGAGCGCGATGAGCGCGTAGACCGCGCCGACCGACAGCCCGTTGATCAGCAGTTCCAGAAAAAAGCTCACCGTGTCGTGTCCCCGTCGTCGTGGCCGTCCTTGGCCCGGTGCCGCGCCACCTGGTCATCGGCCGGTTCGTCGGCCGGTTCGTCGGCCGGTTCGTCGGCCGGTTCATCGGCCGATTCGTCGGCCGGTTCGTCGGCCGGTTCCTCGGCGGCGGCTTCCTTGGCGGCTTGGACGTCGGCAGCCGAACCGAGGTAGGCCCGGATGACCTCGGGTTCTTTCTGCACTTGGGCCGGCGGCCCGTCGGCGATCCGCCGCCCGAAGTCCAACACGGTGACCCGGTCGGCGATGGCCATCACCAGGCCCATGTCGTGCTCGACAAGCACTACCGAGATCCGCATGCCTTCCCGGATGTCGCGAATGGTCTCGCCCATCCGATCGGTCTCGTCGGAGTTCATGCCGGCCACCGGCTCGTCGAGCAGCAGGATCCGCGGCTCCGTGCACAATGCTCGGGCCATATCCACTCGCTTCTGCTCGCCGTAGGCGAGCAGACCGGCGGGTAGCTGCAGGCGCGGACCCAGCCCCATGAAATCAGCTATCTCGATCACCCTGGCGCGGTGCCGCTTCTCCTCGCGCCGGGCATTCGGCAGCCGCAGCCCGCTGGTCAGGAAACCCGCCCTGGTCAGGTGGTGCCGACCCAGCATCAGGTTTTCCAGGACGCTCTGATGAGGAGAGAGCGCGATGTTCTGGAACGCCCGGGCGACACCCAGCGCGGCGATCTTGTGCGGGCGCATCCCGGTCAGCTCGGCAGTGCCGAACCGCACGCTGCCGGAGGTGGCGCGGTAGACACCCGACAACACGTTGAAGCAGGTCGACTTGCCGGCGCCGTTCGGTCCGATCACCGCGTGGATCGTCCCAGGGGTCACGGTGAAGGAGACCGCGTCCAGGGCGGTCAGACCCGCGAAGGCGACGGTGAGGTCGGTGACCACCAGCTCCGGGATGTCGTCGACGCCGACCCCCTGGCCGGCCTGCTCGGTGCCGGCCTGCTCGGTGTTGGTCTGCTCCGCGCCGGCCTGCTCGGTGGAGGTCATCCGGACCACCTCGACAGCTGCGTGAGGGAGCGGCGCGGCGCGCGGGGAGCCCCGGATTGCTGACCCGCGCCGTGCCCGAGGTAGAGCTTCTGCACCTCGTCGGTAGCCGCGAGTTCCTCGGCGCTGCCATGCAGGGAGACCGTGCCGACGTCGAGCACATACGCCAGGTCAGCCACCCGCAGGGCCATCGAGGCGTTCTGCTCGACCAGGAGCACTGAGGTGCCCTGCCGGTTGATCTCCAGGATGATCTCCCCGATTTGCTCCACCACCTGCGGCGCGAGGCCGAGCGAGGGCTCGTCCATGAGCAGCAGGTTGGGGTGCGCCATCAGCGCCCGGCCGATCGCGAGCATCTGCTGCTCACCGCCGGACAGCAGCGCAGCCCGCTGGGTCCGCCGCTCCAGCAACCGGGGGAAGAGCTCGAACACCCGGTCGCGGGCCGAGCCCCGACCGGCGCTTCGCTTGGCGCCCATCGCGCCCGTCCGCAGGTTCTCGTCCACGGTGAGCCGACCGAAGATGCGCCGCCCCTCGGGGATCTGGACGACGCCGAGCGCCACCGTCGTCGCCGGGTTCATCTTGTGTACCGGCTGGCCCTCGTAGCTGATCGACCCCTGCTCGATGCGGCCCTTGTGTAGCCGGTGCGTTCCCGAGATCGCGCGCAGCAGGGTCGACTTGCCAGCGCCGTTGCTACCCAGCACCGCCACGACTGACTGATCGGGGACCTCGAGGCTCACCCGGTCGAGTGCCTGCACGGCGCCGTACCGGACAGACAGCCCCTCGACGGTCAGCATGCGGCGCCCACGCAGTGCTGGGATACGGCCTCCGGCATGGGTCCCTTCCTGCGATCAAGCGCCCGACGGCGTTGTCGGGACGGACAGGTCACCCTGGCCGGTCTGTGTGCGCTGCGCCACATCATCGCGCAGCGGTTGCATAAACTACTACGTATCCGGCCTTGTCTTCGTAACGTTTCGATACCTGCGCCGAACACGACGAGGTGAAGACTGAGCGGATGAGGCTGCCACTGCCAGGCCCATCGGAGCTTCTCGCCGCGGCCACCTCGCTTCGGGGAGGAGTCCAAACCGCCCTCGAACTCGTTCCCCGCATCGCCACCGTGGTCGAGCAGATCGAGGTGCTGGTCGCGCGGGTGGAGCGTGCGGTCACCTCGATCGAGGCCACGAGCACGGCGGTGAACGAGGTTGTCGACCGGGTCCAATCCACCCAACGGCGGGCCGACGATGCGGTCGCCGGCGCACAGGGCATCGTCAACCGGGTCGACCCGCTGCTCGACAGCTACGAGGAGCCCCTACGAGCGCTGTCTCCCATGTTGCGTCGGCTGGCCGACACCACCTCCGAGGCGGATGTGACGGCAGTGATCGGCCTCGTGGACCGGTTCCCTCGCCTCGTCGAACACGTCGACGACGACCTGCTCCCGCTGCTGGCCACGCTGGATCGGGTCGGCCCCGACCTGCACGAACTACTTGACGTCACCCAGGACCTGCGCCGGGTGATCACCGGGCTGCCTGGTGCCGGTTTCCTGCGCCGGCGCGGCGACGAGGAGCTGCCCTCAGATCAGGATTCCGGCTAGCACGGACAACTCAGCACACGACAAAGAGAGGTACGCCGTACCGATGCGCGACAAACCGCGACGCGGTAAAGCCGACTATGCCGGCGGCCTGCCCGACCACCACGATCCGACGGCGGGCATCGGCGGTGCCGCGCCGGCACAGAGTGCCCTGACGCTGCGGGCGGTGCTGGCCGCCGTCGGCCTCGTGGTCTGCATAGTTGCCGCGGTTGCTGCCTTCGCCCTCGACGTCGTGCCACTGGGTGTCGTCGTGGTTGTGCTCGCGGTCATCGCGTTGGTCGACCTGATCTGGATTGTGCGCCGCAAGCGCCGCGGCGAACCGGGATAGCGCTCAGCTGTCCTGCGGCGCGAGCAACTCGATCACCGCCTGCTCCACGTCCGGACGTGCGGCGAGCTGTTCCAGACTCATGTCCGCCGGGGTGGTCAGGCTGACCGCCGCCAGCGAGCCGTCGTCGTACAGGTCGATGATTCGGGGATCGATGTAGGACTTGCGGCAGACCGCGGGAGTGTTGCCGAGCGCTTCGGCGACATCGCGGACCGCGCCGGCGACCGTGCGCTTGCGACCGGACGCCGAACTGGTAGCGCGGGCGCGGGCCAAGGCAACTGTGCAGAGCACCGTGGCATGCCAGGTCCTGAAGTCCTTGGCGGTGATGTCCTCACCGGCGACCTCTCGAAGGTAGGCGTTGATGTCATCGCTGCGGACGTCGCGCCATTCCCGCCCGGCACGGTGGGCCAGCAACTCCTCGCCCGGGTCACGCCGGCGCAGCAGGGCCTGGATCACCTTGCGGACGTCGTCGTCCACGACTGCGTGCACGCGGTGCTGGCTGCCCTTCGCCTCGTACTCGAACGTGATCGCCGCCCGGACCAGCCGGACGTGGTCACGCCGCAGCGTCGCGAGGCCGTAGGTCCCGTTCTCCTCGGCGTACTCCTCGCCTCCGACGCGGAAGAAGCCCAGATCCAGCAGCCGTACGGCGCAGGCGAGCACCCGTTCCCGGGTCAGGCCGCGACCGGCGAGGTGCTCGGTCACCGTCTCCCGGACCGCCGGGAGGCGGTGGGCCAGCTCCAGCACGCGCTTGTGCTTCTCGCGGTCGCGGCGGACCCGCCAGGCATCGTGGTAGCGGTATTGCCGCCGACCGGCTGCGTCAGTGCCTACCGCCTGGATGTGGCCGTGCGGCCACGGACTGATCCACACGTCCTTCCAGGCCGGCGGGATGACCAGCTGACTGATGCGATCAAGGGTCTCGGTGTCCCGTACCGGGGCGCCGTCAACATCGGCGTAGCTGAAACCGCGACCTCGGCGACGGCGCGTCAGCCCAGGTTCGGTCAGAACGCTACGCCGCAGCCGAGGCACCGACGCACGGTACCCGCTCGGTGCGGGCGATGGTTGCTGCCGGCACCACCCCCGTCACCGGCTTGGACACGGGCCGACGTCTTGGAGCTCTACCGCCGGTTGTACGGCGTACCGCGCATGAAAGGGTCGACGGACGGGCAGTGCACCGGCACCGCGCCGACGAGCGCTATGAAGCCGTGTTTGTGGAGGCGATGACATGACCGGAGCACCCGAGGACTACGGCGACGGGCAGTCCGAGACCGGAGCCACCGTCCAGCTGGGTAACGAGGAGACGCTGGAGGGGCCCATTGGTGAAGACCCGCTGGACGCGGGGTACATCCCCAACGACCGTCCCACCGCCATCAATGACTGGGGTACGACGGCGGAGGAGATGTCTGAGGGGGAGCCGCTGGATCTGAAGTTGGCCCAGGAGGAGCCGGACAAGCCCGAGACAGACGAGCGGCGTTCCGGCCGCCTGGTGGGAGGCGACGAGGGCGTACGCGAGGACCACACCGCCCAGTTGGTCGCCACGGATGTCGGTGTCGACGGTGGCGCAGCAAGTGCGGAGGAGGCAGCAGTGCACGTTGAGGACACCGATGAGGGTTCAGCCCGGGTCGACGGTGCCGAGGACGCTCAGACGTACGCCGCAGGCGACGAGCTCAGCGACGAGGAGATGATCGACCGGGTAGCCGGCCAGACCGACAGCGCATCAACTCGCGCCTACGACGCGGGCAAGGACTGGGATGGCCAGAACGCCCCCCCGGATCCGAACGCGGACTGAGCCCGACCCGCAGTCAGGCAGGCGGGGTAACCGAGACGAGCGAGGTGTAGACGACCACGTTCGACAGGTAGCTACGGGTGTTGGAATCGAAGGCCCCGCCGCAGGTGACCAACTGCAGCGCGCTGTAGCCATGTGAGGCATACACCTGCGAGGCCGGAAACTGCTCCTTGGGGTACATCTCGACGGTGTCGACCACGAACTGAACGACGCTGCCGTCAGCCAGGCTCACCTCGATGCGGTCACCTTCCTGCACGGACCGCAGCCGGAAGAACACCGCGGGTCCCTGATAGGAGTCGACGTGCCCCAGGATGACCGCGGATCCCACCTGGCCGGGGGTGGGTCCCAGCCGAAACCACCCCGGCTCCTGAAAGTCCGTGGGTACCTCGACTGTCCGGTCGGGGTTGAGCCCCAGGGAGCCCACGGACACCGCTAAGCCGATGGCCGGTATACGCAACTCGACCGGCGCCGAGCGGGCCGCCGCCGCGACGACCGCCGGCGACGGGGTGGAAGCGGTGCCGCCGTTGCCGCTCGGGGCGGTGCTACCGGCCGCCGTGGGCGGGGCGGTGGTGCTGGCCGCGGTGGGCGGAGTGGTGTCACCCGCCCCTGGCGGGGTGGTGTCACCGTCACCGGTCCTGGACGGCGTGGTGTCCAGGACCCTGAGCGGCGCCGGGTCGAGATGGATACCAGCATCGGCCACCGAGCCCTGGCTGTCACGCAGGCTCACCGTGAGGCATCCGGTTGCGATGGTCAGCAGGACCAGGGCCACCACCCACCACGCCCTGTCCTTGGGCAAGGGGGCCGAGGTCATTCGGTCACCCGTTGAACGTGCGTCGGCGAATGACCGGAGCCATCACCGCACCTGACAAGACCAAGGCCAGACCGCCCAAGGCCAGCAGAGCGCTGCCTTGGGACTGAGCGGCTCCGCCGGCGCCTGTGTCGGGATGACCCTCAGGTATGACGTCCCGGCCCCCAGGGGCGCTCGGTCCGCCGGTCGTGACCGTCGGGGCCGCCGTGGTGGTGGTCGGCCTCGTCGTGGTCGTCGGTGCTGTGGTGGTGGTCGGTGCCGTGGTGACCGTGGTGATGATCGGCGACGTCGTGGTCGGCGACGTCGTGGTGGTCGGCGCCGTGGTGGTGGTGGTCGGCGCCGTGGTGGTGGTCGGCGCCGTGGTGGTGGTCGGCGCCGTGGTGGTGGTGGTTGGCGCCGTGGTGGTGGTTGGCGCCGTGGTGGTGGTCGGCGCCGTGGTGGTGGTCGGCGCCGTGGTGACCGTGGTGATGA
>JACCZY010000172.1 GCA_013695685.1 Geodermatophilaceae bacterium | reverse complement strand
CGCCACCGATGCCTGCGCTGAGCTGGGGATCGGCGGCCTGCAGGGCGAGGACATGGTGGCCGTGGAGAACACCGACGACGTGCACAACGTCATCGTTTGCACCCTGTGCTCGTGCTATCCGTGGCCGGTGCTCGGTCTGCCACCCAACTGGTACAAGCAGCCGGCGTACCGCTCACGCATCGTCCGGGAGCCCCGCACCATGCTGCGCGACGAGTTCGGCCATGACGTGCCGGAATCGGTGGAGGTCCGGGTCTGGGACTCCAGTGCCGAGCTGCGGTACATGGTTCTGCCGCAGCGTCCGCCGGGCACCGAGGACAAGAGCGAGGCGGAGCTGGCCGAGCTGGTCACCCGCGACTCGATGATCGGCGTCGCACCGGTACGCGCATGAGGGTCGACACCACCGAAATCGGGGACGCTCGTCGCCGGGTGCAGCAGCTGCTGACCGAGCTCCCGCGCGACGGGGAGGAGCAGCTGTCCTTCACCCAGCCGTGGGAGCTACGCGCCTTTGCGGTCGCCGTTGCGGCGCACGAGAACGGCCTGTACGACTGGAGCGAATTCCAGCTGGCGCTGATCGGCGCGATCCGCGAATGGGAGGACTCGGCGGGCAGCAGGGTCGAGCCCTGGCGCTACTACGACCGGTGGTTGGAGGCGCTGGAGTCGGTGCTGTCCGGCACCGGCGTACTCGACGGCGGCGAGCTGGACCACCGGGAACGCACCATCCTCACCACCCCGCGCGACACCGATCACCATCACGCGCGGCGTGACCCGGTCGCGGTGGACGCGGCGCACTGATCGCTGACTCGGTTACTCGCTTACTCCCTTACTCCCTTACTCGCGAAGGAGACGCCCATGGCACAGTCAGTCGCCGTACCGGCAAGCATTCCGATCCCGCTTCGGATTCCGCTGCGCGAGGTGGTGCCGTGGGCGGTATTCGCCGGGGCGATTCTGTTGACACTGCTGTATCTGGTCGGTCTGGACCAGGGCGCGATATCGGTGTTCTCCGGACAGTTGCTGCACGAGTTCGTGCACGACGGTCGGCATCTGCTGGGCGTCCCCTGCCACTGACGGCGGGAGATCGACATGGTGGTCAGGACACTGCTGGTGCGCGGGATGGTTGTCGGGGTGCTGGCCGGACTCCTGTCCTGGCTGTTCTTGTACTTCTTCGGTGAGCCGGCGATCGACGGTGCAATCGCGTTCGAGGACCGGCTCGCCCACGCGGCCAGTGAATCCGATGGAGTGGCGCTGGTCAGTCGCGGCGTGCAGAGCACGATCGGACTGGGCACCGCGGTCATCCTGTTCGGGGTGGCCATCGGTGGCCTGTTCGCGCTGGCCTATGCCGTGGCCTATGGACGGATTGGGTCGCTGAGTCCTCGGGCCACCGCCGCGGTGCTGGCCGCAGGTGCTTTCGTGGCGGTTGTCCTGGTGCCTTTCCTCAAGTACCCGGCGAATCCGCCGGCATCGACCGACGCCGGCACCGTCAGCCAGCGGACCGGCCTGTACGTCGTGCTGTTGCTGGTCTCGGTGATCCTCGCCGCGTCGTCGATTTCGGTGGGCCGGCGACTACACCCACGAGTGGGAGCCTGGAACGCAGTCTTGCTCGCCGCCGGCCTCTACGTCCTCACGACCGGCGTCGTGCTGATGGTCATGCCATCGGTGGACGAGACGCCCGCCGACTTCCCGGGCGCCGTGCTCTATGACTTCCGGGTCGCTGCCTTGGGCAACCAGGTGGTGCTGTGGGTCGCAATCGGTCTGCTCTTCGGCTGGCTCACGGACAGAAGCCTGCGCCGCACGACTTCCGTGGAGACGGTCGGCGGCCAGCGCTAGGGAACCATCGCGGCACCGCCACCTGGTCGCAGCATCCTGGCCTCGTCGAGCAATCGCACGGTCAGGTCGGCGGCGTCCGCGGCAACTCTGTGCTGCTGACAACCTGCAGACGTTCTCGGCGTCCCGGCGCAGGAACTCGTGGCCGCGCGGGTTCGCGACGACGTCGATCGCCTGCGGGGACGCCGATCACCACCAACCGTCCATTGTGGACAAGCAGGTTGTACGCCGAGAGGTCGCCGTGGGCGAGTCCCGCCGCGGCGAGCAGGCACATCACGTCGACGCACTGATCCCACATGGTCGTGCAGCTCGTCGCTGGTGCCGCGGACCTGCGCGAGCCGCGGCGCCGCCGTTCCGTCGGGATCGCCGATGAACTCGAGCAGGATCTCGGTGCCGTCCAGCTGGACCGGATATGGCACCGGCGCGCCGGCCTGCCACATCATGCCGAGCACCTCGAACTCGGCGGCGGCCCACTGGCCGGCCAGGACCTGCCGGCCGAAGTGGTGCGGTTGGCCATCGCCCGGGTCTCCCGGCTGCGGCGTACGCGACGGCCCTCGACGTAGCCGGAGTCCCGGTGGAACATCCGGTGCTCGCTGCCGCGGTATCGCTTGGTGGCCATCAAGG
>JACCZY010000258.1 GCA_013695685.1 Geodermatophilaceae bacterium | reverse complement strand
GTCAGGCCGTCTGACGCCGCAGCCGCGATGTTCTCGAGCTGGCTGGCCACCGGCGGCGTGATCAGCGCGATGACGCCGGTCAGCACGCCGAGCGCCCCGACGACCACGGTGAGCGCGGCCAGTGCGGGCGGCCAGCCCTTCCGGCGCAGGAACGCGACCGGCGGCCACAGCACCGTCGACAGGATCAGCGCGAGCAAGACCGGCAGCAGGATGATCCAGAGCTGCCCGATCACGATCCCGACGATGTAAAGGCCGACCGCGATCAGGATCAGCCGCAGACTCCACTGGGCCAGCGTCGCGATACCGGCGCCGATCGCGGCAGTGCGCTCGGACCGTTGGGTTCCCTCCGGCGTCCTCACCCGCACATGCTCTCGCACCAGCCCGCCTATTGGTCGTAGTCGACGGTCAGCGTGTCCGACACCGGAAGCGACTGGCAGGTCAGCACGAAGCCGGCATCGACCTCGGACTGGTCGAGGGCGTAGTTGCGGCGCATCCGCACCTCGCCATTGGTCAGTTTCGCCCTGCAGGTGCCGCAGACACCGCCCTTGCAGGCGAAGGGCAGATCCGAGCGTGACCGCTGGGCCGAATCGAGGACCGGCGCATCCTTGGGCAGGAACAGCGTCGTCGAGCGGCCGTCGAGGATCACGACTACCTCGCTCGTCGGCCCGTCGCTGTCGGGCTCCTCATGGGTCACCGGCTCCGGCGGGAGATCGTCGACGAAGAACAGCTCCTGGTGCACCCGATCCGCCGGTACGCCGAACTCCGACAACACGTCCTGCGCCGCCGTCACCAAGCCGTAGGGACCGCACAGCCACCAGTGGTCCACGTCCGTCACCGGAACCAGGACTTGCAGCAGGGTGCGAAGCTTGTCGGAGTCGAGGCGGCCGGTGAACAGCTCCGCCTCGCGAGGTTCCCGGGACAGGACGTGCACGAGCTCCAGCCGGGGGCCGTACCGGTCCTTGAGGTCGGCCAGATCGTCGGCGAACATCACGGTGTCGCTGCGCCGGTTGCCGTAGAACAGCGTGGCCCGCGCCTCGGGATGCCGCAGCACGGAGGAGGCGAGCGAGAGTACCGGCGTGATTCCGGACCCTGCCGCGATGAAGACGTGGTGGGCGGGGACGTCGACGTCCGTGGTGAAGTTCCCGGTCGGCGGCAGCACGTCGATCTCGTCGCCGGGCTGGACGCCGTGTACCAGCCAGGTCGAGAACAACCCGTCGGGAACCTCGCGAACGCCGACCCTCGGGGGCGAGCCCACCGGGGCGCAGATCGAATAGGAGCGGCGTTCCTCGCGCTCGCCGACGTACTTGCGAAGTGTCAACGACTGACCCGCCCGGAATGCATATTCCTCGCGCAGATCGGCCGGGACCTCGAACGTGATGGCCGCGGCGTCGTCGGTGAGCCGCTGTACGTCGGACACCCGCAGGGTGCGGAAGGCATTCCGGGACAGCACCCGGCGGGGTGGCGTCACGGGTCAGATCTCCTTGACGTGCTCGAACGGCTCACGGCAGCTGCGGCAACGGCGCAGCGCCTTGCAGGCCGTTGCGCTGAACTCCGACAGCTCCTCGGTGTCCGGCGATCCGCACACCGGGCAAGACACCCGGCGCACCAACGGTTGCAGCGTCAGCGGGACGGGCCCGGCAGCGCGCTGGCGGGCCGGACCCGGTGGCGCGATGCCGTGCTCGGATAGCTTCGCCCGGCCTGCTGCGGTGATCCAGTCGGTGCTCCATGCCGGCTGCAGCACGGTCCGAACGTCCACAGTGGAGTAACCGGCCTCGTGCAGGCTGCGGCGTAGGTCGTCGCGCATCGCGTCCATCGCCGGGCAACCGGAGTACGTCGGCGTGATCGTCACGGTGACGCCTCCGTCAGCGCTGACCTCGACCGACCGCAGTACCCCGAGGTCGGACAGCGTAAGCATCGGCAGCTCCGGGTCGGTGACAGACTCGGCAATCGCCCTGGCGTCACTCACGGTGCCGCCCTGTGCGCCGCCTCCGCGAGCGTTGCCGACGGTGGTCACCATGTGGCTTCCGGGTGAGCCCGGGCGAGGCCCTGCATCTCCGCGAGCAAAGTCACCAGGGCTTCGGTGTGCCGGCCCGATCGGCCGGCGCTGTCCACAGTGTTCTCCGGCGGCGGATGCACGAGGCCGGCCGGCGGCAGGACCTGAGCGATCACGTCGTCGAACTCGGCCCGCAACCCGGCGAGGTCCACGCCCACATCGGCAGCGGCGAGTCGCTGCTCGACGTCGCTGCTGACGAACAGCTCTTCGACGTACGGCCAGGTGGCGTTGAGTCCAGCGCTCATCCGCTCGTGGGACAGCGCCGTCCCGTCGCCGAGCCGGACTACCCAGCGGGCTGCGTAGTCGCGGTGATACGTGACCTCTTTGACGCCCTTGGCCGCCACCGCGGCCAGCACCGCGTCACGCGAACTTGTCAGCCGGTCGAGCAACGCCAGTCGCCAGGTGGAGAAGATGAGCAGCCGGGCCACGGACCGGGCGAAGTCACCGTTGTCCACCTCGGCCAGGGTGACATTGCGGAACTCCGCTGGACCGCGGAAGTAGGCGAGCGCGTCCTCGTGCGGCAGGTCGGGCGCGAGCCGCCCGGGCAGCGTCGGGTCGGCCGCACCCGCGCGGGCCAGCAGCAGCCGGGCCTGGCCGAGCAGGTCCAATCCGATGTTGGCGAGCGCTACCTCCTCCTCGAGTTCCGGGGCGTTCGTACACCACTGGGTCAGCCGCTGCGACATTACGAGGGCGTCATCGGCGAGCATCAGGCTGTACGCCGCCAGGTCCGCGGGCTCGACGCCGTCGGGGACAGCAGTGTCCACACCGGACAGTGGGTCGTCGAATCCGGTGCCGAATGCCCACCGAGCGTCGCCGCCGTGTTCGTCGGCCAGCGAGTCGTACGCGGAGTCGTGGTCGGTCGTCATCAGATGTGCGGCACGTCCTCGGGGATCGAGTAGAACGTCGGATGCCGGTAGACCTTGTCACCGCTGGGGGCGAAGAACGGGTCCTTCTCATCCGGTGACGAGGCGGTGATGTCCGCGGCCCGCACCACCCAGATGCTGACCCCCTCGTTGCGGCGGGTGTAGAGGTCGCGTGCGTGATGCAGGGCCATGTCGGAGTCGGCGGCGTGCAGCGAGCCGACGTGGACGTGGTTCAGGCCGCGCTTCCCGCGAACGAACACCTCGTACAGCGGCCACACCGAACGCTGCTTCGGCTCAACGCCGGAGGGAACGCCTTCGGTGGGAACCGCCCCGTGACCACCCTCGGCCGTGAACCCTCGGGCCTGAGTCATGAAGCCTGCTTCGCGGCGTACGCCACGGCGGCCTCGCGAACCCACTCACCCTTGTCGTGCGCCGCCTTACGGTGCACGATCCGCTCGGCATTGCAGGGACCCTGCCCCGACACGACGCGCTTGAACTCGGCCCAGTCGATCTCGCCGAACTCATGCTGCCCCCGCTCGGGATCCCAGCGCAGGGCCGGGTCCGGCAGCGTGACGCCCAGTGCCTCGGCCTGCGGAACGCTCATGTCGACGAACCGCTGCCGCAGCTCGTCGTTCGTGTGCCGCTTGATCCGCCAGGCCATCGACTGCTTGGTGTTCGGCGAGTCCGCATCGGGTGGGCCGAACATCATCAGCGACGGCCACCACCAGCGGTTGGTCGCGTCCTGCACCATCTCACGCTGCGCCGGCGTACCGGCCATGAGATGCATGAGCAATTCGTAGCCCTGCCGTTGATGGAAGGACTCCTCCTTGCAGATGCGCACCATCGCGCGTGCGTACGGGCCGAAGGAACTGCGGCAGAGCGGCACCTGGTTGGCGATGGCGGCGCCATCGACGAGCCAGCCGATCACGCCGACATCGGCGAAGGTCAGCGTGGGGTAGTTGAAGATCGAGGAGTACTTCTGCTTGCCGTCGA
>JACCZY010000256.1 GCA_013695685.1 Geodermatophilaceae bacterium | reverse complement strand
TCGCCTGCTGCGCGCTCGTCGCCATGCCCCGCTCGCGCAGCCACCGGGTCAGCGGCTCGAGCTCACCGACACGCGCCGGGTCGACCGGCAAGGTCGTCGCGGACAGGCTCCAGACGATCTCGAAGTGAGGGATCAGCTCCGCGGTCAGCGGCGGGGCGATGTCCTCCACGTCGTGCCCGAGTGAGTCGAGCAGCCGGCTGGTGTCCTCCCATGCGGCCTGGACGGCCGGGTCGACTACCGCGCCGGGGATCACCGGGTCGACGTAGCGGCCGATCCGTAAGCGGCCGGGATCGCGTTCGGCGTGGCCGAGGAAGGACTCACCGGCCGGCAGCGGTGCCGCCCAGTACGGGTCGCCGGGCATCGGACCGGCCATCGCGTCGAGCATCGCCGCCGCGTCGCGGACCGTGCGCGCCATCGGACCGATGACGCCGAGCCCGGTGACGTTGCCGGCGTACGGTCCGCCGCTGACCCGGCCGCGGGCGGTCTTGATACCGAAGAGGCCGCACACGCTGGAAGGGCTCCGGATGGAGCCACCGCCGTCCGAGCCCTGCGCGAACGGCACGAGCCCCGCTGCTACCGCGGCACCTGCGCCGCCGCTGGAGCCGGCGGCAAGCCGGCTGAGATCCCACGGGGTCCTCGCCGGCGGCGCGATGGCGGGCTGGGTGTAGCAGGGGAAGCCGAACTCGGGCGTGTTCGTCTTGCCGAGGTTGATCGTGCCCGCCGCTCGCAACTGGACCACGACGTAGTCGTCGACGTCCGGCACGTAGTCGGTCATCAGCGCGGAGCCAAACGTCGTTCGCAGGCCGGCGGTGTTGTTGAGGTCCTTGATTGCGGTCGGTACGCCGTGCAGCGGCGGCAGCGGGGCGCCGTCGGCCACTGCCCGCTCGGCCACCCGCGCCTGCTCCCGGGCGCTGTCGGCCGCAACCGTGATGAACGCGCCCACGCTGGCGTCGTGCTCGGCGATCCGGGCGAGGTAGTGCTCGACCAGGTCGACCGGGCTGACCTCCCGACGGCGTACGGCGGCCGCCTGGTCCAGGGCGCTCAGGTCATGCAGTGCGGTCACCACGGGAGGCTAACCTCAGCCGGCGGGTAGCTTCACCAGATGACGAGGACCGACCGGGCGGTGGCCGAGGATCTGGACCGCACCGACCCGCTGGCGGCGTACCGGGACCGCTTTCTGACACCGGAGCCCGGACTCGTCTACCTGGACGGCAACTCCCTCGGCCGGCTGCCGGTCACGACGGCGCAACGACTGACCGAGGCGGTGACCGAGCAGTGGGGCCGCGGGTTGATCAGATCGTGGGAGCACTGGATCGAGCTGTCGCAGTCGATCGGCGACGAGATCGCGGCCGGCATCGTCGAGGCAGATCCTGGCGAGGTGGTCGTCTCGGACTCGACCACGGTCAACCTGTACAAACTCGCGGCGGCGGCGCTCGACGCCCGCCCCGGCCGGCGCGTGCTGCTCACCGACGACGACAACTTCCCGACCGACTCCTACGTCTTCCAGGGTCTGGCGGCCGCGCGCGGGCTGGAACTACGGGTGATCGAGACCGACCTCGACGAGGGGTTGTCGATCGAAGCGGTGCGCGCGGCTCTGAACTCCGACGTCGCGCTGGCGTCATTCTCGCATGTGGCCTACCGCAGCGGCGCCATCGCCGACCTGGCCACAGTGACGGGTTTGGCCCATGACGTCGGGGCTCTGGTGCTCTGGGATCTGTCCCACTCCGGCGGTTCGATTCCGGTGCCGCTGCGGTCCTCGGGCGCGGACCTGGCCGTCGGCTGCACGTACAAGTATCTCTGCGGGGGACCCGGCGCGCCGGCGTTCCTGTACGTCCGGCGAGACCTGCAGGACGAGCTGCGGCAACCGATCTGGGGCTGGTTCGGTCAGCGGGACCAGTTCGCGATGGCCGGTGCGTACGACGCCGCCCCCGGTCTGACCCGGTTCCTTGTCGGTACTCCCCCGGTGCTGTCGATGATCGGGGTAGGCGAGGGCGTCCGGGTGGTCGCCGACGCCGGCATCGACGCGCTGCGGGTGAAGGGCCAGGCGCTGACGTCGTACCTGATCGAGCTGGCCGACGAGTGGCTCACACCGCTCGGCTTCCGGCTGGCCTCCCCCCGCGATGCCGAGCGGCGGGGCTCACACGTGACCCTGCACCACCCCGACGCATGGCGGATCTGCCGCGGGCTGATCGAACGGTGCGACGTCGTACCGGATTTCCGTACGCCGGACCGGCTGCGGCTGGGGCCGGCGCCGCTGACCGCGTCGTACGCCGACGTCTGGGACGGGCTGGACCGGCTGCGGCGGCTGGTCGAGTCCGGCGCCCACGAGTCCTACCCGACGCAGCGCGCCCGGGTGACCTGAGGGCTTGCACCAGGTGCGTGATCATGGGGTTTGGCCGGCTCTGACCGGCTAAACCCCATGATCATCCGCGAGCCGGATCGCGACGCGGCGCCGGCCGGACCCGGGCGGCGACCTCCGGCGCACACTCGCTGATCGCGACGTCGATGTGCACCGCCTGGATCGTCTCGGCGGCGTCGTCGCAGGCGCGGGCCAGTGCTGTGTGTGCCACGTAGAGCACCCGGCGGCGGATGTCCCGTCCGCGACCACGCTGATAGTGCGCCAGGAGCCGCTCCAGCGCGTCCGCCGTGATCACCTGGTCGAGGGTGAACCGCCGAACCTGCTGGCCCACCCGGTGCTCGAGGATGGCGCCGATCGCCGCTGCGTCAGGCACCGCCGGCAGCCGGATCGTGGTGTCGATGAAGCCGCTCGAGCGCGAGTACTCCGCCGTGCGCAGGTAGTTCTCGTGCACCGCAAGCACGGCGGCGTGCGCGAGTTCCTCGGCGAGCAGGCGGGTGATCCGGCCGAAGAAGCCGGCCCGGATCTGCGCCGCCTCCGTTCCCGCGATCCCGGACAACCAGGTGTCGGTGTCGTCCAGTACGAGCACCGGGCGCAGCCCGTGCGAGGCGATCACGTCCAGGATCTCCCGAGCCTGCTCGATGACCTCCTGACCCGGTCGGCGGGCGGGATCCGCGGCGCTGGCCGAGGCCAGCTCGGCGGTCAACTCCACGCTGGCACCGAGCCACTGCGGCGTGATGCTCAGCTTCGACAGCCGACGCGGCGTCCGGCCCTTGACGATCCGGTCGACCCGGCCCTGGTCGGCTGGATGCGCATGCCGGACGTAGCGTGCGACCGTCTGCACCACGTGGCCGGCGAAGGCCACCGGGTCCACGGCGATCGACCGGTCCTCGATCGCGACCGGCACCGCCAGCGGTGCGAGTCCCTCGACCAACGGGCCGAGGACGTGGGCCGTCACGCTGGACTTGCCTGCCCCGCTCTGCCCGACCAGGGCCACCCGCTCACCCCGTCGCAGCGCCCGGTCCAGCGCGGCCTCGCAGCGACCGGTGCCCTTCATCGCGTCGAAGGGCACGTGGTGACGCCACAGGTCGGCATGGCGGGGAGCGGGATCGAACGCGTGAGCGTCCTGCAGTCGCACCAGCAGCTCGGCGCTCAGCGTCCTCACCTCCTCGTCGGTCCCAGCACCCGGTATACCGCCTGGGACCGACCGTTCGGACCCCGTTCCGCTGATTACCTCCGGGTCGCGGAAGTTGTCAGTGGATTCGCGCCACGGGTGACGCGAATGCACTGACAACCGCAGTCGCGGCTCAGGCGCTGACCGGCTCGGCCAACCCGAGCCAGGTGCTCCAACGTGGGTCCGGGTCGCGGTGGCCCAGCACCCGCCAGGTCATCCCGGCTGGGATCCGCGGCGTCGAGCGCAGCCGCCACCCCAGTTCGTTCAGGGTGCGGTCGGCCTTGATGTGGTTGCAGCGCCGGCAGGCGGCCACCACATTGTCCCACTTGTGTGGTCCCCCGCGGCTGCGCGGGACCACGTGGTCGATGCTCGTCGCCGTTGCGCCGCAGTAGGCGCAGCGCCCCCCGTCCCGGGCGAAGACGCCTTTGCGCGACAGCGGGGTCTGCGCTGGATACGGAACACGCACGTAGCGGGTGAGCCGCACGACCGCCGGGATCGCCACCACGGTGGTGACGCTGTGCAGCGCCTGGTCGGTGTCCTGCACGGCGACCGCCTTGGCGGCCAGGATCAGTACGACGGCGCGCCGCGACGACACGACGCACAACGGCTCGTACGTCGCGTTCAGCAACAGCGTCACGGTCGTCAGACCCACCGCCCACCTCCGAGCAGCGCCAAGTCAACCGGACAACGGGCTCGGATGCACGCCTTATCGCTACCCCGTCGCTCGCGTCCTTCCACCACAGTGTTCGCGAACCGGCTAATCCCAGGAATCGCAGCGGCCCGGGAAACCTCGGCACGTAGGGTCAGCGGGGTGAATGTCTCCTACCCCGCGGCCGAGCGGGTCGACCAGGTCGACGTCCTGCACGGCCACCCGGTTGCCGACCCCTACCGGTGGCTGGAGTCCGTCGACGATCCGCGGACGGTTGCCTGGTCCGGGCAGCAGGACGACATGGCAACAGCCTTTTTGGAGGCGCTGCCCGGTCGTGCAGAACTCCGGGAACGGCTCGCCGCGCTGTTGCGCGCCGGATCGGTGACGCCGCCGGTGTGGCGCGGCGAACGTGCCTTCTACACCCGCCGCGAGGCCGGCCAGGAACACGCGGTCCTGCTGGTGCGCGAGGCCAACGGCAGTGACCGGGTGCTCCTCGACCCCATGACGCTCGACCCCGCCGGAACAACGACGCTGGATTCCTGGGAGCCGAGCGTCGAAGGTGAGCGCCTCGTCTACCAGATCTCCGTCGGCGGAGACGAGGAGTCGCTGCTGCACGTGATCGACGTGGTCACCGGCGACCTGCTCGACGGCCCGATCGACCGGTGCCGCTACTCCCCCGTGGCATGGCTCCCCGGCGGCGAGCAGCTCTACTACGTCCGGCGACTCCCACCGGAGGCCGTCCCGACCGGGGAGGAGCAGTTCCACCGGCGGGTCTGGCGGCACATCGTCGGCTCGGATCCCGATCGCGACGTCGAGGTGCACGGCGCCGGCCTGGACGCGACGAACTACTACGACGTCCACGTGTCACAAGACGGCCGGTGGCTCACCGTCTCCGCCAGTGCCGGTACGGCGCCGCGCGACGACGTGTGGATCGCCGATCTGGCCGGAGCCGGTCCGCTGCGCGAGGTGCAGGTCGGTGTCGACGCGCGGTGCGCGGCCTGGGTCGCCTCCGACGGGCGGCTGTACCTGCTCACCGACCGCGACGCCCCCCGCGGCAGGCTCTGCGTCACCAGCCCCGAGACCCCGGCGTACGACCGCTGGCGCGAGGTGGTTCCCGAGTCCGACACCGACGTGCTGCAGGACGTCGCCCTGGTCGACGGACCCCACGACGGCCCGCTGATCTTGGTCGCACACGGGCGTGACGCCAGCAGCCGGCTGTCCCTCGTCGACCCGACGAACGGCACCCGGATCTGCACGGTGGACCTGCCAGGGGTGGGTTCGGTGGTCGGCCTCACCGCCCATCCGGACGGCGGCCAGCAGGCCTGGATCGGATACACCGACTTCGCCACCGCCCCGTCGGTGCTGATGTGGGACAGCGGTGCGCCCTACGGCACGAGCAGCTGGGAGCGAGCACCGGGCGATGCCCCCCACCAGGCCGCCACCGTGACCGAGGTGCACTTCCCGTCGGCGGACGGGACCACGATCCACATGTTCGTCGTCAGCCCCGACGGCCACGCAGCGCAGCCCCGACCCACCGTGCTCTACGGTTACGGCGGGTTCAACGTGGCGCTGGCACCGGCCTACTCCGCCGCGATGCTGACCTGGGTCGCGGCCGGCGGGGTCTGGGCGGTGGCGAACCTTCGCGGCGGTTCGGAGAACGGCGAGGCGTGGCACCGCGCCGGTATGCGGGCACACAAGCAGAACGTGTTCGACGACTTCGCCGCGGCCGCCGCATCGCTGACCGCCGCCGGCTGGAGCACGCCACAGCAGCTGGCGATCATGGGCGGCTCCAACGGCGGCCTGCTCGTGGGCGCTGCCCTCACCCAGCGCCCCGAGCTGTACGCCGCGGTGGTGTGCAGCGCCCCACTGCTGGACATGGTCCGCTACGAGCACTTCGGACTCGGCCGGACCTGGAACGACGAGTACGGCACGGCCGCCGATGCCGAGGAGCTGAGCTGGTTGCTCGGGTACTCGCCCTATCACCGGGTGGTTCCCGGTACGGCGTACCCGGCCGTGCTGTTCACGACGTTCGACTCCGACACCCGCGTCGACCCCCTGCACGCGCGCAAGACCTGCGCGGCGTTGCAACACGCCACGACCGACGACGCCCCCATCCTGCTGCGGCGCGAGCTCGACGTGGGGCACGGCCAGCGATCGGTCAGCCGCACCCTGGATCTGGCAGTCGATCAGCTCGCCTTCCTCGCGGCTCGGACCGGCCTGTCGGTGCCGTGACCATCGACGACCCGCCCGTACTCGCCCAGCCCGACTGCGTGGACGCAACCGGCAACAGCCTGTGCAAGCTCGTCTACGAGGTGACCGGCCAGGACTGGCTGGCGGCCAGTGCCGACACGCTGATCGCCAAACCGGCCAAGATCCTGCTGATCATCGTCGTCGCGTTGCTGGTCCGCTTCCTGCTGCACCGCGCGATCCGCCGGATCACCCGCACCACCGGCGAGGGCGCGCTGCCGGTGGCGCTGCGGCCGTTGCGGGAGCGGACCGGCACCGTTCTCAAAGAGGTGGGGGAACGGCGCCGACAGCGCTCGGAGACGATCGGGTCGGTCCTTCGCAGCGTGGTCTCGCTGATCACGCTGTCCGTGGCCACGATGCTCATCCTCGGTGAGCTCGGCATCAACCTGGCCCCGATCGTGGCCAGCGCGGGCATCGTCGGCGTCGCCCTGGGATTCGGCGCACAGAACCTGGTGCGGGACTTCATCTCCGGGATCTTCATGATTCTGGAGGACCAGTACGGCGTCGGCGACGTTGTCGACCTCGGCGAGGCGTCGGGCACAGTCGAGGCGATGGGGCTGCGTGTGACCACGCTCCGGGACATCAACGGAATGGTCTGGTACGTGCGCAACGGCGAGGTCCTGCGGGTCGGCAACAAGACGCAGGGCTACGCCCAGGTGGTGCTCGACCTCCCGGTGGCGCACAGCACCGATCTCGACGCCGCCCGGGCGGCCATGAAGGACATCGCCGACCAGCTCCGGGCCGAACCGGACTGGGCCGAGGCGATGCTCGACGAGCCGCAGGATCTCGGCGTGGAATCCATCACCGCCGAAGGCATCATGCTGCGCCTTCGGGTCAGGACCACCACGTCGGACCAGTGGCGGGTGGCGCGGGAGCTCCGGCTGCGGATCAAAGAGCGCTTCGACGCCGACGGCATCAAGACCCCACCGCCGTACGGCGCGCTGCGCCCCGACCTGGGATCCGGATCGATCTGAGCGGCACCGAGGACCGGCCGGCCACCTACCGCGAGGTCTTCGGGGTCCGCGAGTTCCGCTACCTCTTCAGCGCCTACGTGCTGTCCCTCATGGGGGATCAGCTGGCCAAGGTCGCGCTGTCGATCGTGGTCTTCGAACGGACCGGGTCCGCGCTGCTGTCCGCGGTGACCTTCGCGGTGGGTTACCTGCCGTGGCTGATCGGCGGTCCGCTGTTGTCGGTGTACGCCGACCGGTGGCCGCGTCGGCGGGTCATGATCGGTTGCGACCTCATCCGGATGGTGCTGGTGGGCTCCCTCGCGTTGCCGGGCATGCCGCTGTGGTCGCTGGTGACCTTGTTGTTCATCTCCAACCTGTTCACGCCACCGTTCGAGGCGGCGCGGGCGGCCACCACACCGGAGATCCTCAGCGGCGACAGGTACGCGGTGGGGATCGCCCTGAGCAGCATCACCGCCCAACTGGCCCAGGTGGTCGCCTTCGTGGCCGGCGGGGCGCTCGTCGTACTGGTGTCCGCGCGGGGATCCCTGCTGATCGACGCGGCAACGTTCGCCCTGTCGGCGATCCTGCTGGGCATCGGCCTCCGGCCACGGCCGGCGGCCGCGCCGGACCGCACCTCGACACTGTGGTCGGACGCGAAGGACGGCGTACGGATCGTCTTCGAGGTCCAGCGGCTGCGCTGGTTCCTCCTGATGCTCTTCGTCGCCTCGGCCTTTGCCTACGCCCCAGAGGGGTTGGCGGCCGCCTACGCAGCGGAACTCGACAAGGGACCGGTGGCGGTAGGTTTCCTGCTGGGAGCGAGCCCGCTCGGCCTGATCCTCGGCGGTGTCGTGATCGGTCGGTTGATGCGCCCGAGCCGGCGCGAGGCGTTGCTGGTGCCGCTGGCCGTGCTGTCCGTGCTCGCGCTGATCCCGGCCGCTGCCGTGCCGTCGCTACCGGTCATCCTGGTGCTGTTCGTGATCTCCGGCTTCGGCGTCTCGTTCATCATCCCGCTCAACGTCATGGTGGTCCGGGCGATCCCGGCATCGGCGCGGGCACGGGCCTTCGGCGTGGTCGCCACCGGCCTCCAGGCCGTCCAGGGGATGGCGATCGTCGTCGCTGGTCTGGCCGCCGACCTGCTGAGCCCGAGCGTCGTGGTGACCCTGTGCGGCGTTGTCGGAACCGTCGCGGTCCTGTGGCTGGGGCTGCGTGGCCGTAACGCTCCGGCGCCGGTGCCCGCCCCTCGCACTGACGGCAGTTGAGTAAACAGGGAAGATCGAGGAGTGGCCGACGCATACCCCGCACCGACTGACAGCTTCTTCGCCGAGATCGGCGGCGAGGACACCTTCCGCCGCCTCGTCCACCACTTCTACGCCGGCGTAGCGGAGGACCCCGTGTTGCGTCCGCTGTATCCGGACGCCGACCTCGGCCCGGCGGAGGAGCGGCTGCGGATGTTCCTCATCCAGTACTGGGGCGGGCCGCGGACGTACTCCGAGCAGCGCGGCCACCCGCGGCTGCGGATGCGGCACGCGCCGTTCCGGATCGGGCCGCCGGAACGGGACGCATGGTTGCACCACATGCGGGTAGCCGTGGACGCGTTGGAGCTGCCGCCGATCCAGGACCAGACGCTCTGGACCTACCTGACCATGGCCGCGCAGAGCCTGGTCAACACCCCGGACTGAGTCCGGTGGCCGCTCAGGCGAGGCTGAGGCGGCCGAGTCCGCCCCGCCGCTGATAAGCGGTCCCGTGCCGGGCCGCCACCCGGGTCCACGCCGGCGTACAGGCTACCCGGACCACGTCCTCGGAGTGCTCGTATCCGCCCAGGAAACCCATTCGCGCGAGCACCACCACGACGCGGACGGGCAGGGTCACCTCGTCGGCACCGTGCGCGACACGCAACGTCTCCCGGTCGAGCAGGGATTCACCGGCAGCCGCCGGGTCGCGAGCCCCGCGTACGACGCGACCTGCACCGACCGCCAGGTGTCGGACCACCCTGACAGGGACCGCGTCGAGTGCCGACCAGCCCGCCAGTGGCGGGAGGGTGACCCGCCAGGACTCGTCCCTCGGCGCCGGCAGCTGGACGGCGGCGTCGGCCGCACAGTCGACTGCCGCCAGCAACTGCACCGACGAGAACGTTCGATCGTCGACTGTCATCCTGGCGCGGACCTGTCGCCGTACGACGACACCGAGTGGCTGCGCCCAGAGCGTCACGTGATCGCCGGTCTGCTGCAGCCGCACCAGGCCGGCCGCATCCAGCCGCGTCAGGCGGGTCAACAGGGTGGAGCAGTCGGTGAGATCGTCGGGACCGCCGGTGTGCAGGACCGCCTCAGTCGTCGTCACGACACTCCTCGAGGAACTCCCTTTCCTGCGGGGTGAAGCGGCGCAGCCGGCCGGCTGCCATGTCGAAGGGCGCCAGCAGCGACCGGGCAGTGGTGGCCAACAGCGGCGTACCGGTCGATTCGTCCCAGATCTCGTAGTCGGCGGTGTACGACGCGGCCCTGATCTGGCTGACCCACAGCTCGATCCGCAGGGGCTGCGGCGCGAACGAGATCGGCCTCTTGTACCTGATCTGATGCTCGGCCACGACGATGCCGGTGGCCAGCCCCTCCAGACCCTGGCCCCGGGCTCTCGTGAAGAACGCGTCGATCCTGGCCTGCTCCAGGTAGGCGAGGTAGACGGTGTTGTTGATGTGTCCGTAGGCGTCCATGTCCGCCCACCGCATGGGGCACAGATAGGTGTGACGAGTCATCAGCTCGACTCCCCGGCGATCCACCGGTGCAGCCACGCCCGTTCCTGCTCGTCCCACGGACGGGAACACTGCCGCTCGTAGTCGTAGCAGACCAGGACGTGCTCGGTGCGCGCGGCGGCCTGTGCGCGCTCCGATGTGGTGTCGGACGTCAGGTCGCCGGGGTGGAAGACGTCCTGTCGCAGCCGCAGGCTGCTCCGGCTGACGGACAGCACCGACGTCTGGACGACCAGCGCGCCGCCGGCGACGAAATGCACGGGGCGGGCGAAGTCGATTTCGGTGCGGGCAAGAATGATCACACTGTTGCCGGAGGGTGAGTCCGCCAGCCAGGACAACCGGGCATCCTCGGTGAAGGTCAGGTACCGGCTGTTGTTGACATGACCCAGCCGATCCTCGTCGGACCAGCGGACGGCGACGTCGTAGCGATGTGGCACCCGGGGACCCTAGTCCCGCGTGAGCCTGCGATACGTCGTGCGGTGGGGGCGGGCGGCCTCCGGGCCAAGCCGCTCGACCTTGTTTCGTTCGTACGCCTCGAAGTTCCCCTCGAACCACGTCCACTGGGAGTCGTCCTCCGCGGCGAGGATGTGGGTGGCGACCCGGTCCAGGAACCACCGGTCGTGGCTCACCACGACCGCGCAGCCGGAGAACTCCAGCAGTGCGTTCTCCAGACTGGACAGTGTCTCCACGTCCAGGTCGTTCGTGGGCTCGTCGAGCAACAGCAGATTGCCGCCCTGCTTCAAGGTCATTGCCAGGTTGAGGCGGTTGCGCTCCCCCCCGGACAGCACGCCGGCGGGCTTCTGCTGATCCGGTCCCTTGAAGCCGAAAGCGCTGATGTAGGCCCGGGACGGCATCTCAACGTTACCGACCTTGATGTAGTCCAGGCCGTCGGAGACCACCTGCCAGACACTCTTGGCGGAGTCGATGCCGCCGCGGCTCTGGTCCACGTAGGACAGTCGGACGGTCTCGCCGACCCGGATGTCGCCGCCGTCCGGCTTCTCCGCACCGAGGATCATCTTGAACAGCGTGGTCTTGCCCGCCCCGTTCGGGCCGATCACCCCGACGATGCCGCCCCGCGGCAGGTCGAAGGTCAGACCGTCGATCAGGCAGCGGCCGTCGAAACCCTTGCTCAGGTTCTCGGTCTCCACGACGACGTTGCCCAGCCGCGGTCCCGGTGGGATCTGGATCTCGTCGAAGTCGAGCTTGCGGAACTTGTCCGCCTCGGCGGCCATTTCCTCATAGCGCGCCAGCCGCGACTTGCTCTTGGCCTGTCGGCCCTTGGCGTTCTGCCGGACCCAATCCAGCTCGTCGCGCAGCCGCTTGGCCCGCTTGGCGTCCTTCTGGCCCTCCACCTTAAGCCGGGCCGACTTGGTCTCGAGGTAGATCGAATAATTGCCTTCGTACGGGTAGGCGCGGCCGCGGTCCAGCTCGAGGATCCACTCTGCGACGTTGTCGAGGAAGTACCGGTCGTGGGTGACCGCGAGGACCGCGCCGGCGTAGCCGGCCAGATGCTGCTCGAGCCACAGAACGCTCTCGGCGTCGAGGTGGTTCGTCGGCTCGTCGAGCAGCAGCAGGTCAGGCTTCTCCAGGAGCAGCCTGCACAGCGCCACCCGCCGGCGTTCCCCGCCGGAGAGCACACTCACGTCGGCGTCGCCGGGCGGGCAGCGCAGGGCGTCCATGGCCTGGTCGATCCGGCTGTCCAGCTCCCACCCGTTCGTGGCTTCGATCTTCTCCATCAGATCGCCCTGCTCACCGAGCAGGGCGTCGAAGTCCGCGTCCGGCTCACCCATTGCCTCGCTGACCTCGGCGAAGCGGGTGAGCAAGTCGCGCACGTCCCGGACGCCCTCCTCGACGTTGCCGCGGACGTCGAGGTCCTCGTTGAGCTCCGGTTCCTGGTCGAGCATGCCGACGGAGTAGCCGGGGGTGAGCTTCGCCTCGCCATTGGAGGGCTGGTCCTTGCCGGCCATGATCCGGAGCACGGTGGACTTGCCCGCGCCGTTGGGGCCGACCACTCCGATCTTGGCGCCGGGGAGAAAGGCCAGCGTGACGTTGTCCAGGATCAGCTTGTCGCCGTGGGCCTTGCGGGCCCGTTGCATGGAGTAGATCTGTTGTGCCACGTCGTCAGGTTGTCCTGTCAGGTCAGTGTTGGGCTGGTGTGACCTCCATTCTTCCAGCCATCGACGCATCCGGTGCGCAGCGGTCACCGGAGGCCGCGGGCGGGAGCAGACGCCCGGGGGTTGTGGCGTCAGAGGCTCCCGCCCGCACCGGGTCCTACTACCCAGCGAGGCGCACGGCCCGCGCCGGGTCCTATCTACCCAGCGGGGCGCTCGGCCGCACCTCCTCAGCGGAGCGCGTGGACGAGATTCCGCTCGTCGTCGTACTCCGCGGTGGCGTCCTCCTCCGGCTCCTCGTCGGTCGCGTGGTCGGTCGCGTGGTTAGTCACGTCGATCGAGGGGTGCGTCACGCCGCCGGTCACGCCGCCAGCGTCGTGGAGCGCTTCGCTGGTCGCGTCCTCCGCGGCGTCGTCGATCACGTCGTGTGGCGCGACGTCCTTGCGCATCCGGCTGAACTCGACCTGTCCCCACGTCAGGTCAGCACCGACCACGTAGGCCTCCATGTCATAGGACTGCCGCTTCTGACCGTCCAGCTCGTAGTGCCGGGTGAACACCCGCCCGCGAACGATGACGGGATCTCCCTTGATCACCGAGCGGGCCACGTTGTCGGCCAGGTGACGCCAGCACGAGACGTTCAGGTACAGCGTGTCGCCGTCCACCCACTCCTGGCTGTCCCGATCCCGTCGGCGAGCCGTCGAGGCCACCCGGAAGTTGGTCACGCTGACACCGGCCTCGGTGCGCCTGCGTTTCGGCACGTTGACGATCCTGCCGACCACGGTGATCACGGTGTCATTCACCGCACCGCCTCCTTCGTTCTCGAACGGGGGCCGTCCTGCCACCCCACCAGCACCCTGCCGGTTACGACCTACGGTGCCGGGCTGTCCACGCGGCGGGGAGTGGCTGCTGCTCACTGGGGATAAGTGCCAGCGGCTGTGGACAACCGCCCGAGAAGTAGGTTCGTCACATGGCCACGCTCGTGCGCGACCGGGTCACGTGGCTGATCTACAGCCAGCTCGCCGTGTACGGCTACTTCATCTACGGCTTCGGCCCTTCGGTGTTGCTGTTGCGAGACGACCAGCAGGCGTCCCGGACGGTTTCCGGACTGCACGGCACGGCGTTGGCCGCCGGGGCGGTACTCGCCGGACTGGTCGGCGCCCACTTGGTACGGCGCTGGGGTCGCGCAGCGGTGCTGCGGCTGGGGCTGGCGGGCCTCGCGCTCGGGGTGCTCGTCTTCACCGCCGCCATCGACCTCCCGCTGACGCTCCTCGGGGCGTTGCTCGCCGGAACGTTCGGCGCGTTGATGCTCAACACCGATTCTGCCGTACTCAGTGACCATCACGGTCTGGCCGGACCCGCGGCGATCAGCGAGGCGAACGCGCTGGCAGCGACGACCGGCCTGCTCGCACCGCTGCTCATCGGCGCCGCCGCGGCGAGCAGCCTCGGGTGGCGGCCGGGCTTCGCGGTCGCGGCCGCGCTCGCGGTGACACTCCTGCTCGCAAGCGCACGGGTGTCGGTGCCCCGGCCGGTGGTCCACCCGGTCCAGGCCCGACCGGCCCGGGAGTCCGTACAGGTGGGGCTGGCGAGCCGGTTGCCTCGGCGGTACTGGCTCGCCTGGGTGGTGCTCGTGCTGTGCATCGGCATCGAGTTCTCCATGACGATCTGGGCAGCAGACCTGCTCCGCCAGCAGGCCGGCCTCGGTGCCGGCGCCGCGGCCGGCGCCCTGAGCGCCCTGATCGCCGGTATCGCCATCGGCCGGGTGGCCGGAGGGAGGCTGGCCCTGCGCCGGAGTCCTGAGCGCCTGCTCGCGGGCAGCCTGGTGGTCACCACCGCCGGCTTCCTGCTCTTCTGGTCGTCGACGGCGGCCTGGCTGGCGCTGCTCGGCCTGTTCGTCATGGGCCTGGGCATCGCTGTGCAGTTCCCGCTGAGCGTCGCGCGGGCGATAACCGCCTCCGGGGGACGGCCGGACCAGGCCACCGCCCGGCTGTCGATCGGGGCGGGGCTGGCGATCGGGCTGGCGCCGTTCCTGCTGGGCTTTCTGGCAGATCAGTTCGGCACGCGTCACGCGTTCCTGCTCGTCCCGGTGTTGCTGGTCCTCGCCGCCGCTGGGCTGTGGAGCGGCCGGCCACAGCGGCCAGATCGGTGATCGTTTCGGGCTTGTGCTTGCCGACACGAGCCTGTCCCCATCCGTGACCGCGCGCAGGATCTTGCGGCGTACGACGTCGGGCGGGTCGAGCATGAAGACAACGCCGGCAGTCGCCGGTTCGTCTTCTCCATCTTCCGTCGCGGATCGGCGAGGTCCATGATCCGCGCGCCGGAGCCAGGCTGCACTCCCCGCGGCGGTCTGGACGTCGTACTGGCCGGCGACCATCGGGCGGATCGCCGCAAGCAGGTTGCCGAGTTGGAGGTGGCCGGTGGGCTTGACGCCGGTGACCCGACGTACCGACGGTGTGGAGGTTTGCATCGAGGGCTCCTGAGCTCACGCCGCCCCAGCCGCCTACGCCGGCACGAACACCACGGTCCCGTTGTGACCGCCGAACGCGAAGGAGTTCGACAACGCGGGGCCGGGAGTCCACGACCGCGGTTCGCGCACGACATCGATGCCGTCGA
>JACCZY010000254.1 GCA_013695685.1 Geodermatophilaceae bacterium | reverse complement strand
TGGCCAGCAGGGTGGCCACCAGACCCGGAGCCTGCTGCGCGCAGGAGCATGCCAGCACGGCGGCCACCGGGTTTCGCTTGTGCGGCATCGTCGACGAACCGCCCGAGTTCTGCGGACCTTCCTCGGTGAGTTCCCCGATCTCGGTCTGCGCCAGCAAGGTAATGGCGCGCCCGATCGTGGCAACCGTACCGGCGGTCTGGCCGAGGGCGGCGGCGAGAGCGGCAATCCGGCTGCGCTCGGTGTGCCACGGGAGCACCGGTTCGGCCAGGTCCAACCGCCGCGCCATCGACGTGAGCACCGCAGGTCCGTCGTCGCCGAGTGCGGCGAGGGTACCCACGGCACCTCCGAGCTGCACGGCGAGCTGCCCGCGCGCCTGCCTCAGGGCAACCTCGGCAGCCACCAGTCCCGAAAGCCACACCGCCGCGGTCAAGCCGAACGTCGTCGGCGCGGCCTGCTGCAGCAGGGTTCGGCCCGCCTGCACGGTGTCGACGTGGTCTGCGGCCAACCTTGCAACCGCGTCCGCGCAGCCGGCCAGGTCGGCCAGTAGGACGTCCATCGCCCGCCGGGCGACCAGCATGGCGGCAGTATCGAGAATGTCCTGGCTGGTCGCTCCACTGTGGACAGACGCTCCTGCATCACCGGCCTGGCGAGTAAGCTCGCGCACCAACGGGACCACCGGATTGCCGACCGATACCGCAGCCCGCCCGAGTTCCGTGACGTCGTACAGCGACGCGTCGCAGGCAGCCGCGATGGAGTCCGCCTCGACGCGGCCGATGCGGCCGGCGTCGGCCAACGCCCCTGCCAGCGCCGCTTCAGCATCGAGCATTGCCTGCACCCAGGCCAGGTCCGACACCGCGTCCCGGACACCGCCGGCCGCCTGCAGCCCGGCGAACAGCTCAGACATCGAAGAACACCGTCTCGTCAGCGCCCTGCAGGCGGATGTCGAACGCGTAGCCGTCAGGAGTCTGCCGGGCCAGCAACGTGCGCCGGCGCTCGTCCGAAACCGACGCCAACACCGGGTCGCCGCCATTGGCCAGTTCGTGGTCGGGGAAGTACACCCGGGTCACCACCCGGTCGAGCAGACCTCGGGCGAACACCGACACGTCAAGATGCGGCGCCTGCCCGTCCACCGGCTCGGGCAGCCTGGTCAGAATCCGGTACCGACCGCCCCCGTCAGTGGGACAGCGGCCGAATCCGGCGAAGCCGCCGCCCGGAACCCCCCGAGTCCAATGCACGTCCGGCCCCTGCCAGGTCTCGATCAGCGCATCGCTGACGGTGTCCCCGGCACCGTCGTACACGGTTCCGCTGATCCACACGGCACCAGCCGTGTCCTCGGGAACGACGTACGCCCCCTCGTCCCACGCCAATCCGATGGTGAGGTAGGGCCCCACCGTCTGCGATGGCGTCTCGCCGAGCCTCACCCCCGCACCTCCTCGAACGGCGTGGCAGCGTTGCCGCGGAGCACGACGTCGAACCGGAAGGCGAGGGCCCACCGCGGAGCCGTCCGCTCCATGTCCAGCGCAGCGACCATCCGCCGGCGGGCAGCCTCATCGGGTACGGCGTTGAAAATCGGGTCATGCGTGAACAGCGGGTCGTCCGGGAAGTACATCTGGGTGACAAGTCGCTGCGCGAACGCCCGACCGAAGAGCGAGAAGTGGATGTGCGCAGGCCGCCAGGCGTTCGCGTGGTTGCCCCACGGGTAGGGGCCTGGCTTGATGGTGACGAACTCGTACCGTCCCTCATCGTCGGTGACGGTCCGGCCGACGCCATCGAAATATGGGTCGAGCGGGCTCGGCCAGCTGTCCGCCCCATGCCTGTACCGGCCACCGGCGTTCGCCTGCCAGATCTCGATCAGCGAGCGGGCAACTGGATGTCCGTCCCCGTCGAGAACCCGGCCGTGCACGATGATCCGCTGCCCCTGCGGCTCACCGTCGTACTGCCTGGTCAGATCGTTGTCGGTCGGCAAGAGCAGGGTCTCGCCGAGGACCGGGCCAGTCAGCTCGGTGAGCCGCTGCGGCAGCAGGATCAGCGGACGGGTCGGATGCCGCAGCGCGGTCGAGCGGTACGCCGGTGTGTTCAGCGGTGGGTGCGTCCCCGCCGCCGGGCGCCGGTAGGCAGGAACCTCTGTCATCGCGCCAGACTGCCGGTCCGGCTCAGGCAAAGGGAAGCCCGACGTAGTTCTCGGCCCGACTGGTGGCTCGCGGCCAAACATGGCCGAGAGGCTGTGGCGCGCTCACCGGCATCGGTCCATGAGACCGGCGAAGGTAGCCAACACCTGAGCCGGTGGCAAGGTCTCTGAATAGCCGCGCGCCTTGAGTGTCACCCGCTCGCCGAGGTCGTGGACGATGAACCCTCCCTCGAACTCGTTGTGTTCCAAGTGAAGCTCGTACGCGATCAGAGCCGCTAGTCCCCGAGCAAAGAAGTGTCTCGGTGTGACAAGGCTGCCCTCGGGCCAAGTGACCCGGACGTCCTCGCCCTCAACGTCGAATCGAAAGCCGCCGACGACCCCGGAGTCGTCTGCAACCGTCGGTGCGGTCCCCATGGTTGCCCAATGTGGGTTGCGTTCCAGGATCTCGAGGCTGATCCGACGCTTCCCGTCTACGGAGAAGGTGCGATGTGCGATGTCCTTGGGCAGCTTGAACAGGTCACCGGTACGCGCGATGTAGTGGCCGTAGCGTTCGTCGCCCTCGGTCTCCTTGAACTCCACGCGGACGCTGCCGTGGACCAAGTAGAGGTACACGTCGCACTGGAAGTTCGTGTTCCAGAACGGCAGCGCGTCGGCAGCCCCCGTCGACTCCCAGAACACCACCGGACCAATAGTCCCGAGTTCGGTGGGTACGTGCGTGGGCCGGTCGACGGCTCCGCCGAAAGCGACAACGTTGACGAGGTCGTACAGCTCCGACGGAGCGGTGAAATGCAACTCACCCGGTGTCACCCTGAGCTGGCCGAAGTCCGAATGCAACGGTGCGCTCATGTGGCTGGTCCTCTCGATGGGCAGCTCATGCGATCAGGTCATTGCGGTGCAACCACTCCGCGATAGTGGCAACGGCACGCTCGACGAGCTCTGGTTGGTCTGCGAAATAGTGCGTCGCGCCGTCAATCGCGACCAGTTCCTTGCGATCGTGAGGTACCGCGTCGTAGAGCGCCCGCGCGTGCGACGGAAAGCAGACCTGGTCAGCTGTCCCATACATCACCAAGACCGGGACGCTGACCCTCGCGAGTTGCTCGGGTCCGTTGCACTGCGACTCGTCCACACTCCACTGACTCAACCAGGAGCGCAGGCTCGTCAGATGACCGAGCGTCGCAGGCGAAAGGTTCGCCCGGTACGGGGGGCCCCACATCGTGCCCGCCTCTCGATCGCTGGGTTCGATGCTCAGATCGAGGAACCGCGGGTCTGCGACCGTTCCGTGCACCGTGAACGGCAGATCCAGGACCTGACCTCCGCTGGCCTGCGCGACGCGGTCGAGTTCCCCGCGGACCCAGGCTGTGATCCGCCGGTTTCGGGCCACCTGAGCTGCGCGGTACGCAGTGAGGAAATCGGTGCTGTACGGCGGACCGTTGACCGGTTCGAACATGTCCACTGCCGAATCGCGGTCGTGGAACGGATCGGACTCGTCGGTCACCGCCGGGTCCAGCCACTCGGTGAAAACCAGCGCCCGGCCAGGATGTGCCATCAGTTCTATCACCGCATCGGCGGGCGACAGATCGGCGCCGACGATATCGACCGAATCACCGGCCGGTGTCTGACGGATGGTCGGGGACTCGGCTTGGCTTTGATACAGCGCAGAAAGGCCGCCGCCGCCGGAGTTGCCGACGAGCACCACCTTCTCGTAGCCCTCCCGACGCAGGTGTCCGATGATCGCGCCGATATCCAGGATGCAGTTCTCCATCGTCAACATCGAGTCGTTGCCGATGTAGCGGGTGTTGGCGCCGATCACGTCGACACCGTGCGGCGACAGGGCAGGCAGGAGATAGTGGCCGATGAAGTTCGAGCTGGGGTGGATCACCACCACCGCCGTACGGGAGCCACCTTGGCAGCGCTGCCGAGAGGCCCACAGTTTGCCGGCCAGCCGGGCGACACCGGAGAAGATGTCGATCCGAGTGCTGGTCGTCATCGGAATGGCGAGCAGCTCCGGCTCAGTGGTTGTCATGAGCCTGAGCATTCGATCATGAGATGAGACGACCTCCATCGACAACGATCGTCTGTCCCGTCACAAAGGCGGACTCCTCGCTGGCCAGGTAGAGCACGGCGTTGGCGATGTCGGTCGGTTGACCCACCCGCCCGACGAGTAGCTTGCTGGTCACCCAGGCTCGACGCTCGGGATCGGCGAAAACGGCCTCGGTCGCCGGCGTCTCGATGAGTCCGGGGGCCACCGCATTGCAACGGATGCCAGCCGACCCGTAGTCGAAGGCCACCGAACGTGTCAGTGCCACGACTCCACCCTTGGCGGCAACGTAGGCACCGAACCGAGGAGAGGCGGCCAATGCCGCCACGGAGGCCGTATTCACGATGGCTCCGCCGCCACCCTCGATCATCACCGGAATCGCGTACTTGCAGCCGAGGAACACGCCGGTGAGCGTGACCGCGATCGTCCGGTCCCACTCCTGCATGCTCGTCTCGGTGACCGATCGGTCCAGCGGGGCCCAATATGCGTTGTTGTGCAACACATCTAGCCGACCATAGGTGCGCACGGCCAGCTCCACCATCTCGCGGACCGAGTCGGCATCTCCGACGTCGACCCTGCACGCCTTCGCGCTCCCGCCGCATCCTTCGACTTGGGTGACGGTCCGCCCGGCACCCTCGGTGTCGATGTCGGCGACGATCACCTCGGCGCCCTCCCGCGCGAAGGCAAGCGCGGTCTCCCGGCCGATTCCCGATCCCGATCCGGTGACAACGGCGACCTTCCCGGCGAAGCGGTTCCTGGTCTGCGCAGGCGTCTGCGCCGACTCGTTCATACTTCCTGACCCCGACCGCCGAGGTAGCTGTCGATCACCTTGGGGTTGGCGAGGAGCTCTTGCGCGGAGCCGGTCATGACCACCGATCCGGTGCTGAGCAGATAGCCACGGTCGGCGCAGCCCAGTCCCTGCTTGACGTTCTGCTCGACCAGCAAGATGGTCAGACCTTCCGAGGCCAAGTCTCGGATCAGCGCGAAGACTTCACCGACCAACCTGGGCGACAAGCCCAGCGACGGCTCGTCGAGCAACAGGATCGTTGGCCGCGCCATCAGCGCCCGACCGATCGAGAGCATTTGCTGTTCGCCTCCGGACAAGGTCCCGGCCTTCTGATTGCGCCGCTCGCGCAGCGGCCCGAAACGCGTAAGCACGCTCGCGAGATCCGCGTCGACGTCGCCGGACCGGCGACGCGTAAACGCCCCGAGCCGGAGGTTTTCCTCCACCGTCAGGGTAGGCAGGACACGCCGACCCTCAGGGACATGAGCCATACCTGACCGCACCAATCGGTCGCTGCGCTGACCCGTGACCTCCTTGCCGTGGAAGAGCACTGAACCCGACCAGGCACGGATCATCCCCGAGATCGCCCGGAGGAAAGTGCTCTTGCCGGCGCCATTGGCACCCAGGAGAGCCACCAGTTCTCCCGGCGCGACGGTGAGGCTGATCCCGTCGATGCCGGTGATGCGTCCGTACCCTGCACGCAGCTCTCGAACCTCAAGAGCCGGCTCTGCGGTGGCCTGGGGCCCCGCCGGCCGCTGCTCAGGTGCCAAGGTAGGCCGTCCTCACCTCAGCGCTTGAGAGCGCGTCCGCTGGTGTGCCCTCGATCAGACTCCGGCCGAAGTTCAACACCGTGACGACATCACAGACCGTGGCGATGACGTCCATGTCGTGCTCGACGATCACCACTGTGAGGCCCTCATCGCGAAGCGAACGAATGCGCGGCACCAGGTCGAGGCGCTCCTGCGCGGTCATACCGGCAGCCGGCTCGTCCATGAGCAGGAGCCTCGGCTTGGCCGAGACGGCACGGGCGATCTCCAATTGCTTCTGCAAGCCGTAGGGCAAAGTCGCAGCTGGGCGGCTTCGGTACTCGGTGAGCCCGAAGCTCTCCAGCGCGTGATCAGCCTCGCAGTCGAGCTCCTTGTCGCCGGCGGTACGCAGCGGCCACAGCGACAGGAATCCGGTACGAGCGTGGGAGTGCTGACCCAGGAGCACGTTCTCCCGCACCGTCAGGCCGCCGAACAGCCGAAGGTTCTGAAACGTACGGGTCAATCCGAGCGGCACCCGCTTCTGCGGGGTCAGCCTGGTGATGTCGCGGCCGTCCAGTTCGACAACACCCTGGGACGGTGAGAGAAACCCGGACATCACGTTGAGCAGGGTGGTCTTGCCCGCTCCGTTCGGCCCGACGACACCGTGGATCGAGCCCCGTTCGACCTCAAGCGTGACGTCCGTGAGCGCCGCCACCCCCTGGAAGTGCTTGGTGATGTCCAGGGCACGCATCTGCAGGTCAGCCATCTCGACCAGCCCCGTTGCGGCTGGACGCGAGTTTCTTCAACGCCCCCAGGTTGAACCGCCGTTCGGTGCTCCGGCCGATGATCCCCTGCGGTCGCAGGATCATCAGTACGACGAAGAGCAGCCCGTAGGTGATCTGGTAGTAATTATCGAGAAAGTCGAACCAGATCGGGAGCATCGTCAGAACGACCGCACCGACGATCGCGCCCCAGAAGTACTGCACGCCACCGAGGACGACGAAGAGAATGATCAGCAGTGACTGGGGAGCCCCGAACTGCGACGGGGTGATGATCAGGGTCTCGTGTGCCGACAGCGCGCCCGCCACGCCGGTGATGGCGGCCGAGACCGCGAACGCCTCCACCGAGATCCCGGTGACCCCGAGCCCGCAGGCACGAGCGGCCTGCTCGTCCTCCCGGATCGCCTCGTAGGACAAGCCTTTTCGGGATCGCGCCAGGAAGAACAGGTAGACGATCACCACGCCGATACACATCGCCACCAACTCGACAGTGGTCCCGCGCATACCGAACAGACCGCTGGCTCCGCCGACGTAGTCCCAGCTGTCCAGCAGGATCTTGACGATCTCGGCAAAGGCGAAGGTGATGATCGCGAGGTAGAGAATCGACAGGCGCAGGGCGATCCAGCCGATGAAGGCACCCGCAACAGCTGCGGTCAGCCCGGAGATCAGCATCGACGTCGCGAGCGACCACTCGAAGTTCACGGTGAGAATCGCGGCGGTGTAGGCGCCGATGGCCATGAAAGCCGCGTGGCCGAAGGAGAACTTCCCGGTAGCGGCCGTGATCCAGTAGCCGAGGGCGAGCAGTATCGCGATGCCCAGCCTGATGACGACGGCCTCGGTGTAGGCATCCATGGTCAGACCCGTCCCACGACGCCGGTGTTGCGCGTGAACAGGCCCTGAGGTCGGGCCACAAGAGTGATGCCGACGAGGAGGAAAACGATGAGATCTCGGTAGGTTGCGGATAGATATGCCACGGTCAGCGTCTCGATGACCCCGATCATCAGTGCCGCGACGACCCCGCCGGTGATGTTGCCGAGACCGCCGAGCACGATCACCATGAGGGCGGTCAGCGTGGTCTCGAAGCCGGTGAAGGGGCTCACCGTGTGGAAGGACAGCCCGGTCAGCAGTCCCGAGGCGCCGGCGAGGGTCCCCGAGATGACGAAAGTCAACAGGATCACCCGCTGGACCGGGACGCCGAGCAGTCCCGTCATGTCCGAATCGTCAGATACGCCACGGATGGCCATCCCCCATGCGGTCCGGTTGAGAAAGATGTAGAGCAGCACGGTCATCAATGCGGCGACCACCAGAATGATGAGTTGATCGCCCACGATGCGCAGCGGACCGACCTCGATGCGAACGTCCTTGAGGACGGTGGGCACTCGCCGTTGATCGCTGCCTAGCACCCGTGTCACAAGTGAGGTGAGAACCAGCCCGACCCCAAGGCTGCTCAGGATCGGAGCGGTGTGATAGTCCGCGCTCACGAACCGGAAGGACAGCAGGAAGGTGATCCCGGCGATGAGCGCACCGACCACCAGCGCGGCGAGGAACGCGAGCACGAACGGGACGTCGAGCTGGGACAGGAACAGCGCGCCGCAGATCGCGCTGACCATGGCGGTCTCACCGAGGGCGAAGTTAAGCCGGTCGAGAGCACCGACCACCAGGTTGAAGCTCAGCGCGATGAGCGCGAACGTGGTGCCGAGCAGCAACCCGTTGACCAGTTGCTGAATCAGCATGCGCGTCCTGTTCTGTCCTGGGAATCTTCCTCAGCGACGTACACGAGTCCCGCGCCGGGTCTAGCTACCCACCTCCGAGATGACGAACTCACCGTTTTCGACCACGGCGTACAGCTCCGGACGATCGCCGGTGCCGTCCTCCGCGAAGGCGACATCTCCGGACATGCCCTCGTAGGCTTCGACATCCTCCAGGTAGTCCAGGAGTCCCTGCCGGTCCGCCTCCAGCGTGTCGGGGCTGGCGGTCGCGCCGCTGTCGGTGAGGTAGGTAGCGATGAGATTGACGATGTCGAAGGCGTAAGCGAAGTTCAGCGACACGGACTCGAGGTCGTTGTCCTCCTCCGCCTGAGCCAGCAACGAGGCAGCCGGCTCGTCGGGGTTCTCCGGATTGAACTGCGCCGCCGTCAATGTCCCCTCGGCTGCCTCTCCGGCGCCGTTGATGTAGTCCGTACCGCCGGCCTGCAGCGAGCCGGTGCCGATGAGCAGCGCCTCAAGGCCCTGCGAACGGATCTCGACCGCGATCCGAGCGGCATCGGCCGGTCCCGCGGCGAGGGCGATGACGTCCGGGCTCTCCGCCGACATCGAGGTGACCTGCGAGGCGAAGCTCGAGTCGCCCGAGGCGAAGGTTGTCGTGGAGACGACCTCGACGTCGGTCCCATCGAACACCTCGCGGTAGAGGTCAGCCTGGGCCTGGGTAGTCGCATTGGCTTCGTCAACGATGATCGCCGCGGTTTCGAAGCCCTCCTCCTCGACGACAGCCTGCAGCACCGGGATGCTGTTGGAGGCGTCGGGCGCGGTCATGGTGAACGACCACGGTCGACTCGGCTCAAGGACCCCCGGTCGCCCGGCGCCCGCGCTGAGCGTGGGAACCTCCAGATCGGCGGCGATCGCACAGGCAATCTCGCAGCCGGCACTGTCCACGGGCGCCAGAATGGCGAATACCTCTTCCTCGCTGACCAGCTGAGGGATGGCCGTAACCAGGGTCTGCGGATCGTTGCGAGCGTCCACCTCGACCAGCTCGATGTCGCGGCCGTTCACACCGCCGTCGGCATTGATTAGGTCCACCGCGTAATTCGCACCTTCGCGCATGGTGGCGCTGTTACTCGCGAACGGGCCCTCGGAGCTGTGGACCAGACCGAGCCGGTATGGGCCGGCGTCGGACTGGTCGCCTCCGCCACCCCCGCTGCCTTCGTCCTCGCCGCCGCACGCGGCGAGTACGAGCAGTGCCACGGCGACGAAGATCGTCGCCCTACGACCGGTGAGAGCTGTGCGCACGCTGGTGTTCCTTCCGGGTATCCCTGCTCGATGTGGTCCGCAGTCGCTGGAACTGAGCTGAAACCCGTCTGTGCATGGCAGAACGGATTTCTGGACAGTAGTAACAGCCTCGGATAGTGTCAAGGCCTCCCTTCGCAGGGCAGACAATGCCTCTACCCTCCGGAAGAAGCGGTCCCGATGAAAGGATTCGCCGATGGCGGTCTTCGAGTACCGGCACTACGAGCTCGCACCCGGCAAGCAGGAACTCACTCGGAGCTACGTCCGGGAGTGCAGCGAGCCGAACATGACGAGGCATGGCTTCCGGATGATGGGGCCGTGGGAGGTCATCGCGGGCACGACGAACTCACTGCACTACATCCTGGAGTGGGAGAACTTCGAGGCGCGGGAGCGTGCCTGGG
>JACCZY010000168.1 GCA_013695685.1 Geodermatophilaceae bacterium | reverse complement strand
TCGATGCGGTCGCCGGCGGCCACGCTGACGATCGCTCGCTTGGTGTCCTTGCGCTTACCGAAACCGGTACGGGATCGCTTGCGCTTGCCCTGCCGGTTGATCGTGTTCACGCCGAGAACCTTGACGTTGAAGACCTGCTCGACCGCGATCTTGATCTGGGTCTTGTTGGCCTCGGGGTGGACGAGGAACGTGTACTTGTTCTCGTCCAGCAGCCCGTAACTCTTCTCGCTGATGATCGGTGCGAGCAGTACGTCGCGCGGGTCGGGAATCACTCGTCGCCCCCTGCATCACTGAAGCCGGCGTCCACGGCCGCCTCGGCGCTGGCGAACCAGACATCCGCGGTGGTCTCGTCGTACAAGGCACTCGTCGGTACGACGAAGCGCTTCGCCCCGGCCGCACCCTTGATCGGGTGGCCCTTCGGGGCGCTGTCGTCGTCCAGGGCGACGTGGGAACCCACGCCGTACGGATGGTTCTCGACATCCGCAGCCGTAGCCGACACCTGGGCGGCCGGCTTCGCGGCGGTGTCTGCGGCCGAGGACTTGGTCAGGCTGACGTCCACGTCGCCCTCGCCTTCAGCCGGCGCGACCGACGGGATCGCGCCGGAAATCAGCGGGGTGGTCAGGTCCGGTCGGTTACCGCCACGCCGCTTGCGGGAACGTCGCTCCAGCTGCGCTGCCATGAAGGCCTGCAGGGCCTCCTCGGTGAACACGACGTCGTCACTGACGAGCACGTCATAGGTGTTGAGTTGTCCGGCGTCGAGCAGGTGCACCGAGGAGACGTTGCGCAGGCTCTTCCAGGACATGTCGTCCGCCGGGTCGACAACCACGAGTACCCGCCGGGAGCGCCCGGGGTTGACCACGCTGTCGGCCAGCACCGTGTTCAGCACGTCCCTCGCCTCCCGGGTCGACGGAGCGTCGCCGGTCACGAACGCGGAAACGACGTGCAGGCGCCCGTCGCGGGCGCGGTCGGACAGCGCACCGCGAAGCGCCGCCGCTTTCATCTTCTTCGGCGTGCGCTGGCTGTAATCGCGGGGCTTGGGGCCGTGGACGATGCCGCCGCCTTCGAACTGCGGCGCCCGGGTGGAACCCTGCCGCGCACGGCCGGTTCCCTTCTGCCGGTACGGCTTCGCGCCGCCGCCACTGACCTCACCACGAGTCTTGGTGGAGTGTGTCCCCGCTCGGGCGGCCGCCAATTGGGCAACGACCACCTGGTGCATCAGCGCCAGATTCGCCGGGGCGTCGAACACGTCAGCGGGCAGCTCGATGCTGCCGCTGGTTTCCCCGTCGGGAGACCGGACGTCTACCGAGGTCATACGGACACCCCTCCCTTGACGGCGGTGCGGACGAAGACCACGCCACCGGTCGGGCCCGGCACAGCACCCCTGATGAGCAGCAGACCCTTGTCGGCGTCCACGCGATGCACGGTCAACCCGAGCACCGTGGTGCGCACGTTGCCCATCCGCCCCGCCATCTTCATGCCCTTGAACACCCGCCCCGGAAATGCGCAGCCGCCGATGGAGCCCGGCGCGCGGTGCTTACGCTGCGTGCCGTGCCCGGCACCGAGGCCGTGGAAGCCGTGCCGCTTCATGACGCCGGCGGTGCCCTTGCCCTTGCTGGTGCCCACGACGTCGACGGCTGCACCCGCCGCGAACGTCTCGACGGTGAGCTCCTGGCCCAACTCGTACGACGACGCGTCCTTGGTGCGGATCTCGATCAGGTACCGACGCGGCGTCACGCCCGCCTTGGTGAAGTGCCCGGCCTCGGGCTTGTTCACCTTGCGCGGGTCGATGGCACCGAAGCCGATCTGTACGGCGGCGTACCCGTCCCTCTCGGGAGTGCGCACCTGGGTCACGACACACGGCCCGGCCTTGACGACGGTGACCGGCACGATCCGGTTGTTCTCGTCGAAGACCTGGGTCATGCCGAGCTTCTCGCCCAGCAAGCCCTTGACCGTTCTGGTGGGCGCAGTGATTGTTGGCATGAGTTGGCGATCCCTACTGGATATTCACGTCGACGCTGGCGGGCAGGGCGATGCGCATGAGCGCGTCGACCGTCTTCGGCGTCGGGTCGAGGATGTCGATGAGGCGCTTGTGCGTGCGCATCTCGAAGTGCTCGCGCGAGTCCTTGTACTTGTGCGGCGAGCGGATGACGCAGTACACGTTCTTCTCCGTCGGCAGCGGCACCGGCCCCACGACGCGCGCGCCCGTGCGCATGACCGTGTCCACGATCTTGCGTGCCGAGGCGTCGATCGCCTCGTGGTCGTAGGCTTTGAGCCTGATGCGGATCTTCTGTCCCGCCATCGTTTGGTGCCCTTCATCTCGCCGGGGTGGTCCTCATCAGTTGTCAGTGGATTCGCGTCACGGGTGGCGCGAATCCACTGACAACCTGAACAGCTAGGTGGTGATCTTCGTAACTCGACCTGCGCCGACGGTGCGGCCACCCTCACGGATGGCGAAGCGCAGGCCCTCCTCCATGGCGATCGGCTGGATCAACTCGACCATCATCTCGGTGTTGTCCCCCGGCATCACCATCTCGGTGCCCTCGGGAAGGGTCACCACGCCGGTCACGTCGGTGGTGCGGAAGTAGAACTGCGGCCGGTAGTTGTTGAAGAAGGGCGTGTGCCGGCCGCCCTCGTCCTTACTGAGGATGTAGACGTTGGCGTCGAAGCCAGTGTGCGGGGTGATCGAGCCCGGCTTGACGACTACCTGCCCGCGCTCGACATCCTCACGCTTGACCCCTCGCAGCAGCAGCCCGGCGTTGTCACCGGCCT
>JACCZY010000241.1 GCA_013695685.1 Geodermatophilaceae bacterium | reverse complement strand
TCTTGCCGGACCCGTTGACGCCGACCACCAGGACGACAGCCGGCCGATCCTCATGCGGCAGCGTCCGCAGCGAGCGGTCCAGATCCGGCCCGAGCGCGGCGGTGAGTTCGGCGGCGAGCAGATCGCGCAGCTGCCCGGGACTGCCCGACGCGGCGACCATCGCGCGGGTGCGCAGCCGCTGCACGAGCTCCTGGGTGGCGGCCACTCCCACGTCGGCCTGCAGCAGGGTGTCCTCGACGTCCTCCCCCGCCTGCTCGTCCAGACGGTCCCGCGACAGCACGGACAGCAGGCCGCGCCCGAGTGAGCTCTGCGAGCGGCCGAGCCGGTCCCGCAGCCTGATCAGCCGCCCGGCCGCCGGCTGGGGTACGTCGAGATCCGGCTCGACCACGACGGGGACCGGCGGGGTCAGCAGGTCGCCGGCCGGCGGCAGGACCTCCGGCTCCGGGTCGCGTACGCGCGGGCCGCTCGGTGCGTCCCGGTCGTCCAGTCGGGTGGTCCGGCGCCCACGCTGCACCAGCAGGCCGACAGCGAGCAGCAGGACCAGCAGGATCGCGACACCGACTATCAGAAACTCCATGCCGGCGATCCTCCCAGAGCCCTCAGCGGGTCGGCTCGGCCTCCAGCGGATGCGTCCAGCGCAGACCGGGGAAGCGGGCGAACCCGCGGTCGACAGTGACCCAGGTCGCCCCGTTCTCCATCGCCAACGCCGCGAAGTAGGCGTCGGGTACGTCGTTGGCTCGGGCCCGCGTCGCGCCGCACAGCTGCGCGAAGATCGACCAGTGCCGCGGGCCCGACCGCACGGGCAGCGCCGCCGGCGCGCCGAGCACGATCTCGCAGAACTCCAGCGCCGCCTCGGGCGCTGTCGGCTCGCGGTACACCCGGTGGTTGGTGACTATGCGTATGAACGCCGACAGCACCAGTTCGCTGATGCCGACCGGCTCGGGACCGCCCAGCCGGTCCTCCAGCCAGCTTCGGTACGCATCGTGGTGGTGGCTCTCCCGCCGCCGCGCGTAGATCAGCACGTTGACGTCAACCAGCAGCATGGGGCGGCTCGTTCTCACCGAGAATGTCGGCCAGCTGTTCCTTGTCCTCGAGGTCGACCCCGGGGCGTACCCCCGAGCCGCCGTCGGTGGGCAGCCGAACGCCACCGGTCGCCCGCTCGGCCCGCCCGGGGTTGAAAAGAACGCGCAGCGCGTCGTCGACCACCGCGCCGAGGGGCCGACCCGTCCGGACCGCGGCCGCCTTGGCCTCGGCCAGCAGGGCATCGTCGATGGACACTGTCGTGCGCACGACCCACACCCTACCATCAGCTAACTGCATCATGATGCATAGGACGTAGCGCAAGGGCGGTCCGGCGCTCTGGCGTAGCCAAGAACGACAGCGATGCGCTAGGCAATGCGGATGCCCACCCTGGTGCTTGGCCCGCTACTCCGCCACGTCGACGAGACCAGCGCAACCGTCTGGGTGGAGACCGATGCTTCCTGCGAGGTCGAGATCCTCGGCTGTACGGCGGACACCTTCCACGTCGCCGGTCACCACTACGGGCTGGTCGTCATCGAGGGGCTGCAACCGGCCGGCTGCACGCCGTACGAGGTTCGTCTGGACGGGACCCTGGTGTGGCCGGAGACCGGGTCGACGTACCCGCCTAGCAGGATTCGGACGCTGGGCCACGGCAACCCGATCAACCTGGTCTTCGGATCCTGCAGGTGGGCGCGCCCGGCCACCGCGGGCGGTGATCGCAGCCTGCCGCCGGATGCCCTGGACACCTACGCCACTCGGATGGCCCGCGACCCCGAGGACTGCTGGCCCGACGCGCTGCTGCTGCTCGGGGACCAGGTGTACGCGGACGAGACCACCTCGCACACCCAGACCTACCTGCGGAACCGCCGTGACGTGGATCGCCCTCCGTATACCGAGGTGGCCGACTTCGAGGAGTACACGCATCTGTATCTGGAGTCGTGGACGGATCCGGACATTCGCTGGCTGCTGTCGACCATCCCCACGTCGATGATCTTCGACGACCACGACGTCCGCGACGACTGGAACACCTCGCACATCTGGCGTGAGCAGATGCAGGCGACGCACTGGTGGCAGGAGCGCATCGAGGGCGCGCTGATGAGCTACTGGATCTACCAGCAGCTGGGAAACCTCGCGCCGTCGGACCTCGCCACGGACGAGTTGTTCGCCGCCGTCCGCGCGGCCGGGGACGGCGAGCCGATCCTGCGCACGTTCGCCCGGCACGCAGACGCCGAGGCAGACGGCGCGAAGAGCACCCGATGGAGCTTCCGGCGGGACTTCGGCGGCGTCCGGCTCCTGGTGATCGACACCCGGTGCGGACGGATCCTGGCCGACGACCACCGCTCGATGGTCAGTGCCGGTGAGTTCGAGTGGATCGAGGAGCAGGCCCGCGCCGACGTCGACCACCTGGTCATCGGATCGTCGCTGCCGTGGCTGATGGCCCAAGCGCTGCACGACGTCGAGGCGTGGAACGAGCACATGTGCACCAAGTACGACGGTCGACTGGTGGGCCGCTTGTCGGAGAAGTTCCGGCAGGGTGCGGACCTGGAGCACTGGGCCGCTTTCGGCGAATCCTTCCGGCGGCTGGCCCGGCTCTTCGCCGACATCGGCTCGGCCGACGGCGCACCGGCCACCATCTGCGTCCTGTCCGGGGACGTGCACCACGCCTATGTCGCCGAGGCGCGGTACCCCGACAGGCCGCGGAGCAAGATCTATCAGCTCACCTGCTCGCCGGTGCACAACATGGTTCCGGGCTTCATGAAGATCGGATTCCGGGTGGGCTGGAGCCGGCTGGCCCGCTCGATCAGCCGCCCGCTGACGCGGCTGTTCCGGGTTCCCGCCGTACCGATCGACTGGGTGAAGCTGGACGGCCCGTACTTCGACAACCAGCTGGCGACGCTGACGCTGTCCGGCAGGTCGGCGTCGGTGCGCCTCGAGAAGACCGAGCTCGGCCCGGACGGCCCCCGCCTGGCCCTGGCCAGCGAGGTCGTCCTGAGCGCCGACGGCACGTGAGCCTCATTTGGCCACCGTGCGAGTGATTGGGAAACACGAATGCGGGGAATCAACGTCTCATCTGGACCGGAGACGTTGATTCCCCCGATCTGATCATGGAAGGACCGGAGCGGACGTGATGAGGCTTCGGGTCGCCACGTTCAACATCGCACACGGACGTGGGCGCGGCGGCGTCGTGGACCTGCGCCGTACGACGGACGCGTTGGCGTCGCTGGGCGCCGACGTGATCTGCGTGCAGGAGGTCGACCGGCACTTCTCCGAGCGCAGCGGCTGGGCGGACCAGGCCACCGAACTCGCCGAAGGACTCGGCATGACGGCGGTGTACGGCGTGGCGATGCGTCGAGACCGCGCGCACGAGGGCGAGCCGCCCCGGGAGTACGGCAACGCGATCCTGACCAGGCTTCCGGTGGCCGGGCAGCGGGTGGTCCGGCTGCCGGGGCGGCCCCGCTCCGAGCCGCGCAGCATGGTGGTGGCGGAACTCGCCGGCGACCTGCACGCGGCTTGCGTGCATCTGCAGCACAACTCCGCGCCGGCACGGGCAGCGCAGCTGGCCGTCGTGCTGCAGGAACTGCCGCAGGCGCCGGTTGTCCTGGCCGGCGACTTCAATGCCACCCCTGATGCCCCTGAGCTGCGCGTCCTAGGTGGCCGATTCGTGGACTCGTGGGAGCGCGCAGGACGCGGCCGCGGCGCGAGCTTCCCCAGCCGGTTCCCGCTCCGGCGGCTCGACTACGTCTTCGTCTCGGCCGGATTGACCGCGCAGAAGGCGGCCGTCGTACCCACGAGTGCCTCCGACCACCGGCCGCTTGTCGTCGACCTGGTGCGGGATCCGGCCTGACCACGTCCCGATGGTCCTTGCCGCGTTGCAACATTCTTCGCGGAAGAATTCCGAGGGACATCCGACCACCGACACGGAGCATCCTCAGCCCGATCGCCGAGCAGGCAGGCAGCGCGGTCAGCAAAGCGTGCCAACAGGAAGCGACGGCGCCGGCGGGCGTTGTGCTTCCTCGCCAGGACGGGGGAGACCTGCGCCAGGAACGGGTAAACCCGGACATAGGACTTCACCGCATGCCGGAAGCTGTCCTGCGCGTCGTCGTCCAGAGCCGTGAAGCGCTCGACGGCCGGCCCGAGGTTGGCGTAGACCCGTTGCTGCCTCACCGAGTCCCCGGACAGCAGCGCATCGACGGCCGCGGCCTGCTCCGACGGGTGGATCGCGCCGGCGTCGGTGATCGTGCGCTGCAGTTCATAGAGCAGGTTCGGGTCGGCGGCCTTGGTCGGCTCCAGTACGGCGTCGAGGCGGAAGAGCACCAGCGTCGGCAGCATGACCGTGCCGTACTCGTGCGGCTTGAGGTGCCCACGCAGCTTGTCGGCGATCTTCCAGATGAACGCGACCTTGTTCCCGAACCCAGCAGGTGTCGCCATGGAGTCCTTCCCCGTCCGCGGCTCGAAGCCTACGACTGCGAACGCCGGCAACCGCCTGCACGGCTAGCGGAAGTAACCCACCACGTCCCCGACGAGGTGCCCGCGACCGTGCCCGATCAGGACGTCCAACGATCCGGCACCGAGCGCCGCGACCACGAGATTCGACGTGTCGGCGGTGGTGATGACGTTGAGGTCCGACGTCGGCGGCTGCGGCTGGGCGTGCGGCCACACCGTGACGTACGTCGGGGTGCTCATCGTGGTTGCGGTCACGGTCATCACCACCGACGTGGCCCCGGCCGGCACGCCGGCAGCGACCAGGTCAAGCTCCTGAGCGGAACCGCCGCTGAACCGGACCAGCCCGCCAATGTCGTTGCGCGAGTCGAAGCTTCGTGTCGGCGTGACGGGCATGTAACGGGTGCCGGTCGGTCCGAACCAGCCCACCGCGTCGACCAGCACGTCGGTAGCTGTAGACGTGTGGATGTCGATGGTGCCGCCCGGTCCGAGTGCGACGTACGCCCGGTTCGACACCACCCGACCGACTGTCATGTTGAGCGCCGAGGTGCCCCCGGTGGATCCCGAGCCGCCGGCGCTGACGGTCACGTAGCCGCCGGCGGCGGGAGCGATCGAGGCCAGGTTGAGGATCACGCCGGTCGCGTTGGGGGGGACCGACCTGAGGGCGACGGTGCGGGTCTCACGGGCGGTGAAGCGGTCGCCGGTGCCGCGGGTGTCCAGCATCCGGATGGGCGTAGCCGCGGCATACAGCGATCCGCCGGACAGCGGGTGGTACCCGACGATGTCCACCAGCGCATCCGTGCGACCGCCGCCGTTGCGTAGCGAGATCATGCCGTTGCTGCCGACCGGCACGACCACCATGGTCGACGTGATGGCCTGACGGGCGATGCTCACCGAGGAGTTCCCGGGCCACGCGGTTCCCGCCGGGTAGGCGCCTAGCCAGGTGCCCGCGTCCGGACTGACCCCGGTCAGGTTGAGGACTACCGCTCCCACCCCGCTGGCCGGCACTCCGCCGACGCCGGTGACCTTGACGTCGAGCCGTCCGCCGCCGCCGAGCCGGCAGCGCACGGCCACCCCCGAGCCTGCCGATCGGGTGTCCAGCAGCCGGGAGGGGGTCACCCGGACGTACCCCAGACCGCTGCCGTAGTTCACGGCCGGGGGCGCGGGCTGGGTCGGCGGGGTGGCACAGACCGGGACCGCGGGAAATGTCGCCGCCGGGTTCCAGTACGTGGTCCGCTTGTACGCGCCGTCCCATCCGAAGCTGATGTGGACGTGGTCGGTGTGCGGACTGGAGCCGTAGTAGGGCTGCCACGACGGCGTGGAGTCGTAGGCCTCCCAGATCTGGCGGTTCCAGATGACGTACATGATGCCCATCCGCCGCATCATGGCGTGGCGGTTGCCGTACTGGTCGGTGGCCAGCAGCCAGTCCAGGAAGGTCTCGACCTGGTCGCGCTGGGTGGCGTCGTTGATGTCGCGCATCCAGTCCATCGCCCGGCCGGCGTAGTGACCGCTGGAGCCGCCGGAGACGCACGTTCGGGAAATGTAGACCGTCGCCGGACCGTAGGTGTCGATGAGAAGATCCCGTACGGCGCGCGGACCGGCCTTGTCGACCGGGTCGCAGGTGCTCTCGGACTCGTACTCGGAGTAGGGATCGATGATGCTGCCGAAGGCCGGGGCTGCCGGGACCGGCGCCGCCGCAGCGGTGCTCGGGGCGGCGACATCGACCATCGTCACCACGGCGATCGCCGCCACGATCAGGGCGAGCGGACGTCGGAGTAAAACGGTAGAACCCATCGTGATCCGTACCTCAGAGTAGTCGCACCATCACTGAGTGCAATGGGTCCCCATAGACACAACCACGTCGGCACTGCTTCGCGCAAGACCTTCGAGCACCGCGCAGTCGGGCGGCGGGCGGCGATGCGGTAGGAAGCAGCATGCGGTCCTCCCCCGCGCTGCCGGCTCACGACCTCGCCAGGATCGCCGCATTCGCCGCGCTCATCGCCGTACTCGGCCTGCCCGGGCAGCTCCTGCTCTTCGGAAACTCGGTGCCGGTGACGCTGCAGACTTTCGGGATCATGTTGGCCGGCTCGCTCCTGGGACCGCGGCTGGGCGCACTCAGCGTCGCGAGCTTCCTGGTCCTCGTCGCGGCCGGTCTGCCGCTGCTGGCTGGCGGTCGTGGCGGCTTGGGCGTCTTCGCCGGCCCGAGCGTCGGATACCTGCTCGGGTGGGTGCTGGGCGCCTACGTCATCGGCTCGATCCTGCGGTACAGCGGGTCGCGCTACCGGCCGGTGTCCGGCTTCGCCGCAAACCTGATCGGCGGCATCGCTGTCGTCTACGCGGTCGGGATCCCGGTGCAGGCGTGGATCACCGACACCAGCCTGCTGGTTGCGGCCGGCTTCGCTGCCGTCTTCCTCCCGGGGGATCTGCTCAAGGCGGTGCTGGCGACCGCCGTAGCCGCAGGTGTGCATCGTGCCTATCCCCCGCCGCCGAACCGATCCTCGGCAGCACTGCGATGAGCCCGTTGAACGTTGCCTCGAGCGTCGCGGCGGTGCTGGCGGATCGGGCCGCAACCGCCCCGGACGCCGGCGCGCTGGCGATCGACGACCGGCGCTGGACTGCCGCGGAGCTGACCGA
>JACCZY010000234.1 GCA_013695685.1 Geodermatophilaceae bacterium | reverse complement strand
CCGGCGCAACGGTCCGGATTCTCGCAGGGAATCTGCTCCCCGCGACCGCCAGGGGGCGGCGGCCATGCGCTCACCGGCGCAACGAATGGCCGGAGGCGTCCCCCGCGATTCTGCTTGTCGCTGGTTGGGCGGAGCCGACCGACGTTGGACGTCGGCAAACTCCGGGCTATGACGTCGATATGGCCAAAGTGATGGTGTCCTTGCCGGCGGCATCGCGCGCGTAGTCGGTGAAGTCGCGAGGCTCTCGGTCTAGCGCCCGCTGGACGCCATCGCTCTGGTGGGCATTGCGGCCGTCGACCTGGCATTGGTGTCCGTTCCCGGTCAACGCGGCAACCGCGATGTCGGCTATATCGTCAATGTCGACGAACGGCTACCGCTTGCTCAGCGCGTTGCGCTTCCGCCTCACCGCGGCCGGAGAGCAGGACGAGCCGTCGTACCCCGCACTCGACGGCCATGGTGGCGAAGGCATCGATCGTGTCGGCCGCGTCGGGCGCCGCCACGTCCGGGTGGTAGGACACGTACGCCGACTCGACATCGGGGAGGGCCGGCCCCCAGGTGCGTCGTTCCTGCCAATCGAACGGCGGCTCGCCGGCTCGGGAGCCATTCCTCGTCCGGACCCCGAGCGTCGTGAGCCGCTCGACCACCCGGCGGCCGGTCTTGCCGGTGCCGCCGATCACCAACGTCCCCCAGGTCTTCGTGCACCCCGGACAGCGCTGCGCCACGCCAGACGGTGCGGATCTGCACGAGGAGATGGCCCTCGGCGTACGCACGTGGGGTACCGAGCCGGACGGGTCCGTGCAGATGCTGCTCGGCGTCTACGAAAAAGTCGGAGCGGTCGGCCAGCGACTCCTGGACGCGCTGCCCCCGGTGCTCGTCGTCTCGCACGACACCTGGGATTCCACCCTCGCCTCCATCCTGGGCCGGGCGATTGCCAAAGATGCGCCCGGTCAAGAGGTTCTGCTCGACCGCCTGCTCGATCTCCTGCTCATCTCGGTTCTACGGGTCTGGTTCGACCGTCCCGAGGCCGAGGCCCCGGCCCGGTACCGCGCACACGGTGATCCTGTGGTGGGCCAAGCGCTGCGGCTGCTCCACGAGAACCCGGCGCACCCCTGGACGGTGGCGAGCCTCGCCGCCAAGACCGGCAGCTCCCGAGCGGCTCTGGCCCGCAGCTTCACCGAGCTGGTGGGCGCTCCGCCCCTTACGTACCTCAGGCAATGGCGGCTGGCCCTGGCCGCTGACCTGCTCCGCGAGCCCGCCGCCACCCTCGATGCCGTCGCCCGGCAGGTCGGCTACAGCAACGGCTTCGCCCTAAGGCTAAGCACCGTCTTCAAACGCGTACGCGGCATCAGCCCACGAGAACATCGTCATGCGGTGACTGGCGGATAGCGGACGCCGGCAGTGCCACACACGTGACGCCCGATCTTCCAGCGGCAGGACCGCCTGGCATGGACGTGCGTGCATACGCCAGAGTCAGCGGATGCCCCCAGCGATCGCCCGCCCACCGCTCGACGATGCCGCGGCCTGGCAGGCGCTGTCGCCCCTACTCAAACCGTATCTGCCGTGGTCTGCAGGGGCGATGCGTCCGGCCGGGCTGGTGACGGTGCTCAACGACGTGTGGTTCCGTATGCCGACGCTTGTCGTTGAGTTGGGCAGCGGGACGAGTACGGTCGTGGTCGCCCGTTTGCTGCACGAGTTGGGAACCGGTCGGCTGCTCTCCATCGAGCACGACGACGCCTGGGCCGACCGCGTGCAGCGGCAGCTCGACCGGGAGGGGCTGGTGGACGTGGCCGACGTCGTCCGCGCGCCGCTCCGTCCGCACGAGCGCTCCTGGCACGGAGCCGAGTGGTACGACGAGGCAGCCTTGGCGACCGCCATTGGCGTGGCCGGGCATCCGATCGATCTCCTCGTGGTGGACGGGCCACCGGCGTGGCAACCCGGCAAGGAACACGCCCGCTACCCGGCCCTGGGCAGCCTCGTCCGCTGGCTGGCACCGGGAGCGACGGTCGTCCTCGATGACATCGAGCGGGCCGGCGAGCAGGAGGTGCTCGCCCGCTGGCAGCAGGAACACGGGGTCATCTTCGACATGCACGCGGCCTCGGGTGTCGCGGTCGGCTCCTGGCCGAGTGCCTAGGCGTGGACGTCGTACGGGTCATCGGCGTTCTGGAGGAGGGCGGCGGCCAGCTGTCGGCGTTGCGGCTGTCGGTCGGGCTGCGGGGCCACGGCTTCGACACCGTCCGGCTGCTCGCCGGTGACGCGACCCCGGGAGGGGTCGCCCTGGCACGTGGTTACGGCGTTGAGGTCGAGACGTTCGTCGATCCCCGAAGCGGTGAGCGCCGGGGCCTGCAGTGGCGCGACGATGCCGACTTCGCCGATTGGCTGGCGCCGCGACTCGCGGACGCCGAGCTGGTGCACGCGCACATGGTTGGCGCCTGGATGGCAGCCGCGAAGGTCGTTCGACCCGACGTGGCGCTGATAGCCAGTGAGCACAACGCGGTGACCTGGCCCTGCGGCGACTTCACCGCGCAGGCTGTCGCGGCCGCCGCGCGTATCGACGCCTTTTTCGCGCACGGCCCGGCAGCCCGCGACTTCGCCGCGACGATCGGCCTGCTTGAAGAGGTGTTGCACGAGGGGCGTTCGGCGGTGGAAGGGCTGGACGCGACCGCGCTGCCGGCTCTGCCGACCCCCCGGCTCACCTTCGCCGGTCGGCTGCATCCAGAGAAGGGTGCAGACCTGCTCGTCGAGGCGCTTGCCCTGCTCCGCACCCCGGTGAACGCCTACCTTCTCGGTGACGGGCCGGCGGCCGCGCAGCTGGCGAATCGGGTGCGCGAGCTGGGTCTGGCCGGGTCGGTCCGGTTCGTGGGATGGTCCCCCGAGCCGGCCCGCTACATCGCCGGCGCCTCCGTGCATGTCGTCCCGTCCCGCGAGGAAGCCTGGTCCCAGAGCGCCGTCATCGGGCTCGGGCTCGGCGTCCCTGTCGTCGGTACCGCTGTGGAAGGGCTCCCGTTCACCCTCGGCGAGGGCCGGGGTCTGCTGGTACCCCGTGAGGATCCGGCCGCCCTGGCCCGCGCGATCGACGCCGTACTGGACGGCTCGTCGCGACCGGACCCGGCGCCGGGGCGTGCCTACGCAGCGCAGTTTACGATCGCCGCCGTGTCGGCCACCTACGCTCGCGTCTACGCCAGCAGCGCGTCCTCCCGGCGATCATGAAGTTTCGTGGCCGGATTCGTCCGGTTTGTCCTGGCTTGGCTGTCGGAACTTCATGATCGTCGCGGGGGTGGGCGTCGCGGGGGGTGGGCGGCGCGGGGGTGGGGCCCCGGCTACGGCGAGGCCGGCCCGTGGACTCTGGACGGGGAGCGACCGATGACCCTGTTTGACTCCGCCGCCGAGGAGGCAGCCGCAGCGACGGCGCCGCTGGCGGTGCGGATGCGCCCACGCACCCTGGACGAGGTGGTCGGCCAGGAGCACCTGCTCGCCCCGGGCGCCCCGCTCAGGCGACTGGTCGAGAGCGATGCGGCGATGTCGTTGATCCTTTACGGACCACCCGGAACCGGGAAGACCACGATCGCGTACATCGTGTCGCTGGCGACGAGCCGGCGGTTCGTCCAACTGTCGGCGCTCAACGCCGGCGTCAAGGACGTCCGGGCGGTGATCGACCAGGCGCGGCGCGACCTTGGGATGAGCGGGACACGCACTGTGCTGTTCATCGACGAGGTGCACCGGTTCTCCAAGACCCAACAGGACTCGCTGCTCGGCGCCGTGGAGGACCGGGTGGTCAGCCTCATCGCGGCGACCACCGAGAACCCGTTCTTCTCCATCGTCAGCCCGTTGCTGTCCCGGTCCCTGCTGCTCAGCCTGCAGCCGCTCGACGACCACGCCGTCGGGGAACTCGTCGACCGCACCTTGACCGACGAACGGGGTCTGAAGAGCCAGTTCACCATCACCGACGAAGCCCGCCAGCACCTGCTGCGGATCGCCGGCGGTGACGCCCGCCGGGCGCTGACTGCGCTGGAGGCCGGCGCCGGCGCCGCCCGGGCCCAGGCCACCACCGAGATCAGCGTGGAGACGCTGGAGGCCGCCGTCGATCGGGCGGCGGTCCGCTACGACCGGGACGGCGACCAGCACTACGACGTCACCAGCGCCCTGATCAAGTCCATCCGGGGCAGCGACGTCGACGCCGCGATGCACTACCTGGCGAGGATGGTCGAGGCGGGCGAGGATCCCCGCTTCATCGCCCGGCGCCTGGTCATC
>JACCZY010000218.1 GCA_013695685.1 Geodermatophilaceae bacterium | reverse complement strand
CTAGGTCATCCCCAGGAGCTTCGCCAGATCCGGCACGTCGGCCTGCCAGTGTGTCCAGTGACCGGCCACCCGGTAGCCCAGCTGCGCATTCACCGCACGGATCGGCGCGTTGTCCTGCGCCACCCAGGTGTTCAGCTCCCGAACCTCGGGGTAGTCCGCACTCAGCCAGTGCAGCATCTCGACCTTCATCGCCAGGCCGAGCCGGTTACCGCGGTGGGCGGGAAGCACGGTGGTGTCGCCCTGCTCCGAGCGGTACGGCGACCTGGGCGAGACGATCACGTAGGTCACACCGACGATGTCGCCGGTGGGCCGATGCCGGGCCAGCACTCGCAGCTGGACAAGGCCACGCGCCTCCAGCGTGCTGTCGACGGCTGCCACCCGGCTGCCGTCGTAGCGCTGATGAGACCAGGTGCTGGTGCCGACCGGAGCGTCGGCCATCCCCTCGTGCACCGCCCCAAGAGCGGCGAGCAACTCCGGCGGTGTCGCTCCCCGCAGCCGGAGCAGCTCGTAGTCTCCGGATCCGCCGGCAGTCGGCGGATCCGTGGGGGGAGATACCTGCAGCACCGCGTGAACGTCGTTGAGTGCGGGCCTGGCCCCCATCGCCACGGCAAAGTCGGCAGCCGCCCCGCCGTCCTCCGCCGCCGCGATCATCGTCGTCCGTCCCATCGAGTAGGCCAGCCGGACCGCTTCGCGGAGCAGGCCACGGCCGGCGCCGCTCCGCCGGTCTCCCGGCAGCACCGCAAGCGTCAGCTCGGCAACCCCGGAGTTCGCATCGCCGGGCAGCATCAGCCAGGCCAGGCCTAGCGCCCGCGTCCGCTCGTTGTCCCAGCCCAGCCAGCAGGCGAGCCGACACCCCGGCCAGGGATAGGTCAGCCTCTCCTCGAGGTCGCCACGGGCCGGCGCGGGCAGGTCCGGATGATCATTGGCGGCCACGGCTGTCAGGATCTCGTGCATCATGGTCAACTCGTCGTCGGCCAGGGTGCGCGGATCGACCGGATTGATGCGCATCCCCAGTGCATACCACTTCAGGTGCAAGGATCGGTAAGTGAGCGAGCACAGCGAGCGAACCGACAGGTGTCGTGTGCTGGAAGGCAGATGTGCTCAGTGAGTCTCTATCGCGACGAGGCCGTCGTACTGCGGGTACAGAAGCTCGGCGAGGCGGACCGCATAGTAACCTTGCTGACCCGCCGGACCGGCCGGGTCCGCGCCGTCGCCAAGGGGGTACGGCGGACGAAGTCGCGCTTCGGCGCCCGGCTGGAGCCCTTCAGCCACGTCGACCTGCAGCTGTACGCCGGACGGTCGCTGGACACCGTCAACCAGGCCGAGAGCATCCGGTCCTACGGTTTCGGGATCGTCGACGACTACCCGCGCTACACCGCCGGTACGGCGGTGCTGGAGACCGCGGAGCGGCTCACGGCCGAGGAGCGGGAACCGGCACTGCGCCTGTTCCTGCTCGTTATCGGCGCCCTGCGCGCCCTCGTCGACGACGCGCATCCGCCGGGCCTGGTGCTCGACGCCTTTTTCATCCGATCGATGGCGGCTTCCGGCTGGGCTCCGGCGCTGACCGACTGCGCCCGCTGCGGCGCCCCCGGACCGCACCGGGCGTTCTCCGTGCCGGCCGGCGGTCTCGTCTGCCCGGCCTGCCGACCGGCCGGGGCCACTACGCCGAGCGCCGCGTCCATGGTGCTGCTGCAGGCGCTGCTCACCGGGAACTGGAAGCTGGCCGACGGCAGCACGCAGCCGGTTCGGCGGGAGGCCAGCGGTCTGGTGGCGGCGCATCTGCAGTGGCACCTGGAGCGCAGCTTGCGGTCGTTGTCGCTCGTCGACCGCTGACCGCTGACCGCTGACCGGTGCTACTGTGTGCTACATGGACTCGGTAGGGGTTCGAGAGATCCGGCAGAACATCAGCGTCTACCTGCGCCGCGTCGAGCAGGGGGAGGCGTTCACGGTGACCGACCACGGCCGCCCGGTCGCGCTGCTCTCCCCGCTTCCCCCTGACGAGGATCCGCTGTCGGCGCTCGTCGCGTCAGGCCGACTCACCCCAGGGACAGGCCGGTGGGAGGACCTACCACCGCCGATCAAGCTGCCGCCCGGCTCCCCGACGATGAGCCAGATCCTGCAGGAGATGCGCGACGAGGACGACCGCTGACCGCGGTCGCATATTTCGACTCGTCTGCTTTGGTCAAGCTCGTTGTGGACGAGGCGGGATCCGCTGAGCTGCGTGACCTGGTGACCCGGACGAACGTCGTGTCCTGTTCGCTCCTTCGGACGGAGCTACGACGAGCAGCCGCCCGCGTCCGCACCGCCGACGTCCGTCCCCTGACCGAGGAGGTGCTTGCCCGCGCCGGCATACTGTTGCTCGACAACGCAACTCTGGACCGCGCCGGGGCGTTGAGTCCGCCAACGATGCGCTCGTTGGACGCCATTCACCTGGCCGCTGCTCTTCGCTTCTCTCAAGAAATTTCGGCAGTCGTCACGTACGACGCTCGGATGGCAACGGCAGCCCGCCTGCACGGCTTCGACGTGTGGTCGCCTGGCGCAGGACTGTGAGCAGGCCGCCCGCGCCGCATGCCTCCGGCGTACGGCCGCCGGACATTCCCGCCGGACTGCTACCGCGGCACGTGGCGATCGTGATGGACGGCAACGGCCGGTGGGCGCAGCAGCGCGGGCTGCCGCGGACGGCCGGGCACGAGGCAGGCGAGCACTCGCTGTTCGACTGTGTCGAGGGAGCCATCGAGGTGGGTGTTCGGTGGCTGTCGGCGTACGCGTTCTCCACCGAGAACTGGCGGCGCTCGCCGGAGGAGGTCCGCTTCCTGATGGGTTTCAACCGCGACGTCATCCGGCGCCGGCGGGACGAGATGCACGCGTTGGGGGTGCGGGTGCGTTGGGCCGGGCGACGACCCAAGCTGTGGCGCAGCGTGATCCGGGAACTCGAGGTGGCCGAGGAGCTGACCCGGGACAACGACGTGCTGACCCTGACGATGTGTGTGAACTACGGGGGCCGGGCGGAGATCGCCGACGCGGCAGCAGCGCTGGCCCGTGACGTCGCCGCCGGCCGGCTGCGACCCGACCGGGTGGACCAGAAGACGTTCGCCCGCTACCTCGACGAGCCGGACATGCCCGACGTCGACCTGTTCATCCGGTCGTCGGGGGAGCAGCGGACGAGCAACTTCCTGATCTGGCAGGCGGCGTACGCGGAGTTGGCGTTCCTGGACACGTTGTGGCCGGACTTCGACCGGCGGCACCTCTGGTCGGCCTGCGAGGCGTACGCCGGACGTCAGCGCCGGTTCGGGTCCGCGTAGCCGCCGGCGCTCGCCCGAAGCCTAGGGTGACCGGATGACCGACCCCCGCGCCGTCGTACAGGCGGCCCTGAGCGAGGTCACCGACGCCCCGCTGGTGACCGACGAGGAGGGCGACCAGACGTTCGTCGTCGACGGTGTGCCGGCTTTCATCCAGCACGGACGGCTCGGAGCGGACGTCAACCTGCTGACCCTCACCTGCCTCGCGGCATCCGGACAGCCGCTGTCGCCGGCGCTGGACCGGTGGGTGCATGAGCGCAACGCGGCCATGCTGCTCGGCGGGATCGTGCTGCTCACCGGCCCGGAGGCGACCGCCGACGTACTGGTGCGCTACTGCCTGCCGAGCGACAGCCTGGACGCCGCCCGGCTGCGGTCGGTCCTGCTCCCGGTGATCGCCGCCGCGTCCGACGTACGCCGTGAGCTGGTCGCATGGCAGGCCGAGCGAATCTAGCGCCGGCAGTCGGCGCACATGCCGAAGATCTCCAAGCTGTGGCTCACGTCGGTGAAGTCGTGCTCGGTGGCCACCCGGTCCGCCCAACGCTCGACCGCCGGCCCCTCGACCTCCTCGGTCCGCCCGCATGCGCGGCAGACCAGGTGGTGGTGGTGGCGGGCGCTGCACTTGCGATACAGCGACTCGTCATCGGTCTTGATCACGTCCAACTCGCCGGCGTCGGCCATGGCCTGCAGCGTTCGGTAGACAGTGCTCAGGCCCACAGTGTCGCCTTGGGCGCGCAGCAGCTGATGGATGTGCTGCGCGCTGCGGAACT
>JACCZY010000215.1 GCA_013695685.1 Geodermatophilaceae bacterium | reverse complement strand
GGAGCGGGCCGAGGCGACACTGGCCGCGCGGCCAGGGGAGCAGGCGCGGCGGGTGCAGCGGCCGGCGCCGGCCCGGCCACATCCGAAGTCGACGGCTGAGCAGTCGTGGTGGAAACGGCTGTTTCGGCCCCGCCACCACAGGCGGCGATTCAGCCGGCGGACCCGGTCGCAGCGGGTCACCATCGTGTTCGTCGTCGCGGCCGTGCTCGGGCTGATCTGGCTGCTGGCCGACGACTGGGGGGTACGGATCGGGCTGAGCCTGGTGGCGGTCTTCGCCACGCCGGCGTTCGTGACGATGGCGCTGGGCCGGAGCCACCGTTGACCTTCGTGCTGCTGCCCGCTGTCGACGTCGCGGGTGCACAGGCGGTCCGGCTCGTACAGGGGGCCGCGGGAAGCGAGACGTCGTACGGCGATCCGCTGCTGGCGGCGCTGGAGTGGCAGCAGGCCGGCGCGGACTGGATCCACCTCGTGGATCTCGACGCTGCCTTCGGTCGTGGGTCCAATCGGGCGCTGCTGGCCGAGATCGTCGGCACCCTCGACGTCCAGGTGGAGCTGTCCGGGGGGATCCGCGACGACGAGTCCCTGGAGTCGGCGCTGGCCACCGGGTGTGCGCGGATCAACCTCGGGACCGCGGCCCTGGAGCGACCGGACTGGTGCGCGGTGGTCCTCAGCAAGCACGGCGACCGGGTCGCGGTCGGGCTCGACGTACGCGGGACGACGCTGGCCGCACGGGGATGGACGCAGGACGGTGGCGACCTGTTCGAGGTCATGGAGCGCCTCGATGCCGACGGCTGCTGCCGCTACGTCGTCACCGACGTGACCAGAGACGGAACACTCACCGGCCCGAACCTGGACTTGCTCCGAAGCGTGTGCACAGCCACCGACCGTCCCGTCATCGCGAGCGGGGGAGTGTCTACAGTGGACGATCTCCGTGGGCTCGCGGAGCTGGCGCCCCTGGGGGTCGAGGGCGCGATCGTCGGTAAAGCGCTGTACTCCGGCGCTTTCACCCTCTCCGAAGCTCTTGCCGCGGTCCGGTGAGGATCTCCACCGGCGGGCCGTGGGAGGAGAAGGTCGGCTACTCCCGCGCGGTGTCGGCGGGACCCTGGGCTCTCGTCGCCGGTACGACGTCCACTGTGGACGGTGCTGTCGCGCACGTCGGCGATGCCTACCGGCAGACCTTGACTGCTTTCGGCATCGCGCTCGAGGCGCTCGAACGTTGCGGTTGCGGTGCTGCCGACGTCGTACAGACGAGGATGTATGTGACGGACATGGCCCTGCTGGAGGGCGCGGGCCGGGCGCACCGCGAACTCTTCGGGGACGTCCGCCCGGTGAACACGACGGTGGCCGTTGCCGCGCTCGCACACCCCGACCACCTCGTCGAGGTGGAGGTCGCGGCCTACCGGGAGACCCGGACGGAGACGTGCTCATGACGGTTACCCCGCACGTCTCCGTCCAGTCCGCTCCTGTTGTGTGCTCCCGGACGGAGACGTGCTCATGACGGTCGCAGTCCGGGTGATCCCGTGCCTCGACGTCGACGCCGGCCGGGTCACGAAGGGAGTGCGGTTCCTCGACAACGTCGACGTCGGCGATCCGGTAGTTCTCGCCCGCGCGTACGACGCCGAGGGCGCCGATGAGTTGGTGTTCTACGACATCACCGCATCCAGCGGAGCCCGCGAGACGACGTACGACGTCGTACGCCGGACCGCCGAGCAGGTGTTCATCCCGCTGACGGTCGGCGGCGGCGTACGCAGCACCGAGGACGTGAACCGGTTGCTGCGCGCGGGCGCGGACAAGGTGTCGCTGAACACCGCCGCCGTCGAGCGCCCCGACCTGCTCGCCGAGGCGGCGCGCCGGTTCGGCTCGCAGTGCGTGGTGCTGTCGGTGGATGCGCGCCGTTCGCGGGACCGTCCGAGCGGCTACGAGGTCACCACGCACGGCGGGCGCCGTACGACGGACTGGGACCTGATCGACTGGGTACGCCGTGGCGAGCAACTCGGCGCCGGGGAGGTCGTGCTGAATGCGATGGACGCCGACGGCACCCGCGACGGCTACGACCTGGAGTCCATCGTGCTCGTACGCGCCGCGGTCGGCGTACCGGTGGTGGCCAGCGGGGGAGCCGGTGAGCTGCAGCACTTCGCGGCGGCGGTCCGGGCGGGGGCCGACGCCGTACTGGCGGCGAGCGTCTTTCACTTCGGCACGCTGCGGATCGCCGAGGTCAAGTCCCACCTCAGCGACGCCGGCATCCCCGTCCGCTAACCACCCCCCGGCGGCGCCACTTTGCCTGTCGGGTGGCCGCCGGGACGCCCGGTTTGCCCGCTCTGCGCGGCCACCCGACAGGCAAAGTCGTCCCCGGGGGAGCTGCGGATAAATGATTAGCGGGACTAACGAACGCTGGTAGCATCGGTGCCAATCCCCGCTGGTCCTCGCTGGAGTCGCTATGCCCCACCCGTCCTCCCCGTCTGCTGTCGTGCTGCGCCGGGGACTGCGCCTGCTGGGCCGGGCGATCTCCGAGCAGCGGGGCATCTTCACGATCGCGCTCCTGGCCAGCGCGCTCTTCGGGGCGATGACCGTCGCCAACGCGTTCGTCCTGGGTGAGCTCACCGGCCAAGTGGTCCTGCCGTCGCTGCGCGAGGGCGATGTCGCCGCTGGCACCCTGGTCGCAGGGGTGCTGGTCATCCTCGGGGTCGCCGGCTTGAAGATCATCGGGATCCTCGGCCGTCGGATCGGTGCGGGGATCATGCAGTACCGGCTGCAGGCGTCCTACCGGCGGCAGGTCAGCCGGCAGTACCTGCGGCTGCCGCTGAGCTGGCACCACCGCCACCCCACCGGTCAGCTGCTGTCCAATGCCAACAGCGACGTCGAGGCAGCCTGGGTGCCGATCGCCCCGCTGCCCTTCGCCTGCGGCGCCATCCTGATGCTGGTCATCACCGCGGTGGCGCTCCTGGTGATCGACCCGGTGCTCGCGCTGATCGGGCTGGTCGTGTTCCCGACGATCTTCGCGATCAACATCGTCTACAGCCGGGTGATGTCGCCACGAGTCAGTCGCGCGCAGCAGCTCCGCGCGGAAGTCAGCGGCATCGCGCACGAGAGCTTCGACGGCGCGCTGGTCGTCAAGACCCTGGGTCGCGAGGCCGAGGAGACCGACCGCTTCCGCGAGCGGGCCGAGCTGCTGCGAGACAGCCTCATCGCGGTGGGCAAGGTCCGCGGGACGTTCGACCCGATGATGGAGGCGCTGCCCGCCCTCGGCACGCTCGCGGTCCTGCTGGTCGGGACGGCGCGGCTGCAGGACGGCGCGATCGACGCGGGTGAGCTTATTTCCGTCGCCTACCTGTTCACCGTGCTCGCGCTGCCCGTGCGGGCGATCGGCTGGGTGCTCGGCGACCTGCCGCGGGCACTCGCCGGCTGGGACCGGGTCAGCGCCGTCCTGGCCGCGACCGGCGAGCAGAAGCACGGCCAGGAACGGCTGGGCCGCTCCGCCGTGCCCGCGCACCTCGGCGTCAGCGACGTCACCTTTACCTACGCCGACGCAGACGCGCCGGTCGTCTCGCGGATCAACCTCGACATCACCCCGGGTCGGACAGTGGCGCTGGTAGGCCCCACCGGCTCCGGGAAGTCCACGCTCGTCAGCTTGTTCGTCCGCCTCGTCGACCCCGACAGCGGTCGGATCCTGGTCGACGGCACGGACATCGGCCAGTTGCGGGAAGGGGAGCTGAGCAGCGCGGCCGCTGTGGTCGCCCAGTCCACCTTCCTCTTCGACGACACGGTGCGGCAGAACGTGTCCCTGGGCGACGAGACGGATCCGGTGTACGACGACGCGGAGGTCTGGCGCGCACTGCAGCTCGCCCAGGCCGACCGGTTCGTCCGGGCACTGCCGGACGGTCTCGACACCAGGATCGGGGAGCGCGGCACCACGCTGTCCGGTGGGCAGCGGCAGCGGCTCGCGCTGGCCCGAGCGCTGGTCCGCCATCCCCGGTTGTTGATCCTGGACGACGCCACGAGCAGCGTCGACCCCACGGTCGAGGCGGCCATCCTCGGCGGGCTGCGGGCGGCCGACCTCGCCTCCTCGGTGCTCGTCGTCGCCTACCGCCGGGCCACGATCATGCTCGCCGACGAGGTCGTGTACGTCGAACGCGGCCGGATCCTCGCCCGCGGCACGCACGACGACATGCTGGTCTCCACTCCTGGATACGCGGCGCTGATACGGGCGTACTCCGATGCTGCCGAAGTGCGACGGCTGGAAGCGGTAGCGGCCGGCCGGGACGAGGGTGCCGCATGAGTGCGCTGTCGAACGGGAGCACGGCATGAGCACGTTGTCGATCGGGAGCACACCACTGGAGCGGACCGGTCGGCGGCGCGCGGGAGATACGGCATGAGCGCGCTCACCGCAACCGGCTTGCGGGCCGGTGCGTCGTCCACCGGGGCGATCAAGACCCTGGTGCGCGCGGCCAGGATGGTCCCCGAGTTCCGTGCCGGGCTGCGGCTGACGATCGCCCTCGCGCTGCTGGCCACCGCCGGGCGGGTCGTCGTACCGATCGCGGTGCAGCAGACCATCGACCGCGGCCTGCTGGCCGGCGACGGTCCGGACTACGGCCTGGTGCGCACCACCGTGCTGCTGTGCCTGCTCGCGATCATCGTCACGGCGGTGTCGGCGTACGCGATGAACTACCGGCTGTTCCGGTCGACCGAGACGGCGCTGTCCTCGCTGCGGGTTCGCGCCTTCCGGCACGTGCACGACCTGTCCATGCTGCACCAGCAGACCGAGCGGCGCGGCTCGCTGGTGTCACGGGTGACCAGCGACGTCGACCAGCTGTCGATCTTCATGCAGTGGGGCGGCATCCTCGGGGTGCTGAGCCTCGGCCAGCTCGTCGTCGCCAGCATCATCATGGCGGTCTACAGCTGGCAGCTGACCCTGCTCGTGTACCTCTGCTTCGTCCCGATGGTGCTGTCGATGCGGTTCTTCCAGCGGCGACTCGCCACGACGTACGGGCAGGTCCGAGAGCGGGTGGGCGACATGCTCGGCGCGATCTCGGAGTCGGTGGTGGGTGCGCAGACGGTCCGCGCGTACGGCATTTCCGAGCGCACCGGGCGGCGCATCGACACGGCCATCGACCGGCACTACCGGACAGCGGTGCGGGCGCAGAAGCAGAGCGCGCTGTTCTTCGGCACCGGCGAGTTCGTGGCGGCTCTGGCCAACGCCGGGGTGATCGTCGTGGGCGTCCTGCTGGGGCTCGCCGGCGGCCTGTCGCCCGGGACGCTCGTCGCCTTTCTGTTCCTGGTGACGCTGTTCATCGGACCCGTCCAGATCGCCACCGAGGTGCTTAACGAGGCGCAGAACGCGCTCGCCAGCTTCCGCCGGGTCCTGGACGTGCTCGACACCGCGCCGGACGTCGCCGACCCCGGCGCCGGCGGCCGCGACCTGCCGGCCGGACCGCTCGGAGTCCGCTTCGAGCACGTGCACTTCGCCTACCCGACCGGCCCGGAGGTGCTCGTCGATGTCGACCTGAGCATCGCGCCCCGCCGACGGGTCGCCGTCGTCGGGGAGACGGGGTCGGGCAAGACCACGTTCGCCAAGCTCCTGACCCGGCTGATGGATCCGACGCGGGGCCGGGTATTGCTTGGCGGCGTACCGCTGTCCGAGGTCCGGTTCTCCTCGCTGCGCGAGCGGGTGGTGATGGTGCCACAGGACGGTTTCCTGTTCGCGACGTCGATAGCCGAGAACGTGCGGTACGGCCGGAGCAGTCTGAGCGACGCCGACGTCGAGGCGGCGTTCGTGGCGCTCGGGCTCGACGACTGGGTCTACGGGCTGCCGCGCGGGATCCACACCCTGGTCGGGGAGCGGGGCGAGGCGCTGTCCGTGGGTGAGCGTCAGCTGGTCGCGGTCGCCCGCGCCTACGTCGCCGATCCGGATCTGCTGGTTCTGGACGAGGCGACCTCGGCTGTCGATCCGGCCACCGAGGTCCGGCTGACCAGGGCGCTGGACTCGCTGACCCGCGGGCGGACGACCCTGACGATCGCGCACCGGCTCTCGACGGCGGAGGCCGCGGACGAGGTGATCGTCGTTGACGCCGGCCGGGTCGTCCAGCGCGGTCCGCACGCCGAGCTGGTCAACGTCGCCGGACCGTACGCCCGGTTGCACGCCTCGTGGGCTGCTCACCAGAGCCGCTGATCGTCTAGCCTGTGCAGCGTCGCCCATCCGAGGAGATTCTTCATGTCGCAGCCGCCCAGCTCGTGGGACCCGAACGCTGGGCAGCAGGACTATCCGCAGGGACCGCAGAACCCCTACGTCAGCAGGGAGTCCTTCAGCCAGCCGTCGTACACCCAGCCTCCGCCGTACGGCGGGTATCCCCCGGCTGCGCAGGGAGGGCAATACGGCCAGCCCGGCTATCCGGCTCCCCAGTACGGCGCCCCGTACGGCGGACCGCCCGGGCCGCAACGACCGGGCGCCGCGCTGGCCGCTGCGGTACTGAGCTACATCCAGGCCGGCGTCGTGCTGATCTGCTCCTTCTTCGTGCTCGCCGCCGGCACCGCGGTCACCGAACTGCTGCTCATCGGCATCGTCCAGCTGATCTCGGTCGGGCTGCTCATTTTCGGTGCCGTCCAGATCACCAGCGGCAGCGGGCGGATGATGCTCTTCATCGGCAACGGTCTGCAACTGGCCCTGGTCCTGTACTACCTGATCCGAATCTCGAATGTCGGAGACGACCTGGAAGGCTTCGGCGACGAGGGCGCCGTCGTCATCCCGCTGTTCTTCGCCGTCATGCCCGCGGTGGCACTCGGCCTGGCACTCAACTCGGCGGTCACCCGGTTCATTGTCGAGAAGCAGGGCCAGTCTCAGGGCAACGCACCGGCACAGAATCCGCAATGGGGGCGGTGAGCGGGGCAACCAGCGGGTACCCGGTGCTCGACCCGGCGATCGCCGCCCGGCTGAAGCGCGACCCGCACGGCCTCGTGCCCGCCGTCGCGCAGCAGTACGACACCGGCGAGGTGCTCATGCTTGGGTGGATGGATGACGAAGCGCTGCACCGGACGTTGACCACCGGCCGGGTCACCTACTTCTCCCGCAGCCGGCAGGAGTACTGGGTCAAGGGCGAGACGTCCGGGCACCGGCAGTGGGTCCGCAGCGTGGCTCTGGACTGCGACGGCGACGCGTTGCTGGTCCGGGTCGACCAGGAGGGGCCGGCCTGCCACACCGGTTCACGCAGTTGCTTCGACGGCGACGATCTCGGCGCCCGTCCCGGGCAACCCGGCGACTGAGCCGCTGACAGCCATGATCTTCGGCGTGGACACGCCGACCGGCCCGGAGTTCGAGGCGCTGGGCGACGAGCATCGGGTTGTGCCCATCACCCGGCGGCTGCTCGCCGACGGCGAGACGCCGATCGGCGTCTACCGCAAGCTGGCGGGCGGGCCGGGGACGTTCCTGCTGGAGTCCGCCGAACAGGGCAGGTCCTGGTCGCGGTACTCGTTCGTGGGGGTCCGCTGCCCGGCCATGCTGACCGAGGTCGACGGCCGGACGTCGTGGGTCGGGCGGCCGCCCGTCGAGGATGTGTCCGCAGACCCGCTGCTCGCGTTACGGCAGACCACCGAGGCCCTGCGCTCACCGCGGCGCGCTGATCTGCCGCCGCTGACCGGAGGGCTGGTCGGGTACATCGCCTACGACGCCGTACGCCGGCTGGAGCGGTTGCCCTCGACCGCGCACGACGACCTGGGGATGCCCGACCTCGCGATGATGCTGGCCACCGACCTGGCAGTGCTCGACCATTCCGACGGGTCGATCCTGCTGGTGGCGAACGTCCTGCCGGGTGCGGGCCGGCGGTCGGCGGCGTACGCCGAGGCCGTCGGCCGGCTGGATGTGATGACCGCGGGGCTGGCCGCGCCGACGCCTCCCACCGTGTCGACCCTGCACACGCCGGAACCGAGCTTCATCTCACGAACCGCCGCGGGCGGGTATCCGGCCGCCGTCGAGCACGCGAAGGGGGAGATCCGGGCCGGCGAGGCGTTCCAGGTGGTGCTCTCGCAACGCTTCGAAATGGCCTGCGGCGACCCGCTGAACGTCTACCGGGTCCTGCGTACGACGAACCCGAGCCCGTACATGTACCTGCTGCGTTTCCCCGACGGCACCGACGTGGTCGGCTCGTCGCCGGAGGCGCTGGTCACGGTGACCGCCGGGCGGGCCTTGATGCACCCGATCGCGGGCACCCGCTGGCGGGGGCAGACCCCGGAGGAGGACCAGCAGCTGGCCGCCGACCTGCTGGCCGACGACAAGGAACGCGCCGAGCACCTCATGCTCGTGGACCTCGGCCGCAACGACCTGGGCCGGGTCTGCACCCCGGGAACCGTGGACGTCGTCGACTTCATGGGGATCGAGCGGTACAGCCATGTCATGCACATCGTGTCCACCGTCGTCGGGCAGGTCGCCGACGGCCGCAACGCCTTCGACGTCCTGGCCGCGACGTTCCCGGCCGGAACGCTGTCCGGCGCGCCCAAGCCCCGGGCGATGGAGATCATCGAATCGTTGGAGCCAGTACGCCGGGGCCTGTACGGCGGCACCGTCGGGTATCTGGACTTCGCCGGGGACCTGGACATGGCGATCGCGATCCGCACCGCGCTGATCCGCGACGGAGTGGCCTATGTGCAGGCAGGGGCGGGCATCGTCGCGGACAGCGACCCGCTGGCAGAGGAGCGGGAGACCGAGAACAAGGCCCGGGCGGTGCTCCAGGCGATCGCCACCGCCGGCAGCTTGACGCCGGTGACATGAGCCCCCGTCGGGAGTTCACCGCCGCGGTGCTGCTGACGGCCGCCGCCGGGGCGCTCGGGCTGCTCGCCGGGGGCAGGCCGTGGCTGGACCTCCGGGTGGTCCGCGACTCCCCGCTGCCGCCGGTCGCCGACACGGTGGCGGGCGCCACGGCCGCGCCGCTGGTGCCGGGCCTGGCGCTCGTCGTACTCGCCGGTGCCGTCGGCCTGCTGGCGACCCGGCGGTCGGGTCGGGTGGCGATCGGGCTGGTCGTGCTGGCCGCAGGGGCGGGTATGGTGGCCGCTGCAACGCCGTGGCTGGGCGAGGTGCGTGCCGGGCGCGCCCGCGACGCCGCGCTCGACGTCGGCCTGCCGGCCGGCGTCCTCGAGGTGTCGGGGAGCACCGGCGCATTGATCGCCGTACTGGCCGGTGGGCTCGCGGTGCTGCTCGGGGCAGCGACGGTCCTGCGCTCGCGCAGGTGGCCGGTCATGGGCGCCCGGTACGACGCCCCTACGGCCGGTCAGGCCAGCCCCCCGCCCGCCCGTGCCATACCGGAGACTGCCGAACCGGCGGGGGACCGGGAGACCTGGGACGCCCTCGACCGCGGCGAGGATCCGACCCGCCAGCAGCGGCCATGATCCTGGGAGACGCTCAAGCCCTGGATGTCACTGCCGACGCAGATGCTCACCGAGCCGGGCCAAGCCGTCACTGATGCTCACAACTGGCTGGTACCCGAGGTCGCGTCGAGCGGCGCTGATGTCGAACCAGTGCGTGGTGGCCAGCTGCCGGGCCAGGAATCGCGTCATCGGCGGCTCGGCGCCGCGACCGACGAGCCCGAACACCGCTTCGCAGAGGCCACCCAGGGCATAGGCGAACGGGAACGGAATCGTGGCGGTGACCGGTTGCATCCCGGCAGCCGTCAGTATCCGGTTGACCAGCTCCCTGATGGGCAGCGGCTCGCCTTGAGAAATGAAGTAGGCCCGGCCGCAGATGCGCGAACCCGGACGAAGCCGGTCCGCCGCCAGCAGGTGCGCCTGAACGGCGTTGTCGATGTAAGTGCAGTCGACGAGGTTGTCGCCGTCGCCGACGAAGCGCAGCCGGCCGCGCCGGGCCCGCTCGAGGATGCGCGGCACCAGCTGGGTGTCACCCGGCCCCCAGATCAGATGCGGACGCAGCGCCACCGTGACCAGGCCGGCGCCGTTCGCCGCGAGGACAGCTTGTTCGGCCTCGGCCTTGGTCTCCGGGTACGCCGACTGGTGCCGCCGTGCATACGGCAGCGACTCGTCGCCGCCGGCGATTCCGCCCCGGACCGCCACGACGCTGGGCGTCGAGGTGTAGACCAGCCGCCGGACTCCACTGGCGCGGCAGGCGGCGATGATGTTGTGGGTGCCGTCGACATTGGTGGCGGTGTACTCCCGCGCCGAGCCCGCGATACCGGCCTTGGCCCCGACGTGGAAGACGACGTCGCAACCGGCCACGGCTGCCCGCACCACGCCGGAGTCGCTGAGATCGCCTCGGAAGCTGCTTACGCCGAGGGTCGCCAGCTCGGGGTAGGACCCGCGGGTCAGGCTTCGCACGTCGTCCCCTCGGGCGACGAGCTGGCGTACGACGGCGGCTCCGAGGAACCCGCCGCCACCGGTGACCAGAACCTTCATGTCCTAAGCCGACGGGCGGCCCAGCGGGCGAGTGCCACCCGGTCGATCTTGGCGTTGTGCCTGATGTCGACCGGGAAGCCGCGGTGGTACAGCACCGTGCGGATCATCGCGGTGTGCTCGTGCGAGGCGCCGAGGGCGAGCAGCTGCGCGGTCAGCTCCGTCCGGCGGCCGGCGGCCGGCTCCAGTTCGACGCACAGGACCGGGCGCTGCAGATCGGGTGGCCCGACCCCGACCAGGGCGGAGCGGAATACCGCCGGATGGGCGTTGAAGACCGCCTCGCAGGGCACCGTGAACATCGGGCCGTTCGCGGTGAGCACCCGGTGCGCCTTGCGTCCACAGAACCAGAGTCGGCCGGCCGGGTCCAGGAAGCCGAGGTCGCCCATCCGGTGCGCCAGCTGGTCGTCCCACCGGGTCTTCGCTGCCGCGGTGCCGGCCGGGCGCTCGGCGTAGGAGGCGGTGACGTTCGGTCCGCGTACGACGATCTCCCCGGTCTCCCCGATGCTCAGGAACCTGTCCGCTGACGGCATTGGCTCGTCGGTGATCGGCAGGATTGCGAGGTCGACGCCGGCAACCGGGCGCCCTACGCAGATGCCCGGCTCGGTGAGGGTGAGCACGTCACGGCTGCCGATCGAGGTGACCGGCAGGGCCTCCGTCGCGCCGTACGGGGTGTGGATCTCTGCCTCCGGGCCGAGCATGGCCAGAAAGCGGCGCTGCACCGCCGGCGTGACCGGAGCGCCCGCTGACAGGACCCGGGTGAGCGTCGGCATCCGGGCGCCGGAGACCGCACCCCAGCGCCCGACCGTGTCGAGCAGCGCCGGCGAGCCGAACATCAGCGTGGCGCCGAAGCCGTTTGCGGCGTCGGCGATCCTGGCGGGGTCGGCGCGGGCCGGCTTCGACGGGTTCATCCGCGGGATCACCGTGGTGAGCCCGAGCGCGGGACCGAACAGCGCGAACGGCGGGAACGTGGACAGGCTGACCTCACCGGCGCGGACGTCGTACAGGCTGCGGATGAGCTCGATCTGGGCGAGGAAATGCGACTGGCGGTACTCCACGCCCTTCGGCGGCCCGGTGCTTCCGCTGGTGAAAGCGATGGCTGCTGTGGCGCTCTGGTCGGCGGCTGGCTCCGGGAGCGGCTCCTGGGCGGGTGGCAGCTTGCCCAGCGACACCGCACCGGACAGACCGCGGCCGACGGTGACGAGCAGCCGCGCGCTAGGGCACCAACGCAGAAGCAACCGGGCGAGGTGCGCCCTCGGCACGCCGACAAAGGCCTCCGGGGCCACCTCCGCGAGGCACCGCCGGACCCTGACCAGACCGATTCCGGGATCGATCAGGATGGGGACCGCACCGATCCTGAGCAGCGCGAAGGTCAGGGCGAAGAAGTCCCGATCCGGCGGGACCATCAGCGCGGTGCGCATGCCCGGTCCGATCCCCAGCCCGGCCAGCCGTGCCGCGGTGGTGTCGGTGCGCTCCAGCAGCTCGGCGTACGACGTCACTGTGAACCCGCCGGGTCCCGGGGTGTGCCGCCGCCCGGTCGGCAGCACCAGCGCCGCGCGGGCAGGATGTGCTCCCGCCGCCTCCCGCAACAGGGCGACCAGAGAGCCGTCGGTCAACGTGCCCCGGCCGGCGCGGCGCTGCTCGGGCGCGCCAGGAGTTCTACCACCAGATCTCCGACGGCCTCGGTCGCGTCCTCCATAACGTAGTGGCCGGCGTCGGCGAACCGGTGCACGTCGGCAGCCGGGAAGATCTCCAGCCATCGACGCAGGATGTCCGCGTCCAGCACGAAGTCCCGCATCCCCCAACAGATCAGCACCGGACGGTCCCGGAACACAGCCAGCCGCTGCTCGGTGTCGCGTAGCACCGCGTGCGCCGGATCGCCGGTGCGCACCGGGATGTCGCGGACGAACTCCAGTACGGCGACCCGCCGGCTCGGCCGGTCGTACGGCGCGAGGTAGCCCCGGCGCACGGGTGCGGGCAGCCGACGGCGCGCACCGAGCAGTGCCGCACCGACAGCGAAGGCGTTGCCGTAGAGGACGGCGAGGGCGCCCAGCGGTGTCCGGGTCGCACGCAGTGCCAACGGCAGACCCTTGCCGGCCGGAAGGGGGAAGGCTGCGGTGTTGAGCAGGACCAGGCGGGCGATCCGGTCCGGATGGGCGACCGCCCAGGTCAACGCGATCGACCCGCCCCAGTCGTGCACCACCAGGGTGACCGGGCCGTCGGGGACGACGGCGGCCATGAACTCGGTGAAGTCGGCCACCCGGCGCGCCAACGTGTGCGGGTAGCCGGTCCGCGTCGGCTTCGCCGATCGGCCCATGCCGATGTGGTCGGGCGCAACGACACGGTAACCGGCAGCCGGCAGCCGATCGACCAGCGACCGGAAGTGAAAGGACCAGGTGGGATTGCCGTGCACGAGCACGACAGGGTGGCCGACGCCCTCGTCGACGTAGGCGTAGGTCAGCCCACCGATGGTCGTCGTGCGCCAGACGGCGGGGAACAACGAGTCGAGCTGCGTCCGTGAGCACACAGCAGCAGCGGAAGGGACTGAGCTAGCCGGGGTCACAGCCTCACCAAAGCACTTCCGCGGCAGTGGCGTTGATCCCGCTCCCGATGCCCATCAGGATGACCCGGTCGCCCGCGGACAGCCGCCCGTCCTGTGCTGACTTGGACAGCACCGTCGGGATCGAGGCCGGGCCGATGTTGCCGAACGTCGGATAGATCAGCGGGAAGCTGCTCTCATCCAGGTTCAGGGTGTCGCAGATGGCTCGGGTGTGCACCTTGCTGATCTGGTGGACGGCGTACAGGTCGAAGCCCCTGGGATCCCAGTCGAAGGTGTCCACCGCTTCCTTCCAGGTGGTGGCGGCGATCTCCAGACCGGCGAGGAGCAGGCGATGGGCGTCGGTGGTCATCTCCTCACGCTTCCCGGTGCAGAGCAGGGCGTGCTCGGTGCCGGCACGGGACAGCCCACCGAGGTATGGGTGTCCGCCCTCGACGAGGTCGGCGCGGGACAGCACCATCGCCGCCGCCCCGGAGCCGAGCGTGAGGGTCGCGAACTGTGCGCGAAACGCGGCGGGCGTGGCGTCGGCCAGCAGCCGGGCGATGGTGGACTCCACGACGAAGCGGCTCCCCTCGGCGTCGACGACGAGGCCGTGGTCGATCTCGCCCTGCTCGATCATCGCCGCGACCAGGCTCATCCCGTTGAGGAAACCCAGGCAGGCGTTGCCCAGGTCGAAGTTGAGCGCCGTCGTGGGGAGCCCGAGCCTGCCGTGCACGATGCTGGCCGTGGACGGCTCGAGGTAGTCGCGGTCCACCGAGGTGTTGACGAGTACGCCGATGTCCTGCGATGCCACAGCGCTCCTAGTGAGAGCCAGCTCGCCGACCGAAGCGGCGGCGGTGCTGGGCATCGTGCCGATCTCCCAGACGCGGCGTTCGGAGATGCCCGCGACGTGTTCCATCAACCCTGGGCGCAGTCGTAGCCGCCGCAGCGCCGGAGCCAACTCCTCCTCGATGTCGGCAGAAGTGAGTACATGGGGTGCGTCGAGGTGCGCGAGACCGCTGATGACCACGTTGCGGTAGCGCTGGACTGCCTTTGCCAAGTTTTCGATCCCAGCTGGTAGCTGCGGCTCGCCCGCAGGAAATCACAGATCGCGGTGAGCGGCCTGCTCTGTCATCGTGTCCGTCCGACAGGACTGCCCACAACCGGGCGAGGACGAACGCGTGCAGGAGGACCGCTGTCACCGGACCCGGGGGCGGCGCCGACGGCTCTCACGGGTGCGGCGCAGGCGGTCGATGACCGCCGCGGGGCCGCGACGTCGCCGGTATACCGCAACCGGAGGATATCGCGGTGGATCGATGCCGTGCGCTGTCCCCGCTGTGCGGTAGGCCGTCACCCCCGCCCGGAACACCTCCGGGTCCCCACCCCGGTCGGGATGATGTTCGAGCACGAACCGACGGAACTCGCGCCGTGCATCAGCCGCCGATGGTCCAGACCGGGACGGCATCACGCGGGCAACCTAAAGTCCATCTGTCGCTACCGATCCTCGGTCCGGACGTCATCTGCAGTGCCGAGTGGAGGCCTCAGGGAGACCTCCGCCCGGCACTGTGTCGTAGCGGCTACAGGCCGAGCTTGCCACCCAACCCGCCCATAAGGTCTTGCGGATTGATGTTGAACTTGCTCAGCAAGCCCTGGTCCTTCTCGGTGTCCACCTGGTCGGGCAGCTCGGAGTCGGCCTGATCTGCCTGGCTCTTGTCGCCACGCGACTTGAGTAATTCCATGATCTGTTCCTTGGGGATCTGCATGGTGGTGCTCCTCTTCTGATCAATCGGTGGGTCGACCCGCCGCTTTGGTTGGCGGCACCAGTCCGGTCGAGCGACTGCTAGCGGTAAGCCTGAGTCTCGTCCCTGGCCTGCGCGGCCTGGTCCTTGACGCTGGGGGCGTTGCGGACCTGCTCGGCCATCCTCGGCTTCTCCTCGTCGTACTTGGCCAGCGTCTGCTCCCAGCGAGAAGTCATCGGCTTGATACCACCACCGCCAACGGCAACCACGATCACACCAACGAGTGCGGCTAGACCTGCGTAGAGCAGCCCGTTGACGACGTTCTCCGCGATCTGGAGCTGGTTGAGCGCGGCGATGACTCCGAGAGCAAGGATCAGCACCGAGACTACATTGGCCAGCACCGCACCATATGACAGTCCGCCGAGGCTGTTCTGAATAAGGCTCTTGGCGCCGGCTGCGATGGCCGAGGCGATCACGACGATGAGAATCGCGACGAACACCTTGGGCAGGTACCCGATGATCGCTGCGAGGTAGTCGCTAATCGGATTGTCTCCGAAGACCCCGAAGGCCGTCGACAGCACGAACAGCATCACCGCGTAGAACACTATCTTGGCCAGGATGTCCGAGGCGTCGTACTGACTCTTGTCCAGCGCCTTCTTCACCCCGCCTTTCTCCACGGCCTTGTCGAAGCCGAACTTCTGCAGCACCTTGGTGATGATCTTGGCGATGATCTTGGCGATGATGTAGCCGATGATCAGGATCAGCAAGAACCCGATCAGCTTTGGCAAGAATTCGAGTACCGAATCCAGCGCATTAGACAACGACTGTCCGATGTCCATGTGGAGCTCCTTTCTCTACGTTCGGGAACAGGAAACCCCATGCCCGCAACTACCTGGCGACTCGGCGAGCCGCCAGTCATGCTTAGCGCCGCGGCTCGTCGCGGTCGGTGGTGCCGGCGGTGCGGTCGGTGCGGTCGGTGCGGTCGGTGTCACCGTCCACGTCGATCTGCTCCGAGCGGACCTCCTCGGAGACCTGCTGGGTGTCCTGCACGGTCTCGGTGCCCAGCTTGACCCGCTCGACCGGCACGGTCTCCTTGCTCACCACGGCCCGCTCCTCGGTCAGCGTGACCTCGTGCTCCTCCTCGGTCAGGTCGCCGCCGGCCACCGCGTCGCCGCGGTTGCCCTCGGTGATCGGCTCGCGCTCGACACGAACCTCCTCCCGGCTGACGGGGACCTGAACGGTCTCGGTGTCGGTGGTGACGTACTTGCGCAGCCGGGCCCGACCGGTCTGCACCTTCTCGGTGCCGACGTTCAACTGCTCCTCCGAGCGCGTCATCGCGTCGTCCGTTGTCGGGCCGGAGGTATCCCGGCCCTCGACGCCAGCCTCACCCGTCCGGTCGCGGCGGTCGTCGTCGGACCGGTAGTTCTGCCCGGCGCCCTGGCCCGTCGCCATGCCCTGGTCTGGCATGTCCTGCTGGCCGGAACCCTCGAACTGCAGGCCGTAGTGCCTGTACAGCTCCGCCTCCTGCTCAGGACTCAGGTGACCGTCCTCGTCGATCTGAGGAGCGTCCTTCACGGTGCTCTTGGCTACCGGGACGGTGAGGACACCGTCGGTGAAGCTGGCCTGCGTGACCGGCACGAAGCTTTCCTTGGTGCCGAACAGACCGGTGCTGACGGTGACCCACTCCGGTGCGCCCGATTCGTCGTCGAGATAGACCTGCCCCGCCTTGCCGATCTTCTCTCCCGACGCGTCGTGTACCGGGGAGCCCATCACATCTTGGACGTCGTTGTTGCTGAGCATTACTCATCCTCCGAAACTAACCGAACCGTTTCCCACATCCGGGTATTCGGACATGGGTCTAGCGACTAGCGAATTGATGTAGTTCCTTTAGCTGGCCACCCTGACAGGGTGCGTGGCGAGCCGGTATTCGATCCGTACCGGCAGGTCCGGATTCTCCAATGCCTGCCTGACTTTGGGTAACACTTCTGACTGGATTCCGTTGTCGACCGCTCGCAGTGGCTCGCGGCCATCCAGGGAGATGAGCAGGACAAGCCGTTGGTAGTATTGGCTTCCCAGCATCACGGCGCTCGCCCGGCCGATGCCGCGTCGGGACTCGAGCTCGCCCGAGCACGCCCGCTCGAGCGCGGATACCTCGAGACTCGTGGCCCCCCGTGAGCGGTCGGATTCGAGGTTGATGGTGTTCAGGCGGCTCGTCGACAGCTGAGCCCGCAGCCATAGCAGCGCGAGGATGGCCACGAGGAGTGCGACCCCCGCTACGGCGATCCAGAACCACGTGTTCTCGGCGGCGAAGGACCGGGTGGCCGGATCCAGAGCCGGGCGCTGCTGCCGGCCGTCGCCGAAGCCACCGAAGCTCACGACGAGACCCACCACGCCGCCGGCAAGCAGCAGCAGGCCCAGCAGCAGCAGGCCGACTCGATTCGTCCGGGTGGCCACGGGGGTTCGGTCCAGCGCGGGCAGCGTCACCTGGACCTCCCTTGGTCGACCTTGACCGACAGCGCCGGTGGACTGGCCAGGTTCAGTTCGTCGATCCAGGACTGCATCCGCGCCGCGACCTGATCCTGCAAGCCGCCGCCGTCCCGCAGCCCGGATACCGCGGACACGTTGACCTGGCGCCGTGACACCCGCGCTCTGGCGGTGCTGATCCCGTCAACATCGGTGGCCGCTGCGGCGGCCGCCTTCTGCAGCGTGCGGCGTTCGACGCCCGCCGTGACGGGGGCACTGCTGCTGGCCAGCGTGAGCAGTCCCGGCTTGCTGCGCCGAAATTCGGCCGCGATGAGCAGCAGGCCGACGATGACCAAGCCGATCAGGATTGCCCGGGCAGGGGCGCTGTTCCAAGTCAGCTCGGCGAGATAGTCGGTCACCGGGGGATACGGCAACACGACTGGTTGCGTGCCGCCGAGTGCGAGGATCCACACGATCTCGACCAGGACCAGCACGCTGAGCACCAGCAGGGCCAGCGCCACCATCACGGCAAGAACCCGGTTCGTGAGTTTCACGGTCACTGCACCCGCGCCGGTTGGGTTGTTGCGGTCAGCAGTTCCGACACCTGGACGTCGACGTCGGCAACCCGCAGGCCGGTCAGTTCCTGTACCCGTGTGGTCACGTGCTCGCGGACTTCGCGGGTCACCGCCCTGACCGGGCTCGGCCAGATCACCGCAAGGATGACGCGCACGGACACGATGCCGCCGTCGACGTCAGCGCTCACCTTGGCTCGGGTGCGTTCATCTGTCGCGCCGAGGGCGACCCCGAGAATGGATCTCGCTACCCCGGTGGCACGATCGACTTCGGCCACGGCCTGGGCGGCGACACGTTCCACTACCCGGTCGGCGATGACCGTCCGGCCGGGACCGCCAGGGTCGGACTGCCTCAGACTGGATACGGTCCCCGCCGCGGCGTACGCCGTCATCGGCGGTCGCTGCGCGAGCCCAGGAACGCGCCCAGATTGATCTCGCCCTCGACCACCTTACCGGCGACGTACCCGATGACGGCGAACACCGCCACGATGAGGAACGCGTAGAAGCCACCGAAGGCGGCGGCGAAGCCGAGCGCGAGGCCGACGACGACGCCGAGGACACTAGGACTAAGCACTGCGGGCACCTTTCGTTGTTGGGTCGTCCAGATCGGCGGCGAGATCGTCGACGTGGACGGTGAGTTCCGTGCCGCGCACCAGCGGTTCCACGGCCGCCCTGACCTGACTGACGATCTCGGTGACACTCGGGCCGAACACCCCGATGACGTGCACCTCGACGCCATCGGGGCGGGTCCGAATTCCGCGCACCCGTCGTCCGGGCAGATAGGTCGCCACCTCGCCGAGCAGTCCCCCGCTCATCGACGCGACGTGCGGGCAGGCCAGCGTCGCCGCCACTAGCGCGTCGGGGTCCGGGACCGTCGGTAGGGCGGTCACTGCACGCGCGGCGGCTCGGACGGCTCCTGCTGGTCGTCGCCCGGGATGTAGATGTCGTCGACGGAGACGTTGACCTCGGTAACTTCCAGGCCGGTCATTCGCTGCAGCGAGGTGATCACGTTGCGCCGGATGGAGGCAGCGACATCGACGATGGAGACGCCGTACTCAACGACGATGTCGAGGTCGATCGCGGCTTGCCGCTCGCCCACCTCTACCGTGACGCCCTGCGACACGTTCGGTCCCGAAGAGCCCGGGATGCGCTCACGCAGCGCGCCCATGGCCCTGGCACCACCGGTGCCCAGCTTGTGCACGCCTGACACTTCGCGGGCGGACACACCGGCGATCTTGCGTACGACGGCGTCGGCGATGGTGGTCCTGCCCTGGCTCGTCACCAGGTCGGAGGACGCGCTCGGCTTGCCGGTGGTCATCGAGCTGGTCTCGGCGGTCGGGCTGCTCATTGATCTCCTCTCGTTTCCGCGACGGTCGCGGAGTCTCAGTGGTTGGACACACCGGGGCCGCGATTCGTCACGTGTGCCGGTGGATTTCTTTTAGTACCCGTTCGGCGGCCGGTTTATGCCCTCGGCCACCTCGACCACTGAGACGTCGACGGCTACAACGGACAAACCGGTCAACGCAGCGACGTGCTCCCGAACTGCGCGCTGGATCTGCGCGCTCAGGGACGGCAGGTGCATGCCCAGAGCCGCGACCAACTCCAGTCGTACGACGACGGAGCGTCCGACCGCACCGACCTCTACGTCAGCGCTGGCCCGGCACATCGCCAACAGGGTGCCGTTCACGCTGTCGGCCGCCTTGCGTGCGATGACGGCCACCACCCGAACGGCGATCGCGGTGTCTCCGTCGTCGGCGCCGATCACCGCGCGTCCCCCGGTGTAGTCCAGTTCCTGGATCTGGTCCAGAACCCGTTCCACCAGGTCCTCCGGTGCGACTACCTCCTCGTCGGCGAGTGCGTGCACAGGGGACCAGAGCGCGCGCAGCTCCGCCAACGCGGCCCGGCAGTGCGTGCAGCCGGACTGATGCTCCGGATCCTGTGCTGGCGTACGTTCGACGACCTGCACCGTAAGCTCGTCCAGGTCGGCGCCACAGGGCAGCGACGTGGGGTTTTCCGGCGGTGTCATCGTGCACCTCCCAGCGTTTTGGCCAGCTGGTGTCGCGCTCTGTGCAACCGTCCGCGGACGGCATCCGGTGAGATGTTCAGAATCTGCGCTATTTCTTCATACGTCAGTTCCTCGAATAGGCGAAGCACTAACGGTGCTCGTTGCTCGAACGGCAGCTCCACGATCGCGGACAGCACCCGCTGTGAGCCCTCCCGGGCCATCGCCTCGGTGTCAGCGCCTGGGTGGAACCCGTCGAGGGGTACGTCATCGACAGGCACGTCACGCCGGCCGCGAAAGCTGTTTCTTGCCCGGTTGACCACGATGCGGTAGAGCCAGGTGGCGAACGAGCTGTCGGCTCGGAACAGCTGCAGGGACTCCCAAGCGGCGATGAACGCGTCCTGAGCGACATCGTCGGCAAGGTGCGTGTCGCCGGTGAGCCGCAGCGCCGTTCGGTAGACCGGCACCCGATGTCGGCGTACGAGGTGCTCGAAGGCCTCGGAGCGCCCGTCCTGTGCCCACCGAACGAGCACCGAGTCGTCGGCATGCAACCGCTCGGAGGGCATGGCGTCATTCCACCCTCCCGAGGTGCCGGGCGCCACTCACCCTCGTGCGCCACCACGACCCGAGCCCGGGGCCGCCGGACCGGCTGGCTACAGTGATGGGCAGCGGTCGTACCGAGGGGGCAACCAAGCGGTGAGTGTGCTCGAGGAAATCCTTGTCGGAGTACGGCAGGATCTCGCCGCTCGTGAACGTGCAGTCCCCCTGTCCGAGGTCAAACGGGCGGCCGCCGCCCGCAGCACACCGTTGGACGTCCTGTCCGCGTTCCGGGCGCCAGGGGTCGGCGTCATCGCCGAGGTGAAGCGCGCCAGCCCGTCCGCGGGGTCCTTCGCCCGCATCCCGGATCCGGCCCGTCTCGCCAGCGAGTACGCCGAGGGCGGTGCCCGCATGATCAGTGTGCTCACCGAGAACCGCCGCTTCGGCGGCTCGCTCGCCGACTTCGACGCCGTGCGCTCGGCAGTCGACATTCCGGTGCTGCGCAAGGACTTCATCGTCAGCTCGTACCAGGTGCACGAAGCGCGCGCCCGCGGGGCGGACGCCTGCCTGCTCATCGTCGCCGCCCTGGAGCAGAACGCACTCATCGGGTTGCTCGAGCGCGTCGAGTCCCTCGGGATGACGGCCCTCGTCGAGGTGCACACCGAGGCCGAGGCCGACCGCGCGCTGGCTGCGGGTGCCCGGGTGATCGGCGTCAACGCCCGCAACCTCGTCACCCTGGACATCGACCGCAGCATCTTCGAGCGGATCGCTCCCGGCCTACCCTCGGGCGTGATCAAGATCGCCGAGTCCGGTGTGCGCGGGCCGCACGACCTGATCTCCTATGCTTGCGCCGGAGCCGACGCGGTCCTGGTCGGGGAGGGGCTCGTGCGCTCGGACAGTCCACGGGAGGCAGTCGCCGAACTCGTCACCGCAGGCGCACACCCGGCCACGCCACGCCCGTCCAGGTGAGACGAGCATTTCCGTGAGCACCGCCCCCGACGCACTGTCCGCCGCGGCGGCAGTGACACAGCCCGATAGCTCCGGTCACTTCGGGCCGTACGGCGGCCGCTTTGTGCCCGAGGCGTTGATGGCAGCGCTGGACGAGCTGGAGCAGGCGTACGCCGAAGCGCGCTCGGACGCTGCGTTCGGGGCTGAGCTGGCTGGACTCCACCACACTTACACCGGCCGGCCGTCGCCGCTGACCGACGCGACCCGGCTGTCGGAGCATGCCGGCGGTGCGCGGATCCTGCTCAAGCGCGAGGACCTCAATCACACCGGATCACACAAGATCAACAATGTGCTCGGCCAGGCTCTGCTGACCCGCCGGATGGGAAAGCCGCGGGTGATCGCCGAGACCGGCGCAGGCCAGCATGGTGTGGCGACCGCGACGGCAGCCGCGCTGCTCGGGCTCGAGTGCTGTGTCTACATGGGCGAGGAGGACACCGTCCGGCAGGCACTCAACGTGGCCCGGATGCGTCTGCTGGGCGCCGAGGTGGTGCCCGTGTGCACCGGCTCGCGGACGCTGAAGGACGCCATCAACGAGGCGATGCGGGACTGGGTGTCCACTGTGGACACCACCCACTACCTGCTCGGCACGGTGGCCGGGCCGCATCCGTTCCCGGTGATGGTCCGCGACTTCCACGCGATCATCGGGCAGGAGACCCGCGGGCAGGTGATGGAGCTGACCGGCCGGCTGCCCGACGCGATCGCGGCCTGCGTCGGCGGCGGCTCCAACGCGATCGGCATCTTCCACGAGTTCATCGGCGACGAGTCGGTGGGTCTCTACGGCTTCGAGGCGGCCGGCGACGGCGTGTCCAGTGGACGGCATGCCGCCACGCTGGTCGCCGGATCGCCCGGCGTACTGCACGGGGCACGGTCCTACCTGCTTCAGGACGCGGACGGGCAGACGGCAGTCACCCACTCGATCTCGGCCGGTCTGGACTACCCGGGAGTCGGCCCCGAGCATGCCTGGCTCAAGGACAGCGGCCGGGCCGTCTATGCCGGGGTGACCGACGCCGAGGCGATGGAGGCGTTCCGGCTGCTGTGCCGGACGGAGGGCATCATCCCGGCCATCGAGAGCGCCCACGCGGTCTACGGGGCGATGCAGCTGGGCCGCCGTCTCGGCCCGGACGCGGTCATCGTGGTGAACCTGTCCGGCCGCGGGGACAAGGACGTGGACACCGCCGCGCGGTGGTTCGCCGTCCTCGGCGACCTGGACGCGCCGGCCGACGTGACGGCGGGCCCGCCGGGCGAGCAGATGTGAGCCGGGCTTCGTCCGGGAGCAACACCACAGGAGCGCAGCGGACGCAGCCGGGTGGAGCAGGGGTGATCGCTGCCGCCTTTGCGCGGGCGCGGGCGGAGGACCGGGCGGCGTTGATCGGCTATCTCCCGGCCGGATTTCCCAGTGCGACCGGCTGCGTGCGTGCGCTGCGGGCCATGGTCGAGGCCGGTGTCGACATCGTCGAGATCGGGTTGCCCTACAGCGATCCGCTGATGGACGGCCCCACGATTCAGGCAGCGGTGGACCAGGCGCTGGCCGCCGGGACCGGAACTCGTGAAGTTCTGGCCACGGTCGGCGAGGTGGCGCGCTGCGGCGTACCGGTCCTCGTCATGACGTACTGGAACCCGGTCGAGCGTTACGGCGTCGAGCGATTTGCCATCGAGCTGGCCGGCGTGGGGGGCGCGGGCGTCATCACGCCAGACCTGACGCCGGAGGAGGGCGGGCCGTGGCTGGCCGCGTGCTCCCATGCCGGGCTCGACCCGGTGCTGCTCGTCGCGCCGTCGTCGACCGACGCCCGGCTGGCCAGGATCACAGCTGTCTGCCGCGGCTTCGTATACGCGGCGTCCACGATGGGCGTCACCGGCGCGCGCGCAACCGTGAGCGCCGTGGCACCCGGCCTGGTGGCGCGGGTACGCGAGGTCAGTGACCTGCCGGTGGCGGTCGGGCTCGGTGTCAGCAGCGGTGGCCAAGCCGCCGAGGTGGCGTCGTATGCCGACGGGGTGATCAGCGGTTCGGCGTTCGTCCGGGTCCTGCTCGAGGCCCCGGACGGGGACAGCGGGGTCCAGGCTGTGGCGGATCTGGCCGCCGAACTGGCCGCCGGGGTCCGCCGTGCCGATCCACGCGCATGATCAACTCGAGGTGTTGCGACGACCATGTGAACCCAAGCGCTTGGAAGCAACCACAACCCCGAATTGATCTTGAAAGCGGCTCGGAGAGCCCTTCCCCCATCGCGTCGGTGGACGGAGGATTCACGCATGAACTCCCGGCGGAAGCTGACCGTCCTGACATTCGCCTGCCTGGCGGCGAGTGCGTGCGACAGCTACAGCGGCGGCAACAGCGGCGGCAACAGCGGCGGCGACAGCGGCGGCGACAGCGGCGGCGGTGGTGTGGAGGCCGGTTCCGGCTTGCGCAGCGGCGACGGCTACTCGGTCGAGGCGGCGCTCGCCGAACTGCCTGCTTCGGTGGGGACCGACGGCCTGCTGATCCAGACCGCCGATCTGGCCGCCGCTACCGAGCTGTCCGGCCTTGAGCGGCCGACCGGGTTCGGTATCGATGAGCTCTCCGGCTGGATCCTGCCGCTCACCGGCGTCGAGGCGGAGGACCAGCCGGTGGCGCCGGTGTTCGTGCCCCTCGCCGAGGTCTTCAACAGGCAGCAGATCGCCCGGATCGAGGAGTTCGATGAGGAGCTGGGCTGGTCGCTGGTCGACGTCGACGCCTTCGTCGAGCAATCGACGCCTCCGAAGCGGTTCGCTGTGCTCAGCGGGGAGTTCGATGACGACATGCTGAGCCCTGATCTGACCCAGGTGTCCGACGACGTCGCTAGTGCCGGCGACGGCGAGGACTTCGCACCCACCTTCGCGGACGTGTCGGCTGCACGTCCGCTCGGCGTCCCCTTGCGGATGTCGCAGGACGGCGGCCGCATTGCCGCCTCACCGTCGACGTCCTTCGTCAAGGAGTGGGTCGCCGGAGCTGCGGACACGCTGGCCGACGACGACTCGTTGGCTTTGGTGGCGTCCGCGCTGGACAACGCCGATGTGGTCGCCGCGGTGCTGTCCAACGGTGGCCTCGAGCCGACCACGGATTCGTTCGACACAGTCGGCATCGGTTGGGCAGTCGACGGCGACGGCGCTGCCGCAGTCACGGTTGTGTACCACTTCGAGGAGGGCGACGCCGCGGCAGCGGGCGTCGGCATGTTCGAGTCGCTCTACACCGAGGGCGTCAGTCTCGTCACTGGCACAGCGATAAGCGAACGCCTGACGCTCGAGGAGGTCGGCGCGGACGGCCCGGTCGTCGTCGTCAGCCTGAGCCTGCCGGCCGAGAGTGAGCCGGGGATCGTCTTCGAGATGCTGTTGCAGCGCGACCTGCCGTTCGTCCAGCAGTAGCCGGCCGGTCGCGGCGGGGCAGGCGATTGCTGCGGCTACCCTCGAACCTGTGATCCTTGCGGCCATCCCCAGCCCAACACAGGGGGTCTGGCAGATCGGGCCGGTGCCCATCCGGGCGTATGCGCTGTGCATCATCGTCGGCATCGGCGTCGCCGTCTGGATTGCCGAGCGCCGGTACGTCGCGCGCGGTGGCCGCCGCGGCGACATCACCGACATCGCCGTGACGGCAGTGCCGTTCGGGATCGTCGGCGGCCGGCTGTACCACGTCATCAGCACACCGGAGCCGTACTTCGGCGAGGGCGGCAACCCGGTCGACGCGCTGAAGATCTGGCAGGGCGGTCTCGGGATCTGGGGGGCGGTCGCCCTCGGAGGCGTCGGGGCATGGATAGCCTGCCGGCGGCGCGGGCTGCGGCTGCCGCCCATGGCCGACGCGATGGCGCCGGGGGTCGTCGTCGCGCAGGCGATCGGCCGGTTGGGCAACTGGTTCAACAACGAGCTGTACGGCCGGCCAACCGACGCCGCGTGGGGGCTGACGATCTACGAGCAGGTGCCCGGCGGTGGGCGAGCCGCCACAGATGCCGACGGTGAGCCCATCGTCGTCGGCACGTTCCAGCCGACGTTCCTGTACGAACTGGTGTGGAACCTCGGCGTCGCAGCTCTTGTCATCTGGGCCGACCGGCGGTTCCGGCTCGGTCACGGCCGGGCCTTCGCCCTGTACGTCGCGGCGTACTGCGCCGGGCGGGTGTGGATCGAGGGGCTGCGGATCGACACCGCCGAGCGGATCTTCGGCGTGCGGCTGAACGTGTGGACCTCGATCGTGGTGTTCCTGCTCGCCGTCGGCTGGATGCTCACTCACCGCCGCCCTCGGGAGACCGACCTGTACCTGCCGGGACGGCAGCCGCGCCGCGCAGCCGGCAGCAGCGGCGCGGGCGACAGCAGCGAGGCCGGGGACGGCGCGCCCGGGGACGATCCGAGCGGAGAGAAGGTTTCCCTGCGCAAGTCCGACCCGAGCCGTTCGCCGCCCGATGACTAGCCGAGCGCCGCGAGCCGAGGACGCCCGGCATCCGGTCGGGGCGCCGATCGGGCACGAGCATTCCGATGTCACTGGGGGCTGGCTGCGCCCGGCGGTCTTCGGCGTCATGGACGGGCTGGTGTCGAACTTCGCCCTCATCGCCGGCGTCGCCGGGGCCGGCGCGGCGCCACGCACCGTGGCCCTCACCGGCCTGGCCGGCCTGGTGGCCGGCGCCTTCTCGATGGCCGCCGGGGAATACGTGTCAGTGGCCAGCCAGAGCGAGTCGGCACAAGCCCAACTGGATCTGGAACGTGCGGAGCTGCTGCACAACCCCGACGGGGAGCAGGCCGAACTCGCGCAGGTCTACATCGACCGCGGCGTCGACCCGGAACTCGCCCTCGAGGTGGCCCGGCAGATGTCGGTGGATCCGGTCGAGGCGCTGCGGGTGCACGCGCTGGAGGAGCTGGGAGTGGATCCAACCGAGCTGCCCAGCCCCTGGACCGCTGCCGGTTCGTCCTTCGTCGCCTTCATCGTCGGTGCGTTGCTGCCGCTGCTGCCCTACCTGCTCGGGGCCAGCCACCTCACCGCCGCCGCGATCATCGCCCTGATCGCCCTGTTCGGCACCGGTGTCCTGACCTCGCGATTCACCAACCGGCACTGGCTGTTCAGCGGATCCAGGCAACTTCTGCTCGGTACGATCGCCGCCGTGGTCACCTTTGCGGTCGGGATGGCCTTCGGGGCGGTTGTCACCTGATCGAGCAACGCGAGAGATCCGGATGCGGCTGGCGTGAGTCAGCCGGCAGCAGGCCTGCTGGCGGCCGGCGCGCTGTGTACCCTGAACTGCTGATAGGCGCAGGGCCACCGTCGTCCCTCGCCTCGCCCAGGACGCAGGATGCCTGACACCTGAGAGAAGTTTCGCGACTCACGACGGGAGCCACGAATGAGTCAGTTCTCTGCCGTGCCTTCCGCGCAGGGGCTCTACGACCCTTCCGCTGAACACGACTCGTGCGGTGTCGCCTTCGTGGTCGACGCACATGGCCGCCGCTCCCGCAAGATCGTGCAGCAAGGACTCATCGCACTGCACAACCTCGACCATCGGGGAGCCGCGGGCGCCGAGCCCAGTTCAGGTGACGGCGCCGGCATCCTCACCCAGATCCCCGACATCCTGCTCCGCCAGCAGGTCGGCTTCTTCCTCCCCGGCTCGGGCTCCTATGCGGTCGGTACGGCGTTCCTGCCGGCCGAGGAGGCTCACACGGAGAAGGCAGTCGACATCATCGAGCGGATCGCCGAGGAGGAGGGGCTGGCGGTGCTCGGCTGGAGGCCGCTGCCGACGGACCCCGATGCCGCGGGGGTGGGACCGACGGCCCGGTCGGTGATGCCGTCGTTCGAGCAGCTCTTCGTGGCCAGCGCCTCCGGGGTCAGCGGGGAGGAGCTCGAGCGTCAGGTCTTCTGCCTGCGCAAGCGGGCCGAGCGGGAGACCGCCGACGCCGGAGTCGGTACCTACTTCCCGTCGCTGTCGAGCCGGACGCTGGTCTACAAGGGGATGTTGACCACGGCCCAGCTGCAGCCGTTCTTTCCCGACCTCGCCGACGACCGGTACGAGTCCGCATTAGCCCTCGTGCACAGCCGCTTCTCGACCAACACGTTCCCGTCCTGGCCGCTGGCCCACCCCTTCCGCTACATCGCCCACAACGGCGAGATCAACACCATCCGCGGCAACCGCAACCGGATGCGGGCGCGGGAGTCGCGGCTGCGCAGCCATCTCATCCCCGGTGATCTGCAGCGGCTGTTTCCGATCTGTACGCCGGATGCGAGCGACTCCGCGACGTTCGACGAGGTGCTGGAGCTGCTCCAGCTCGGGGGCCGCTCGCTGCCCCACGCCGTGCTCATGATGATCCCCGAGGCCTGGGAGAACCACGGCGAGATGGATGCCGGGCGGCGGGCGTTCTACCGCTACCACGCGGCGCTGATGGAGGCCTGGGACGGCCCAGCGTGCATCACGTTCACCGACGGAACGCTGATCGGTGCGGTACTCGACCGCAACGGGTTGCGACCGGCTCGCTGGTGGAAGACCGACGACGACCTGGTCGTATTGGCCAGCGAGGTCGGCGTACTGGACATCCCGCCGTCGAAGGTGGTCGCGAAGGGTCGGCTGCAGCCCGGCCGGATCTTCCTCGTCGACACCGCCCTCGGGCGGATCGTCACCGACGAGGAGATCAAGTCCGCTCTCGCCGCCGAGCAGCCCTACGACGACTGGGTGCACGCCGGGCTGGTGGAGTTGTCCACGCTGCCCGACCGCGAACACGTCGTGGCCAGCCACGAGTCGGTGCTGCGCCGCCAGCTGCTCTTCGGCTACACCGAGGAGGAGGTGCGGATCCTGCTGACCCCCATGGCGAGCACAGGGATCGAGCCCATCGGCTCGATGGGAACGGATACTCCGGTTGCTGTGCTGTCCACCCGCTCCCGGCTGCTCTACGACTACTTCAGTCAGCTCTTCGCGCAGGTCACCAACCCGCCGCTGGACGCGATCCGGGAGGAGCTGGTCACGAGCCTGTCCCGGATGCTCGGTGCCGAGCAGAACCTGCTAGAGCCGTCCGCCGCCTCGTCCCGGCAGGTGGTCGTGCCGTTCCCGGTCATCGACAACGACGAGCTGGCGAAGATCCTGCACATCAACGACGACGGCGACCTGCCCGGTTTCGCCGCGGTCCGCATCTCCGGCCGGTACGACGTCAACGGTGGCGGCGAGGCGTTGCGGGCGGCGCTCGAGCAGGTGCGGGCCGAGGTGTCGCAGGCGATCGAGGACGGTGCCCACATCGTCGTGCTGTCCGACCGGGACTGCGACCAGGACTGCGCCCCCATCCCGTCGCTGCTGCTGACCTCCGCCGTACACCACCATCTGGTGCGGGAGCGGACCCGCACCCGGGTGGGACTCATCGTGGAGTCCGGGGACTGCCGGGAGGTGCACCACGTCGCGATGCTGCTCGGCTACGGCGCAGCCGCGGTGAACCCGTACCTCGCGTTCGAGACCGTCGAGGACCTGGCAGCCGACCGGTTGCTGCCCGGCCTGGAGCCCCAGACCGCGATTCGCAACTACGTGACAGCGCTCGGCAAGGGTGTGCTCAAGGTGATGTCGAAGATGGGCATCAGCACCGTGGCGTCCTACACCATGGCGCAGATCTTCGAGGCCCTCGGACTGAGCCAGGAGGTCGTCGAGGAGTACTTCACCGGTACGACGTCGCGCCTGGGTGGTGTGGGCCTCGACGTGCTCGCCGAGGAGGTGGCGATCCGCCACCGTCGCGCCTACCCGGAGAACCCGACCGACCGGGCGGACCAGGGTCTGCCGGTCGGGGGGGAGTACCAGTGGCGGCGGGACGGCGAGATCCACCTGTTCAACCCGGAGACGGTGTTCCTGCTGCAGCACGCGACCCGGTCCCGGCGCTACGACGTGTTCCGCCGCTACACCGCCGCTGTGGACCAGCTGGCGCTGGAGAACGCGACGCTGCGCGGGCTGTTCCGGCTCAAGCTCGGCACGCCGATCCCGCTGGAGGAGGTCGAGCCGGTCAGCGAGATCGTCAAGCGGTTCTGCACCGGCGCGATGTCCTACGGGTCGATATCGGCCGAGGCGCACGAAACCCTGGCCATCGCGATGAACCGGCTCGGCGGCAAGTCCAACACCGGCGAAGGTGGCGAGGACGTCGAGCGGTTCCGGCCGGACCCGAACGGCGACCTGCGCCGGAGCGCGGTCAAGCAGATCGCCTCCGGGCGGTTCGGGGTGACCAGCGAGTACCTCGTCAACGCCGACGACCTGCAGATCAAGATGGCGCAGGGCGCCAAACCGGGCGAGGGCGGGCAGCTGCCCGCCAACAAGGTCTACCCGTGGATCGCCAAGACCCGCCATTCCACCGCCGGGGTCGGGCTGATCAGCCCCCCGCCGCACCACGACATCTACTCGATCGAGGACCTGGCACAGCTGATCCACGACCTCAAGAACGCCAACTCCGAGGCCCGGATTCACGTGAAGCTCGTCGCCGAGGTGGGGGTCGGGACGGTGGCGGCAGGGGTGGCGAAGGCCTACGCCGACGTCGTGCTGATCTCCGGGCACGACGGCGGGACCGGCGCCTCGCCGCTGACCAGCCTCAAGCACGCCGGCGCGCCGTGGGAACTCGGTCTGGCCGAGACCCAGCAGACGCTGCTGCTCAACCGGCTGCGGGACCGGATCGTGGTCCAGGTCGACGGGCAGCTCAAGACCGGGCGGGACGTCATCGTCGCCGCCCTGCTGGGTGCCGAGGAGTTCGGCTTCGCGACCGCCCCGCTGGTCGTCTCCGGCTGCATCATGATGCGGGTCTGCCACCTGGACACCTGCCCGGTCGGCGTCGCCACGCAGAATCCGGTGCTGCGCAAGCGGTTCACCGGCCGGCCGGAGTTCGTCGTCACCTTCTTCGAGTATCTCGCCGAGGAGGTCCGCGGCTACCTCGCCGAGCTGGGCTTCCGGACGATGGCCGAGGCGATCGGACATGCGGAGTTGCTGGACACTGCCGCCGCAGTCGAGCACTGGAAGGCCGCAGGGCTGGATCTCGCACCGCTACTGGCCGTTCCAGACGTAGCCGAGGGATCAGCCCGCCATCAAGTGGTAACCCAGGACCATGGCCTCGCAGAAGCACTGGACAATACGCTGATCCAGCTCTGCGAAGGCGCCCTGCTCGATGCCACCCCGGTGTCCCTGGACCTGCCGGTGCGCAACGTGAACCGCACGGTCGGGACGATGCTCGGCTCGCGGGTCACCCGCAGCTACGGCGGGAACGGGCTGCCGGACGGGACGATCGACATCACCTTCCGCGGGTCGGCCGGGCAGTCCTTCGGAGCGTTCCTGCCTCGGGGCATCACCCTCCGCCTGTACGGCGACAGCAACGACTACCTCGGCAAGGGACTGTCCGGTGGCCGGCTGATCGTCCGCCCGCACGACGACGCACCGTTCGCCGCCGAGCAGAACATCATCGCCGGCAACGTCATCGCGTACGGCGCCACCGGCGGCGAGATCTTCCTCCGCGGGATCGTGGGGGAGCGGTTCTGCGTACGTAACTCCGGTGCGCTCGCGGTCGTCGAGGGCGTGGGCGACCACGCTTGCGAATACATGACCGGCGGGCGCGTTGTCATCCTCGGCGGGACCGGTCGCAACGTCGCCGCGGGCATGTCCGGCGGGATCGCCTACGTCTTCGACCTGCAGGAGCGCCGGGTGAACCGGCAGATGGTCGAGGTCGAGGATCTCACCGCCGATGACCGGCAGTGGCTGCGCGACGTCGTCACCCGGCACGTCGCTCTCACCGGGTCCACCGTCGGCTCGGCGCTGCTGGCCGACTGGCCGCGCCGCGTCGGGGCATTCGCCAAGATCATGCCCAAGGACTACAAGCGAATGCTCGAGGCGACCCGGCGGGCAGAGCAGGCGGGGCGGTCGGTCGACGAGGCGGTCATGGAGGCGGCCGGTGCCTGACCCCAAGGGTTTCCTGACGACCGCGCGTGAGCTGCCGCGGCGACGCCCGGTCGACGTCCGGATTCAGGATTGGCACGAGGTCTACGAGGACTTCGGGACCGAGCACGTCCGCGCGCAGGCGGGACGCTGCATGGACTGCGGCATCCCGTTCTGCCACAACGGCTGCCCGCTCGGCAACCTCATCCCCGAGTGGAACGACCTCGTCCGTCGCGACGACTGGCAGGTGGCGATCGATCGGCTGCACGCCACGAACAACTTCCCGGAGTTCACCGGCCGGCTCTGCCCCGCCCCGTGCGAGGCATCCTGTGTGCTCGGGATTAACCCCTCCGATACCACCGGCGCCGTCGCCATCAAGCAGGTCGAGGTCGAGATCATCGACCGCGCCTTTGCCGAGGGCTGGGTGACTCCGCAACCGCCGATGGTCCGCGCTGGGACGTCCGTCGCGGTGGTCGGCTCCGGCCCGGCCGGCCTCGCCGCCGCGCAGCAGCTCACCCGGGCCGGTCACGACGTGACGGTCTTCGAGCGGGCCGACCGGATCGGCGGGCTGCTGCGCTACGGCATCCCCGAGTTCAAGATGGAAAAGCGCCACCTCGAGCGTCGGCTCGAGCAGATGCGCGCGGAGGGCACCCGGTTCGTCACCTCGTGCGACGTCGGCGTCGACCTTCCGGCTGAGCGGCTGCGGACGTCGTACGACGCGGTCCTGCTCGCCGGCGGTGCCACAGTGGGCCGGGACCTGCCCGCACCCGGCCGGGAACTGGCCGGGATCCACCTGGCCATGGAGTACCTCCCCCCGTCCAACCGGGTGCAGGAAGGTGACCTCGCCGCGACGCCGATCACCGCCGAGGGCAAGCGGGTGGTCATCATCGGCGGCGGCGACACCGGCGCGGACTGCCTCGGTACGGCGCACCGCCAGGGTGCTCGGAGCGTGCACCAGCTGGAGATCCTGCCTGCACCCCCGGCGGAGCGCGACGGGTCGACGCCCTGGCCGACCTGGCCGCTGATGATGCGCGCGGGCAGCGCCCACGAGGAGGGCGGCGAGCGGGTCTTCGCGGTGAACACCGAACGCTTCCTCGGCGACGACGCCGGCCGCGTCCGAGCAATCGCGCTGCACGAGGTGGCGATGGTCGAGGGCCGGTTCGAGCGGGTCGAGGGCAGCGAGTGGGAGCTGCCGTGTGAGCTGGTGTTGCTTGCGATGGGCTTCACCGGCGCGCAGCGGGAGGGCTTGCTGACCGACCTCAGCGTCGACATCGACGACCGCGGGAACGTGGCCCGCGACCACGGTTGGCAGACGACTGTGCCGGGTGTCTTCGTGGCCGGCGACATGGGTCGGGGACAATCGCTGATCGTCTGGGCGATCGCGGAGGGCCGCGCCGCCGCGGCCGCCGTCGATGCACACCTGAGCGGTCACTCGATCCTGCCGCGTCCGGTCGGCCCCACCACGATGGCCCTGCGCTGATGGTGACCATTCCGACCTGGGCCGTGCATGGCCCGACTCAGGTGCAGATGGGGTCGGCCGAGCCCGTCACCGTACAGGTTTCCGAAGACCAGCCCTGACTCTGCTCCCGCCAACCCGGCGTCAGTTCCGAGGCGTGAAATCGAAGGGCGCAGCCAGCCCCGGGAACAGCGGGTATTGCCTGATGTTGAGCGTGGCCAGTCGGCACTCGTTGATCTCTGCGGTGGCCGCAACGAGGTAGTCCACAGTTCCGATCCCCGAATCCACCATGGCGCGGATAACCTGCGCGCGCGTCGTGCCCCGGCGACGAGCCTGCGCATCCAGGGCCGCCACCTGACGACCCTCGAGGTAGATGTTGGTCCCTGGCGGCGCCCGGCCGCGTGGGCTCTGTCAGGCTTGCTTCATGACTCGGCGCGCGAAAATAGTCTGCACCCTCGGGCCCGCGACGGCGACGCCCGAGATGGTGAAGGAACTGGTCGAGGCCGGGATGGACGTCGCCCGGCTGAACTTCAGCCACGGCACGCATGAGCACCACGCCCGTGCCTACGACATGGTCCGGCAGGCCTCCGATCGAATCGGGCGCAGTGTGGGGATCCTGGCCGACCTGCAGGGACCGAAGATCCGCCTCGGCTGCTTCGAGCAGTCCCCGGTGCTGTGGGTAGCCGGGCAGGAAGTGACGATCACCGTCGACGACGTGCTCGGCAGCCGCGACCGGGTGTCCACGACGTACCCGCAGTTGGCCACGGACGTCAAGCCGGGGGACCGGTTACTGATCGACGACGGCAACGTCGCGGTGAGCGTCCTGTACGTCGAAGGCAACGACGTACGGTGCCGGGTCGACGAGGGCGGGCTGGTCAGCGACCGCAAGGGATTGTCCCTCATCGGAGTGGCGGTCAGTGCGCCGACGCTGTCGGAGAAGGACGCCGAGGACCTGCGGTTCGCCCTCGGTCTGGGCGTGGACTTCGTGGCGTTGTCCTTCGTCCGGTCGCCGGCCGACGCCGCCCTCGTGCACGCGGTGATGGACGACGTCGGCGTGCGGCTTCCGGTGATCGCGAAGCTGGAGAAGCCCGAGGCGGTGGCCGACCTGGAGGCCGTGCTTCAGGCCTTTGACGGGCTGATGGTGGCGCGGGGCGACCTCGGCGTGGAGATGCGACTGGAACAGGTGCCCCTCGTGCAGAAGCGGGCTGTGCAACTGGCGCGGGAGAACGCCAAGCCGGTCATCGTCGCCACCCAGATGCTCGAGTCGATGATCACGCACTCCCGGCCGACGCGGGCCGAGGCCTCCGACGTGGCGAACGCGGTCCTCGACGGTGCCGACGCGGTGATGCTGTCCGGCGAGACCAGCGTCGGGGCGTACCCGATCGAGTCGGTGCGCACGATGGCTCGCATCCTGGACAACGTCGAGAGCGCCACTACCGACGTGCCGCCGTTGCGCTATCCGGCCGGCACGATGGGCGGTGTGATCGCCAAGGCCGCGAAGGACATCGGCGAGGCCCTGGACGCCAAGGCATTGGTGGCGTTCACGCAGACCGGCGACACCGTTCGGCGGCTGGCCCGCCACCACACGAACCTGCCGCTACTCGCCTTCACGCCCGAACCCGCGGTCCGCAGCCAGCTGGCACTCACCTGGGGGGTCGAGACCTTCATCACCCCGTCGGTCGAGCACACCGATGACATGGTGCGCGCGGTGGACACCGCCCTACTGGCGATCGAGCGGCTGCGCGAAGGGGATCTGGTGGTCATCGTCGCGGGCAGCCCGCCGCAGACATCGGGATCGACGAACCTCGTCCGCGCGCACCGCATCGGCAGTCACTAGTGAGCGCGCCCGTGCAGCCGATCACCGGGCAGCCGGCAGTGGACGGCTTGGTCGCCACGCTGGACCTCACCGAGATCGAGCCGGACGTGTACGACGGCCGCAGCCCCGCCGAGTCCCTGCAGCGGGTCTTCGGCGGGCAGGTGGCCGGCCAGGCGCTGGTGGCGGCCGGGCGGACGGTGCCGGACGACCGACCGGTGCACTCGCTGCATGCGTACTTCCTGCGGCCGGGGGATCCCCGGGTACCGATCCGCTACACCGTCGACCGGATCCGCGACGGCCGCTCGTTCACCACCCGCCGGGTGGTCGCCGTCCAGCACGACGAGGCGATCTTCAACCTGTCGGCCTCCTTCCAGCGCGGGGAGCCGCCGGTCGTCGAGCATTCGCTGCTGATGCCCGTCGTACCGGATCCGGAGGGACTGCCCACATTCGACGAGCTCATTGCGCCGGTGGCCGAGCAGATCGGCCGTTGGGCGAGCCTGCCGCGGCCGATCGATCGCAGGCACATCGGAAACCCGATGCTCCGGCGGCCGGTCGGGAACGGCGAGCCCGCGGTGACCCGGGTCTGGATGCGCGCGGACGGCGTACTGCCCGACGACCCGCTCGTACACCTGTGCGCGCTCACCTTCGCCAGCGACATGACGCTGCTCGACGCGGCGCTGGCACGGGAAGGCATGACCTGGGGGCTGGATCCGGTGGTGGGTGCCAGCTTGGACCACGCGATGTGGTTCCACCGCCCGTTCCGCGCCGACGAGTGGTTTCTCTACGAGGCCGACAGCCCGTCGGCCTCCGAAGGCCGGGCCCTGTGCTCCGGGCGGATCTGGTCGCGTGACGGCCGGCACCTCGTCACGGTCATGCAGGAAGGCCTCGTTCGCCGCGTCCGGCCGTGAGCCCGCGACCTCCATCCCGGCGACCCCCATTCCCGCCCATCCCGCGACCCCCATCCCGCCGCCCCTTCGCGCCCACCCGCGACGATCATGAAGATCCGGGCACAAGACTACGGACAAACCGGGTAAATCGGGCCACACATCTTCATGATCGCCGCAGACTGTGGGAGGCCTACGTGGGCGGTAGGGCGGCCTGGATGGCCCGCCAGGCCTGCTCGACGTGCCGGTGCTCGGTACTCGGGGCGCCGATCGCCAGCCGCAGCGCGACGACGCCGTTCATCGAGCAGTGGGTGAGAAACAGCTCCCCCGAGGCGTTGAGCTCCTCCAGCAGGCTCATGGTGGCCTGGTTCGCCGCATCGACCGGCAGCTCCGTCCACAGTGGACGGAAGCAGACCAGTGACAGCGGATGCGGCGTGACGATCTCGAATCGGGGGTCGGCGGCGACCCAGGAGGCGAACTCCTGCGCCAGCCCGACGTGACCCCGGATGTGCGAGCGCAGCCCGGCGGCGCCGTACCAGCGGATCACCGCCCACAGCTTCAGCGCGCGGAAGCGGCGGCCGAGCGGAACCTGCCAGTCGCGGTAGTCCAGCACGGTCCCTGACTCCGACGCCTGGTTGCGCAGGTACTCCGGCAGCACCGACAGCGCACCGGTCAGCTCCGCCCGGTCGGCGACCCAGAACGCCGTGCAGTCGAAGTTCGTCAGCAGCCACTTGTGCGGGTCGGTGCAGTAGGAGTCGGCGTACCCGGCTACCCCGTCGTTGATCCAGCGCAACTCCGAGCAGATCGCCGCTACTCCGGCGTACGCCGCATCGACGTGCAGCCAGATGCCGAACTCGCGGCACACCGGCCCGATCTCGCCGACCGGATCGATGGCAGTGGTGGCTGTAGTGCCGACGGTCGCGCACACCATCGTGGGCAGGGCACCGGCCTCGACGTCGGCCTCGATCAGCCGGCGCAGGTGTGTCGGGTCCATGGCCTGCGTCACCGGGTCTACGCCGACCACCCGGACGTTGTCCGCCCCCACGCCGGCAATCCGGGCTGCCTTCTCCATCGATGAATGGGTCTGTGACGAGACGTAGACCGTGTGCCGTCGCTGGATTCCCCCCGCGGTCACCGCTCCGGCACTGGCCCGCTGCAGCGCCGCCAGCAGCGCGACGAGGTTCGCACTGGACGCTGAATCCTGGATCACGCCGCCGCCCGCCCCCGCGGACCGGAAACGCGCCGGCAGGTCCATCAGCTCGGCGAGCCAGTCCACGACGACGGTCTCCAGTTCCGTGCAGGCCGGGCTGGTGATCCAGAGCATCCCCTGTACGCCGAGGCCGGCCGAGAGCAGCTCGCCGAGGATCGCCGGTCCGGAGGAGTTGGCGGGGAAGTAGGCGAAGTGCCGCGGGTGCTGCCAGTGCGTGATGCCCGGCAGGACGATCCGGTCGAGATCGGCCAGTACGGCGGCGAACGGCTCGGGCTGCTCCGGCGGATGCCCGGGCAGCTGGGCGGCGATGTCGCCGGGAGCGACCTGGGCACGCACCGGCCGCGTCTCGATTGTCTCCAGGTAGTCAGCGATCCAGTCGACCACCTGACGGCCGTGTGCGCGGAACTCCGCCGAGCTCATGTGCCCGGGCGCCTCGGGATGCTCGGGGCTCACCGGACCAACGTAACCGTGCCCCCGGTGGGACTCGAACCCACACTGTCGGAGGTTTGAGCTCCGTCTCTCTGCCGGTTGGAGTACAGGGGCGGACAGCGCGAACATGGTAGCCCGGCTAGGCTCTGCCGCTGTGGTCGACGCAGCCCGGGAAGAGCCGTTGCGCGTGGTCATCGCCGAGGACGAGGCCCTGATCCGGCTGGACCTCAAGGAGATGCTGGAGGAGGAGGGCTACGCCGTCGTCGGTGAGGCGGCCGACGGGGCCCGGGCGATCGAGCTGGCCGAGCAGCTGCGCCCGGATCTGGTCTTTCTGGACATCAAGATGCCGGTGCTCGACGGGCTGCAGGCGGCGGAGCGGATCGCCGGGCAGCGGATCGCCCCCGTGGTCATCCTCACCGCGTTCAGTCAGCGCGACCTGGTCGAGCGGGCGCGTGACGTCGGGGCGATGGCGTACCTGGTCAAGCCGTTCCAGAAGCACGACCTGCCTCCGACCATCGAGATGGCGACCGCCCGCTTCGCCGAGATCGTCGCGCTCGAAGGCGAAGTCCAGGACCTCGG
>JACCZY010000209.1 GCA_013695685.1 Geodermatophilaceae bacterium | reverse complement strand
CCCGCCAGCTCGACCGGCTGGTAGTCGAGCTGCCGCAGTCGGGCCTCCAGCTCGATCCGGTTCTGCACGGGTACCGCGGTGGCGATGGCTGCGATCCGGTTCATGTTCGCTCCGATGACGACAGGGGGCAGGGGCGCCTTCGCCAGTACGGAGCAGCCGGCAGCGGTCCTGATACGCCGCGGGCGACGTGACCTTGCTCTCCTCCTCGGGGGCAGAACGAGCGACCGCCCGCCCCGGCCGGGTAGCTTCGGAGCGTCTTGACCCGCAGCCGGACCACAGTGGTCCGGCTGTTTTCATGCGATCTCCCAGGAGTCACCGAGTCTTGTCAGGCACACATCGCTCAGTACGGCGTACGTCGTCTCAGCGCATCTCACTCCCGTCCTTCCCTCGCCGCACCCGGCCCGCCGCTGCCGCAGGGCTGGCCGCCGTCCTCATGGTGGGGCTCTGCGCGGCGACACTCTCCCCGGAGCCGGTGCCCGACGACCAGATCGTCATCGCCCAGCTGGACGGCCCCGTCCCGCTCCGGCTGGGTGAGGACCGAGGCTCCCGTGACGCGGGTCGTTCGGACCTGACGCGGGAAGCCGAGGCCGCCGCCGCCCAGGTGCGCGCCGATGCCGCGCGCGCCGCCGAAGAGCAGCGGATGCGTCAGCAGGCAGCGACGAAGGCGGCCAACGCCCCCGGTTCGACAGTCGCCGCCATCCCGGTCGAGCCGCCGGGCGGTACGCCGCAGCAGAACCGCGAACTCGGGCGCTCCATGACGCTCGCGTACGGCTGGGACGCCGGCCAATTCGGCTGCCTCGACTCGCTCTGGGTCTCAGAGTCCAACTGGCTGACCACGGCCGAGAACCCGTCCAGCGGCGCCTACGGCATCCCGCAGTCGCTGCCGGCCAGCAAGATGGCCAGCGCCGGCGGCGACTGGGCCACGAACCCGGCCACCCAGATCGCCTGGGGACTGGGCTACATCGATGACGTCTACGGCACCCCGTGCTCGGCGTGGAGCTTCAAGCAAGCCAACAACTGGTACTGACCGCCGATTGTGGGGTCAGCCACCCCTCCCGGTCCCGGACACGGTGATTTCCCCACCCTCGGCGCGGGCAGCCGGGCTCAGGGGCGCGGCGGCAGCGGTGGCGCCGAGCGATCGGGCCGGTCGGAAGTGTCCGGCGGCGTAGCCGCCGGCGCCGAGGCCACTCGCTCCAGGACGAGGGTGACGGCAGCGTCCAACTGCGGATCGGACCCGGCCGCCCAGGCCTGCGGCGGGAACTGCACCTCGACGTCCGGGTCGACTCCGTAGTTCTCCACCCCCCACCCGGCGCCGGCGAACCAGAACGAGTACCGCGGCTGGGTGACCTGCGTCCCGTCGACGAGGCTGTACCGCCCGTCGATTCCGATCACGCCGCCCCACGTCCGCGTTCCCAGCACCGGGCCGAGGCCGAGCTGGCGGATCATCGCCGTGACGATGTCGCCGTCGGAGCCGGCCTGCTCGTTCGTGACCGCCACGAGCGGCCCCAGCGGCGCGTCCTCCGGGTACGGCGATTGCCGCATGTGCCGCACCGTGGCCCAGCCCTGCACGGTGCGGGCGAGCTTTTCCAGCACCAGCGACGAGACATGGCCGCCGTTGTTGTCCCGGACGTCGACGACCAGGCACTCGCGCTTGAGCTCGACCCTGAGGTCACGGTGCAGCTGAGCCCAGCCGTTGGCCACCATGTCCGGGATGTGCAGGTACCCCGCCCGGCCACCGGACGCGGCATGGACCGCCGCCCGCCGCCCGGTCACCCAGTCCTGATAGCGCAGCGGCATCTCCGTTGCCAGCGGTACAACGACCACGTGCCGCCGTTCGGAGGAGTCCGCCGGGGCGATCGTCAGCTCGACCGGGATCTCGGCGGCGCCGACGAGCAAGGCACCGGGCCCGGCCACCGGATCCACCGGCCGGCCGCCGACGGCCAGGATGGCATCGCCCGACTGCACCGCGACGCCGGGCGCGGACAGTGGCGAGCGGGCCGCCGGTGCCGAGGATTCACCCGGCACCACCCGGGCGACCCGCCATGCACCGTCGGAGTCGGGGACAAGGTCGGCGCCGAGCAGGCCGAGCCGGCGGCTCTTGTCCACCGCCCGCTCAGGCGGTGTCTCGTAGGCGTGCGAGGCACCGAGTTCGCCCTGCACCTCCCAGAGGAGTTCCGAGAGGTCGTCGCGAGTCCCCACCCGCGCCAGCACCGGCCGGTACCGCTCCAGCACGGCATCCCAGTCCACCCCGCCCATGTCGGCGATCCAGAAGTGGTCCCGCATCAGTCGGCCGGCTTCGGCGTACATCTGCCGCCATTCGGCCATCGGCTCGATCTCCACCCGGATCCGGTCCAGGTCGACCTCGACCCGCTCGGCAGCGCCCTCCTCGCCGTCGGGAACCTTGTGGTCGGCGGGCACGACACGCAGGGCCTCCCCGTCCCGCACGAGCAGCCAACGCCCGTCGCCGCTGACCTCGATGGCGTCTGCGTTGTCGTCCAGCACGGACAGCCGCAGCGCCGCGAGGTCGTAGCGCTGGACCGCCGAGCGGGGCTTGTCCCCTGGCCTGGGTAGTCCGTCACCCAGGACGCCGACCAGCGGGTCCAGCAGCCACAGCAGCCCGCCGTGGCCGGCCCGCAGCGAGGAATAGTTGCCGGCCGGAACCGGAACAGCCACCAGCCGCGCGCCGATCCCCTCGGCATCGACGATGACCGGTGGTGGGTCGGCGGCCGCGTCCCTGCCGGCATCGGGCCCCTTGCTGCCACCTTCGGCGCCGTTGCCGCGCCCGCCGCCGTCATCGACTGACATCGGGCGGCCCTGCGGGCTGGGGTCGAACGGCGAAGGCGTGCGCTGGGCCAGCGGCAGTAGGTACGGCCGGGTGCCGGCGAGAAACGACAGATCGAACACGAAGGCGTCGTACACCGGGTCGAAGGTGCGTACGGAAAGGAAGGCCAGGTGCTTGCCGTCCAGGGTGAACACCGGCTCGGTGTCGGTGAACCGCAACGGCGTCGCCTCGATCATGGTGATCCCGCGCGCCGCCGACAGGTCCGCGCCGCCGGCGTCTCCGTCGGCTCCTACGTCGGCTCCCACGTCGGCGAGCCGAATCTGGCGCAGCGGCTCGGGGCCTGGGTGCGACCACGCCAGCCAACGGGAGTCCGGTGAGAAGGCCAGACCGCTCGCGTCACCGTCCCTGCTGGCGTCGACCTCGCGAACCCGGCCGGACTCGACGTCCACGAGGAGCACCCGCCCGTCGTGGCTGGCGGCCGCGACCAGCCGCCCGTCCGACGACGCGGCCAGGTCCAGCACCCGGCCGAGCTCTCCGCCGGCGATCCGCCGCGTCTGCTCCGTACCGTCGACCGTCACGATCTCCAACGCGTCGTCGCCGTCGGCGTCGCTGACCAGCACGACGCGTACGGCGGGCGCATCGGTCCCGGGCGCGGATACGCCGGCCAGAACGCGCGGCAACCGGTGCCGCACGCCAGGACTGCCGGCGAGCTGGCGGGCCGGTCCGTCGCGGTGCGCCACCCAGTGCACGCTGCCGCGGACCTCGATCGCACTCGCGCGGGCGGTGGTGTCCGGCCGGAACGCCTCCACGTGCGCCGCGGCAACCAACGGGTGCCGCGACAGCGCGGTCCCGGAACCACCCAACTCCAGTTCCAGACGCCGCGGCTGCGAGGCGGCGGTGAGCTCATCGATCACCCACAGCTCGCCCACGCACTGGTACACCACCCGACGCCCGTCCGAATGGGCGGCCCGCGCGTAGAAGTCGCCGTGGTCGGTGTGTCGCCGCAGGTCGCTGCCGTCGGCCAGACAGGAGTAGATGTTGCCGTACCCCTCGTGGTCGGACCCGAACACGACCCGCTCCCCGACCCACCCCGGATCCTCCAGCTGGCCGTCGAGATCGGCTTGCAGCCGTTCGAACGTTCCGTGACCGGAGGGGTCGATCCACAACTGCCCTGCGGTCCCGCCTCGATAGCGCTTCCAGGAGGCGGCGCCGCGCCGGTTGCCGTGCTGACCGACGACGACCGCCCCGCCGGGCCCGGCGGCGACTGCGTTGACCGGGCCGTAGGCCAGTCGCTCGGCCGGGCCGGCGGAAAGCGGTACGGCGTAGGCCCAGGTTCGGCTGCGAAACGGCTCGCCCACTGCCGAGGCGGCTATGACCCGGTCGTCGTCGGTCCAGCCGAGCACCCGGGTGAAGTCCGAGCCCCAGTGCGTCAGCCGTCGGGGCGGGCCGCCGCCGGTGTCCACGACGTGCACCTCCGGTGCGCCGTCACGCCGGCTCGTGTAGGCGACCTGATCGCCGGCGGGCGACAGCCGGGTGTCTGCCACGGGTGCGCGGTCGGCGGTCAGCCGCCACGCCCTGCCGGCGTCGGTGCCGCCGAGCCAGATGTCGTCCTCGGCTACGAAGGCGACGGCGTCGCCGCGGATCGAGGGAAAGCGGAGGTAGGAACCGGAGGAGGCCATGAAGGCTGACCCTAACGAAACCGACTCAGACCGACCGGTTGCAGCGTCGCCAAGAGTCCGTAGACCCCGAGTGCCAGCACGCCCGCGCCCATCCAGATCAGCTCCATGTGCTCGCGGACCCCCTGCCATACCAGCCAGGCACCGCCGATCTCAGCGGTAGCTGGCTAGCGCTCGGGGACCTTCTCGGCCACGTAGACGGTGTAGACGCCGTCCTTGGTGAGGCACGCTTGCAGCTCGCTGATATCGACGCCGGCCTTGACGTGCAGCGCGGCGGCCTGTTCCAGCGTCCGCGGGAACACCTTGGGCTGCCAGCCGATGAGCCCGTTGAGCACCTCGGCCTGCGGCCGGTTGGCGTTCATGTTTCCAGAGACGAGCAGACCACCGGAGGCGAGCGCTTTCCACTCACTGGCGGTGAGCGTCCGGTACATGTTGTCCGGCAGGTACTCGCGCAGGCCGGTGTCCTCGATGAGCAGCGGCGTACGGCCGTTGAGGATCTTGGCGATGTCGACTGGGCGGGAACGCCGGTCGAAGAGGCGGGTGCAGTGAATCTCGACGTGGTCGCTCAGGCCCCGCTGACGGGCCAGCTCCAGGGCAAAGGCCAGGGCGATCGGGTCCTGGTCGACGAGTACGAGTTCGGGCTTGATGCCCATGAACTTGAGGTCCCGCGCGATGTCGAAGACGGGCAGCGCGGTGCCGCAGCCGATGCTCACCATCACGGCCGGCTCGACCAGCGGCGTGTGCGCGGCGATCTGGCGGCGGACGAACTCGACCACGACATGCGTCACGATCTGCTTGCGGCTGCGGATGCCGAGCCCGTCGGTGCCGTAGGTGATGACCTCGTCGAAGCGCGGGTACAGCGGTCCGGTGATGAACTGCTCCAGGTCGGACATCCGCTTCTTGGCGCCGTCCACCGAATCGGCCTTGCTCTGCCCGAAGAACTCCGAGCGGGACTTGGCCAGCAGGTCCTCGAGGGAGATCCCGTTGGGGAAGACGGTGTCCAGCACGTCCGGTCCGACGGTCGCGCTGAGGTTGGGGTGGCCCCGGCCGGCCTCCTGCAGGGTCAGCAGCGCCGTCGCGCAGCCCTTCTGCTGCGACCACGCGGTTCCCTGCACCGGCCCGTAGAACAGCCGCTGCCGGGTCGCCTCCAGCTCGTCGAACAGCGACAGGCCGTGGTAGCCGCCGGCGCGCAGACTGGCCCGGATCTCGTTGAACTCCCCGCCGACCCGCTCCAGCAGCAGCATCATGCTGCGGATCCGGGCGGGGTCCTTGTCGGCCACCTCGTCCACCGTGGGCACGACCTGCACCGACAGGTCGGGGGAGGACATCAGGATCTCGCGGTTCAGCGCGGTGGCGTCGAGCACCGGGTGGCTGACGTAGGACCCCGTCGTGTCGGTCCGGGCCAGGACCGAACTCATCACCTGCATGTCTGCAATCCGCCTCACTGATCACTCCTGCCTCACAGGCATCTGATTACAGGGAGGGTACTCGCCACCTGTAACCGTCCCTTACCCGACGGTGACAGTCCGGCGGCGAACAGGAATTTCATGTCCGGGAGCCGGCAGTCGGCTGTGCGAACCGGCCGCTCTGGTAGTCCTCGAAGGCCTGGACGATTTCGGCCCGGGTGTTCATGACGAACGGGCCGTACATCGCCACCGGCTCCCGGATCGGCGCGCCGCCGAGGATGATGACGTCCAGTTCCGGCGTACCGGGGTCCTGGTTGTCACCTGCGCAGACGGTGATCGTCGCTCCGGAGCCGAAGACGGCCAGTTGACCGGCCCGGATCGGCGCGCGCTCGGCACCCGCGCTGCCGCGCCCGGACAAGACATACAGCAGCGCGTTGAAGTCCGACCGCCAGGGCAGTTGCAGTTCCGCGCCCGCTTGCAGGGTCGCGTGCACCACCGCGATCGGTGTGTACGTCGAACCGGGGCCACTGTGCCCACCCACATCGCCGGCGATCAGGCGCACCAGCGCGCCG
>JACCZY010000162.1 GCA_013695685.1 Geodermatophilaceae bacterium | reverse complement strand
CAGTTCGGGGACTTCGCCGACGGCGCGCAGATCATCGTCGACGAGTTCATCTCTTCCGGAGAGGCCAAGTGGGGCCAGCGCTCCGGGGTCGTCCTGCTGCTGCCACACGGCAACGAGGGTCAGGGTCCGGACCACTCCAGCGGTCGGCTCGAGCGTTACCTGCAGATGTGCGCCGAGGACAACATGACGATCGCCAACTGCAGTACGCCGGCGAACTACTTCCACCTGCTGCGCCGGCAGGCGCTCGGCGACACGCATCGTCCGTTGGTGGTATTCACGCCGAAGTCGTTGTTGCGGTTGCGCGCGGCGACGTCCGCTGTCGAGGAGTTCACGTCCGGGACGTTCCAGCCGGTGCTGGCCGATCCTGGTGTCGGCGGCGCCGAACTCGACCCGGCCGGCGTACGGCGGGTGCTGCTGTGCAGCGGCAAGGTCGCCTACGACCTGCTGGCACATCGCAGCGACAATGGGATCACCGACGTCGGCGTCGTCCGCGTCGAGCAGCTGTACCCACTCAACTCCGATGCGCTGAGCGCCGCGCTGTCGGCGTACCCGGAGGGAACCGACTACGTCTGGGTGCAGGAGGAGCCGGCCAACATGGGCGCCTGGTCGTTCATGGCGCTGACGCTGCCGGAGTACCTGCCTGGTGCGGCGCGCCTACGTCGGGTGTCCCGGCGGGCCTCGGCAAGTCCCGCCGCGGGCTCGACCAGAGTGCACGAAAGTGAGCAGAGCGCGTTGGTCGAAGCCGCGTTCGAGCACTGAGCCCATCCGTGTATTTCAGGCCACGGACCGCCCGACCAATGTCTGATGGCACAGCACCACCGGGTCCGCAGAACCGGCTGTCCGTGCCACCTGCTAGCAGCCGCGGTGTATGAACCGTCCTGTAGCACCCGCTCGACGGCGCGCTTAAGGCTGCGCGGAGTCACTCGGCGCAGGACGACTGCCGCGCCGAGCCGCTCGACCCGGTGAGCCAGCTCGGACTCTCCAGCACCGGGAACGACCACCGTCGGTACCCCAGCGGTGAGCGCAAGGGCGATCACGTCGTGTCCGCCATCGCTGACGAGGATTGCGGCCCGGGCCAGCAGCGGCTCCAGCTGACCGGGACCCACGCTCGCCCACCTCGGCAACTGCTCCTGGTAGGGCTCCCGGACCGGGCTGACCAGCCGCATGCCGTCCAATCCAGCGAGGGCGGCGGTGAGAAGCGGCGACCGCTGCGTCGCGGCGTTGGCCGGACCGACCAGCACCAGCGGCGACTGCCCGGCAGGGATCGGAAGCCTTTCGGCAACCGGGTCCCACACCAGCGGCCCGACCACGCTGGCGTTATGTGGCCAGTCCGGCAGCGCGGGCTCGAGGGCCGACAGTGTTGCCGCCAGGTGCAGCTGCGGCCCCGGCCCGACCGGGGGCAGGGCAAGGCGGTAGCGCGCGGTACGGAACTCGCGCTGAGTCCGGCGGTTGATCTGCGGGCGCGAGCGCTCGTCCCGGGACCGCGTTCGTTCGGTACGGTCGCGCCTGCGCTTGCCACCCGGCAGCGTGGGATTGGCGCTGAAAGCCAACGGGTGCGGATGCAATTGCGCCCAGCGCGGGCCGAGCATCTCCGCCACGGTACGTCAGCTTGGCGACGCCGTGCGGGACAGAGAGTGAACTTTAACCCTAACGGGGTATCCTCTCCAAGGAGGCCTGCCTGTTAGCGACGGAGGACACCGCAGCGGCCACGACTTCGGCCACCCGTGGGTCGAACGGGCCTGGGATCACATAGTCCTCGCGCAGATCTGCAGCGACGAGATCGGCCAGCGCACCCGCGGCCGCCTGCTTCATCGCCTCGGTGACCGCCGTTGCGCCGGCGTCGATGGCACCACGGAAGACGCCGGGGAACGCCAACACGTTGTTGATCTGGTTCGGGTAGTCGCTGCGGCCGGTTCCGACGACGCGGGCGTACCGATGTGCGACCTCCGGATGCACCTCCGGATCCGGATTCGCGAGCGCGAAGATGATCGCCTCGGACGCCATCGACGCGACATCGGACTCGGGGATCGACCCGCGGGATACTCCGAGCAGAACGTCCGCATCCGCCATGGCGGTCCCGAGTGACCCGGTGTAGCCGCTGCGGTTGGAGATCGCCGCCAACTCCGCCTTGATCGGCGTCAGATCGGCCCGTCCACCGTGGATGATGCCGCGCGAGTCCGCAACCGCGATGTCGCCGACGCCGGCGGCCAGCAGCATTTTCGTGCACGCCACCCCGGCCGCCCCAGCACCCGACACGACGACCCGCAAGTCGCTGATCGACCGGCCGGTCACCGTCGCCGCGTTTTGCAGCGCGGCCAGTACGACGATCGCCGTCCCGTGTTGGTCGTCGTGCATGACCGGGATCGACACGCGGTCCTTGACCCGTTGCTCCACCTCGAAGCATCGAGGTGCGCTGATGTCCTCCAGGTTGATGCCCCCGAAGGACGGCGCCAGCCGCACGATCGTCTCGACGAGGTCGTCGACATCGGTGGTGTCCAACGCGATAGGGATCGCGTCCAGACCGGCGAATTCACGAAACAGGCAGGCTTTGCCTTCCATCACCGGCAGCGATGCCCGGGGGCCGATGTCGCCCAGACCGAGCACGGCGGTGCCGTCGGTTACGACCGCGATCAGCCGCCCTGCCCAGGTGTAGCGAGCGGCCAACGACGGATCGGCGACGATGGCCCGGCAGACCTGGGCCACTCCCGGGGTGTAGACCATGGACAGGTCTTCCGCGCCGCGGATCGCCACCGAGGAGCGAACCTCCAGCTTCCCGCCCTCGTGGAGGGCGAAGATGCGAGGGTCGTCCGGAGGAAGGGCAGTCACAACGAGCTCCTCACCGCGGTACACCGGTGGCGTGGCGCGGGTCGCGCACAGGCACCGAAGCTGACACCGGGGATCACCCGAGGGGCTTCCGATTCTGACATAGCCGGTCCGATAGCGTTGTCGGTGTCATGAATGTGCGCGAACTAGCTGTCTCCCGATGCTTCGAGTTCGCGCCGATGCAGCACCGCGACGAGCGCGGCACCTTTCTTGAGTGGTACAGAGCAGACCCCTTTGCCGCCGCCGTCGGGCACCGCCTGACCGTCGCCCAGGCCAACCACAGCGTCTCCCGACGGGGAACCCTGCGCGGTATTCATTACGCGCTCGTTCCCCCGGGCCAAGGCAAGTACGTCTACTGCCCGCGCGGTGCGGTTGTCGATGTCGTCATCGACCTGCGCGTGGGTTCACCCACCTTCGGTGTCAGCGACAGCACCCGCCTCGACGAGGTCGACCGGCGAGCGGTCTACCTGCCCGAGGGAGTCGGGCACGCGTTCATGGCACTGGTCGACGACAGCGCCCTGACGTACCTGTGCTCCACCGGCTACGACCCCGGCAGGGAGAAGGCGGTCAACGTGCTCGACCCAGAGGTCGACCTGCCTTGGCCGGCCGATATCGACCCGGTGATCTCCGAGCGAGACCGCGCCGCCCCCAGCCTGCAACAGGCCCGGAGTGAGGGCATGCTGCCGTCCTACGACGCCTGTCTTGCACGCTACGAAGCCCTACGCACCAGCGGCCAGTAGCGCCACATCACGCGGCCGACCACCTCAGCCGGACCGTAGCGCCGGCTGTCATCGCTGCCAGCGGGATTGTCCCCGACCACCCACCAGCCGCCCGCGACCCGTCGTACCGCTCGCTTGACGACGAGCCGATCCGGGGCTCCGGTGAACGTGGCGACGATGAGGTCGCCCCCCCGCACCACATCGGTACGGCGTACGAGCAGCTGGTCGCCGGAATACAGGGCGGGCACCATCGACGGTCCTTGTACCACCACTCGCAGGACGGGCCAGCGAGGTGAGTGGGGCACGCGATGCTCCGGTTCTCGGCCCGCACGGCGGGGGTAGGGTCGCAGCGACAGCAAACGTTTGCGAATATGGAGGTTCCCATGCGGCTGCCCCGCCTGCTGGCCATCGACCTGCGGCCCCGCACGGTCGTATACGCGCACTGCGACCTTCCGTGCGGCGTCTACGATCCAGCGCAGGCCAGGATCGAGGCCGAATCGGTCAAGGCACTGATGGAGAAGTACCAGGGTAGCGACGACGAGGTATTCCGCACCCGGGCGCTCTTCATCAAGGAACAACGTGCCGAGCTGGTCAAGCACCACCTGTGGGTGCTCTGGACCGATTACTTCAAGCCCGACCACTTCGCCAAGTATCCCGAGCTGCACGAGCTCTTCAACGAAGCCACCAAGCAGGCCGGCGCAGCGGGCGGCAAGGGCAAGGTGGACCCGGCCGAGGGCGATAAGCTGCTCGCGCAGATCGACCGCATTGCCGAGATCTTCTGGGAGACCAAGAAGGCATAACAGCTCCAATATGGCCTCTGACCTGCGGTTTTACCTTTGGGCAAGGCCTCTAGTCCGCAGGGAGTCCGCAAGAAGTTCGAGTGCCGTGTCCAAAATTTTCCGAGTGCGCTCTTCATCGCCCGGCCAGAGGTGGGCGTAGACCTTCAGGGTGATGGCCGCAGAGGAGTGGCCGAGGACGGTCTGGACCTGCTTTACCGAGGCTCCGCCGGCGATGAGTGCGGACGCGGTGAAGTGCCGCAGGCTGTGCGTGTCGAGGTCCAGACCGGTCTCGCGCAGAGCGTGGCGCCAGATGGTCTTCCACTGCCGGTAGGTCAACGGCCGGCCGTTCGGTGCGGTGAACAGCCACTCACTCGCGCCGTAGGCGGCAACATGCTGGGCGAGTTCGCTGACGACGATCTGCCCGAGCGGCACCGTCCTGGTGCTCTTGGCGGTTTTGGTGGGCCCGATGCTGCCGTCCTGCAGGCGCTGGCGTTCCACCCGGACGGTACGGCGGAGGAAGTCCACGTCGCTCGTTTGGAGCCCGAGCGCTTCGCCGATGCGGAGCCCGGAGCCGGCGAGCAGGACGACGACCGCCCGGAAGCGGGGCGGCACGGCGTCCGCCAGCGCCTGTACCTCGCCCGGGGTCGGCGGGATCGGCTCGACCTCCGAGCGGGCCGGGAGCACGATCCGGCGACACGGCGAGTGCGCGATCAGGCGGTCGTCCACGGCCGCCTGCATGATCCGGTTGAGAAACTCATAGATGTTGCGAACGGTGCCGGGCGACAATTTCACGCTCAGGGACTTGACCAACGCCTGTACGTCGGACCGGCGCAGGCTGTCCACGGGGCGATCGCCGAGCGCCGGCAGGATGTGCAGCCGCAGCGCGTTGTCGAGCAGACTCGCCGTTCCGGGGCGGCCTACGTGCGACGACTGCCAGGCCTCGGCGTGACGGCGAAGCGTGATCTTTCCGGCGGCCGGGTCGACGTAGTCGCCGCGGACGATGCTGGCGGTCATCTCGTCGAGCCACCGCTGCGCATCCACCTTCCGGTCGAAGTGCCGGGCATGCTCCCGGCCGTCGGAGTCCCGGTAACGGGCACGCCAGCTCCCGTCGGTCCTTCTCCCGATGCTGGACACGTGACCCTCCCGGATTTGGTGCGGGTTGCCGGATCGGCCCTGACCGATTGCGGTTCCCGCGGTCGGGACGGCGAGTGCGCGCATGACCCGTCTCACGACGGTAAACCCACGGCGGTCGACGCGGTAGCGGTCGACGCCGCAATGGGCAGTGTCCTTGTGTGACTTGGTTTCTGACCAGTGGGACGTCGTTGACTGTCGTTGAGAGCGGGCGCCGGCGGCAGGGGGACCGGCTCCCGCCAGCGCACGTTCGGCTCAGCCGCCACGATGCGGTTCAGGTTCGGAGGTGACGGCGTGGCGACGACATAAGTCCGGCCGTTGGCGCGCCCCGTCCAAACGACCCAATCTCTTATAGCATCGCTGCTATGGCTTGGGGTACCGTGGAGCTGGAGCCGGAAGTCCGGGACTGGCTTGAAGCGCTAACTACGCAGCGATTTGCGGCGGCGGTGTTCTATGTGGACTTGCTCGCAGAGCAGGGGCCGCTGCTGGGTGAGCCGTACACGCGTCAGCTGGACGGCAAGCTCCGCGAGTTGCGGTTCCACCTGGAACGGTCGGCGGTCCGGGTGACGTACTGG
>JACCZY010000206.1 GCA_013695685.1 Geodermatophilaceae bacterium | reverse complement strand
CACTGCGGGTGCTGTTCCTCATCATCCTGGTCGGCACCACGCTCGAGGTGCTCACCGAGCGCGGCCGGATGGTCCTGCAACTGAAGCGCTGGAGGTCACGGGTGAGGGACCACGTAATCGTCTGCGGCTACGGCACCAAGGGACGCAGCGCGATCCGGGTGCTGCTTGCCGAGGGAATACCGGCCGAGCGGATCGTGGTGGTGGATGCGAATCGGACCGCTTTGGAGGAGGCCCGCGCGGCCGGGTTCGCCGTCGTCGCCGGATCCTCGACCCGGTCGGAGGTTCTCCGCGAGGCGCAGGTCCGACGAGCCCGTGCGGTCGTGATTGCCACTGACGCCGACGACTCGGCGGTACTGACCACGCTGACCGCCCGGGAACTGTCGCCGACGGTGAACATCTCGGTGGCCGTCCGTGAGTCGGAGAACGCGCACCTGCTCCGGCAGAGCGGGGCGAACAGCGTGGTCGTCTCCTCGGAGACCTCCGGCCGGCTGCTGGGCCTGTCCTCGAGCGCCCCGCTGATCGTCGACGTGATCGAGGACCTGCTCACCTCCGAGGAGGGACTGGCCATCCACGAACGCGGCGTGCACGAGGAGGAGATCGGTAAGGGGCTGCGTTTCGTCGCCGACCCGGTCCTCGCCGTCGTCCGTGACGGCACCGTGATCCCGTACGCCGACGACCGGGCCTGGTCGCTGCGCGCGGGGGACCGGCTCATCTGCGTTCGGGCCCGGCCGGCCGCACCTGAGGTCGAGTCACTGACATAGGGGCCGGCCGGCAAGCGTTTACGCTGGCCTGCATGAGCGCCACGCCAGGCTGGTACGAGGACCCGGACGGCGTCCTCGGCCGCCAGCGCTGGTGGAACGGCGTGAGCTGGAGCGACGTCACCCGAGGCGGTGTCTCCGGGTCTCTCGCGACCGCCGAGGCGCAGCGCCCTGGATACGACGTGATCGAGGGCGGCCACCCGGAGCGAGCCGGTCAACGCCGGCCCTGGCTGCCGTGGGCGATCCTCGGCGGCGCGGTGCTGCTCATCGTCATGCTGGCCGTCACGCTCGTCGGCGGTACCCGCGGCGGTCCGGTGATCGCCGACCCGACAGCCGGTCCCGGTACGCCAGGACCCGGTACGACGGACCCCGGCACCACCTTCCCGCCGGGCACGACGCGCATCCTCGACCCCGACGCCGGCATCTCCTACATCTACCTCGGGGAGGGCTGGCGGGAGTTGGCTTTTTCCTCCCGCCCGGAGATGCTCACCGCACACGGGCAGTACATCATCACCCAGCCCACCGTCCCCGACGGCGGGCAGTTCATCGCCGAGTGCAGTTCCGGCCTGCTGGCGCGGCAGTTCGAGTTGTCCGGCCCCGAGGATTTCGCGTCCGCCATCGACCCGGTGTCGGAGTCGTTCCGCGCGAACTACTACCCCGGCCCCAATGACAAGGACGTCCTGTCCTCCGAGGCCGTCACCGTCGCCGGTCGGCCGGGCCACCTGCTGAAGTTCGACCTCACCTGGGACGTGGCCGGCTACGACTCGACCGGTGAGCGGGTGGCGCTACTGCTCCTGGACACCGGTATGGAACGACCCGCGGTGGTCTACATCTCCGTCCCGAACACGCATGCGGAGCTGTACGGCATCATCGACCAGCTCATCGCCTCCATCGAGTTGCTCTGACCCGTCAGGTTAGGGTCGCGATCGTGCCTGCCGCCCCGTCGTACCCGATCGAACGCCTGACCCTCGAGAACGGGTTGCGCGTCGTGCTGGCTCCGGACCGCAGCGCCGCGGTGGTGGGCGTTGCCGTCTACTACGACGTGGGGATGCGCTCGGAGCCCGAGGGCCGTACCGGGTTCGCCCACCTGTTCGAGCACCTGATGTTCCAGGGTTCGACGAACGTGGAGAAAATGGCCCACATGCGGCACGTGCAGTCCGCGGGCGGGGTCGTCAACGGCAGTACCCGACGCGACTACACGAACTACTACGAGATCCTGCCCAGCAACGCGCTCGAGCGGGCGCTGTTCCTCGAGGCCGACCGGATGCGCAGCCCGCGGATCACTACGGAGAACCTCGCTAACCAGATCTCCGTCGTCAAGGAGGAGATCCGGGTCAACGTCCTGAACCAGCCGTACGGCGGCTTCCCATGGCTGTCCCTTCCACCGGTGCTCTTCGACACCTTTCCCAACGCGCACAACGGATACGGCGACTTCGCAGACCTCGACAGCGCCACGGTCGCCGACGCCGCCGCGTTCTTCGACCGGTACTACGCACCGGGCAACGCGGTGCTGTGCCTGTGCGGGGACCTCGAGGTCGAGCCGACCGCCGAGCTCGTCGAGCGTTACTTCTCCTCGATCCCGGCCCGGCCGACCCCGCCTATCCCGGACGCAGGAGAACCGGACCTCACCAGCGAGCGCCGACAGTCCACTGTGGACTCGTTGGCCACGGCGCCGGCAGTGGCGCTGGGTTGGCGGGTCCCGGACCCCGTCGTCGATCTCGACAGTTACCTGCCGTACGTCGTACTGGCCGAGGTGCTCTCCGAAGGAGATGCCTCGCGACTCGAACAGCGACTCGTACGGCGGGACCAGGCGGCACTGCAGCAGGCGGCGTACCTCGGTCTGTTCGGGGACCCGTTCGACAGCCGCGACCCGGTGTCCATGACGGTGCAGGTCATCCATCCGCGGCAGGTCGGCGTCGACACGGTCCTTGCGGCGTTGGACGAGGAGATCGACCGGCTCGCCACCGACGGTCTCGACGACGGCGAGCTGCGCCGGGTGAACGCCCGGATCGCCACGCAGCTGCTCCGCGAGGCGGACTCGGTGCACGGCCGGACGCTGCGGTTCGCGGCGTACGAGCTGGTGCACCGGCGGGCCGAACTGCTCGGGGAGTTACCGGGCCGGCTCGCCGCCGTCACCGCGGACGACGTCGCGGCGGCCGCGGCGACACTGCGGCCCGAACGTCGCGCCGTGCTGGAACTGCTCGCCGGAGGTACGGGATGAGCGTGCTGCCGGCGCTCGGCCCGAGCCGGTCGGCCAGGCGACCGGCCACCGCCGAGCGGGTGCTCGAGTCCGGGCTCCGGGTGCTCGCCGTACGCCGGGCCGGCGTCCCGCTCATCGAGCTGCGGCTGCGAATCCCCTTCGCCGGGCGGGCCGTGTCACACCGGGCGCGGGCGTCGCTGCTGTCGAGCAGCATGCTGATGGGGACGGCCGATCGCAGCGAGCTGGACCTGGCGCACGCGCTGCAGGAAGTCGGTACTGAGCTGAGCGTGAGCACCGACTCGGACCGGCTGCTGATCGGTGGCGTCGTGCTGCGCGCCGGCCTTGCTTCGCTGCTCGACCTGCTCGCCGAACTGCTCACCGCCGCCTCCTACCCGTCGTCCCTTGTGGACGGTGAACGGCAGCAACTGATCGAGCATCTGCAGATGGCCAGGACGCAACCCGACGTCATCGCGCGCGTCGCCCGGGCCAAGCGGCTCTTCGGCGAACATGCCTACGGCCGGGTCCTACCCGGACTCGACGACGTGGCTGCGCAGACCGCGACCACCGTACGACGGCTGCACCGCGACCGGGTGCAACCCGACGGCAGCACGCTCGTCCTCGTCGGGGACCTGTCACTGGCCCGGACTGTCGACGCTGTCGAGCGGGTGCTGTCGGTCTGGTCGCCCGGCGCCGCTCCGGTTACGACAGCGGCCGTGCCGAAACCGGCAGTCGGACCTGCCCTGCTCGTCGACCGGCCGGGCTCGGTGCAGTCCAGCCTGCGGCTGGCCGGCGCATCCTGCGTGCGGACCGACCCGGGCTATCCGGCGATGCAACTGGCCAACCTGATCTTCGGTGGCTATTTCTCCTCCCGCTACGTGGAGAACATTCGCGAGGACAAGGGCTACACGTACACGCCCCGCAGCAGCATCGATCACCGTCAGGTCGGCTCGTCGTTCTACGTCGACGCCGACGTGTCCACGAACGTGACCGCACCGGCGCTGCTGGAGACCCGCTACGAGCTGGGCCGGATGGCGACCCTCCCGGTCGGCCAGGACGAACTCGACAACGCGCGGCAGTACGCGCTCGGCAACCTCGCGCTGTCCACCGCCACCCAGGCCGGTCTCGCCGGCATGCTCAGCGGTCTGGCCGGTCACGGCCTGGGCCTGGACTGGCTGGCGGCCTACCGGCGTCGGCTGCTGGGCGTGACGGTTGACGACGTGTTCGAGCAGTCGCGCACCTACCTGGCGCCGGCCAAGCTGATCACCGTCGTCGTCGGAGACGCCACTGCGGTGCACCCGGATCTGGCAGCACTGGGCGAGGTCGAGGTGGGGTGAGCATCCCCCCGAGCGACCGGCGGCCGCTGCTGTCCCGAGCGGCCCACGACCGTGCCGGCATCCGGCGACGGGACACCGACTGGCTTGCCTCGGTGTGGGAATCGGCGCAGGTCCTTGTCGTGGACCCGGAGTACACGGTGCCGATCGTGGAGACCGCCGACGGGCCCCGGCTCCAGTGGCGCCCCACGTCCACTGTGGACAGTGCCAACGGACATGTCTTCCTGGGGGCGCAAGACGCGACGGCGTACGCCGTGGTTCGCGGTCCGAGCGATCTGCACGCCGATCAGTGGCTCGGGTTGCGGGAGGTCGGGGCGGACCTGCCCGAGATGGAGGCCGGCCTCCTGGTCGAGGCGATCGCGCTGGCGCATTGGCACGACCGGCACATCTTCTGCGGTCGGTGCGGCGGGGAGACGGCGATCGAGCAGGCCGGCTGGGTCCGGCGCTGCCCGGACGGGCACGAGCAGTTCCCCCGCACCGATCCGGCGGTCATCATGCTCGTCCACGACGGCGACGATCGCTGCGTTCTCGGCCGCCAGTCGGTGTGGCCGCCCGGCCGGTTCTCCATCCTGGCCGGCTTCGTGGAGCCGGGTGAGTCCGCCGAGGCAGCTGTCGTCCGGGAGGTGATGGAGGAGGTGGGGATCGCGGTGACCGACGTGCGTTACACGGGCAGCCAGCCGTGGCCGTTCCCGGGCTCGCTGATGCTCGGTTTCACCGCCCGGGTCAGCGGGGACCAGACACTGCACATCGACAACGACGAGATCGCCGAGGCGTACTGGCTCACCAAGAGCGAGGTGGCCGAGCAGCCGGAGTTCCGCAGGCTGCCCCCGCCGCTGTCCATCGCCCACCGCATCATCACCGACTGGCTCGACGGCGTACTCCCCTGATCAGAGACGGCTGAGCAGAGCGGGATGCTGCTGGTCGTCGGTGCGGATCACGACGTCGGCGATGCCGACCGGATCGACTTCGTCGACGTAGCGGCCGAAGGCCGGCAGGGTCCAGTGCTCGTCCTGCGGCGTTCGCCGGGCCAGCGCGGCGGCTCCGACGCTGACGTGCACGGTCAGGTCGAAGGGCAGATCCCG
>JACCZY010000203.1 GCA_013695685.1 Geodermatophilaceae bacterium | reverse complement strand
ATCCGTCGGTGGAGGCGTACGTCGCCGAGCAGCTGGGACTGCGCCCGGCGCCGGTGTCCACCCAGGTCGTCATCCGCGATGGCATCAGCGAATGGGTCAACGCACTCGCCGTGCTCGCCACGGTCTGCGAGGCGGTGGCGCTGGAGGTCCGGCATGGCCAACGCACCGAAGTGCGGGAACTGTCCGAGCCGTTCCGCACCGGGCAGAAGGGTTCCTCGGCGATGCCGCACAAGAAGAACCCGATCATGTCGGAGCGGATCGCCGGGCTGGCCCGGATAGTCCGGGCGCAGATGGTGCCGGTCATGGAGGGAATTCCGCTGTGGCACGAGCGGGACATCTCGCACTCCTCCACCGAGCGGGTGGCGCTGCCGGATGCCGCGAGCGCGACCGACTACCTGCTGCACCTGACGACCAGGCTGGTCGAGGGCCTCGTCGTCGACCGGGAGCGGATGCGGACCAACCTCGAGGCCACCGGTGGCCTGGTCTACAGCAGCGCCGTACTCCTGGATCTGGTCGAGGCGGGACTGTCCCGCGAGGATGCGTACGCCGTCGTCCAGGAGGCGGCGATGACGACATGGCAGGGCGGTGAGCCGTTCCGGGACAGCCTGCTGGCGGTCGCCGAGCGGGCCGGGCACCGGATCGACCCCGACCGGCTGGACGCTCTGTGCCGGCCGGAGCGCTACCTGCGGCGGCTCGGGCCGGTGTTCGACCGGCTGGCGCAGCTGACGTGAAGCTGCTCGCCTCGGGCAAGGTCCGCGAGCTGTACGAGGTGGATGCCGAGCACCTGCTGCTGGTCGCCAGCGACCGGATCTCGGCGTACGACGTCGTACTGCCGACGCCGATCCCGGACAAGGGTGCAGTTCTCACCGCGTTGTCAGTGTGGTGGTTCGAGCGGCTGGCAGCGGTACAGCCGCACCATCTGGTCTCGGCGAGCGCGGGCGTGCCCGAGGAGATGCGGGGACGTGCGTTGCTCGTGCGGCGGTTGTCGATGCTGCCGGTGGAGTGCGTCGCGCGCGGGTACCTTGCCGGCTCCGCGGTGGCCGAGTACGCCGAGACCGCGTCGGTGTGTGGCGTCCGGCTGCCGACCGGCCTGCGCGCCGGCGACCGGCTGCCTGAGCCGATCTTCACGCCGGCGACCAAGGCGGAGGCGGGCGCGCATGACGAGAACCTGTCCTTCGATCGCGTCGTGGCCACGGTAGGTGGCGAGCTCGCCGAGCGGCTGCGCGAGCGCACGCTGGCGATCTACGGCGAAGCGGCAGCGGTGGCCGACCGCAAGGGCATCCTGCTGGCGGACACGAAGTTCGAGTTCGGGACCCGTCCCGACGGCGTGCTGGTGCTGGGCGACGAGGTGCTCACGCCGGACTCCTCCCGGTTCTGGCCGGCCGATCAGTGGCGGCCCGGCGGCGCGCAGCCGTCGTACGACAAGCAGTTCGTCCGGGACTGGCTCACCGATGAATCCGGCTGGGACCGGCGCCCGCCGGCACCGGATCTCCCGGACGAGGTCGTGACCGCAACCCGTGAGCGTTACGTCCGGGCCTACGAGCAGCTGACCGGCCTGTCCTTCACGAGCTGGCCGCCATGATCAGCCGCGCGGCGGCGGCGGTGTTGCGCATCAGCCACACGTCCGTGACCGGTCCGACGCCGCCGGGCACCGGGCTGATCGCCCGCACCACCGGCGCCACCGCTGCGAAGTCGACATCCCCCACGAGGTGCACCGCGCCCTCGACCGGATCGGTCACCGGGTTGATGCCGACGTCGAGTACCACCATCTCGGGCGAGACGTGCTCGGCACCGATCAGCCCGGCGACGCCGGCGGCGACGATCAGTACGTCGGCGCCGCTGGTCACCTCGGCCAGCCGCCCGGTCCTGCTGACCCACTCATCGCACGACACGGTCACGGCCTGCCGCGCGTAACCCAGCAACGCTGCAGGCTTCCCCACGTTGTTGGAGCGACCGACCACCACGATCGTCGAGCGGTGGTAGAACTCCGGCCGGCTCTCGCCCACCTCGTCCAGCCAGCTGTCCAGCAAGTAGAACACCGACGCCGGCGTCGACGGCATGAACCGCGGCGTCCCGAGCGCGAGGAGGCCGGCGTTGACTGGGTGCACCGCCTCGATGTCCTTGTACGGCGACAGGGCGGTGAAGACCAGCGCCTCGTCGACCTGCGCGGGCAGCGGACGCAGTACCAGGATGCCGCTGACCCGCGGATCGGCGTTGAGGCCGCCGATGACCGCCAACACGTCCTCCACGGCGCTCGATGCCGGCAGCGTGTGGCCCTGGTAGCCGACGCCCAGCTCGTCCGCGACTCGGACCAGTCGCCGTTCGTACGCCCGGGCGCTGTAGTCCTGCCCGACCATGACCGTCGCGAGCCGACACCGATGCCCTCGCAGTCGACTGACTTCCTCGGCCACCTCGTCCTTGAGCGCTTTGGCGACCCGCCGGCCGTCCATGATCTGCGCGGTCACGACTGCTCGCTCAGGACGCTGCGCGCCGCCGTACCGGCCGCTGCCGCTGCCGCGGCGGCCTGCCCGGGCCGGGGGTCGTCGGGAGTACGGCGAAGGTTCTCCGCGACGAGCAGGGCCGCGGTGTTGGCCGCCGCGGAGGCGAGCAGCACGCCCGCGACCGCGTCGAGGCGCAGGTTCGGGTTCCCGTCACGGGCGAGGCGCTGCCCGAGGTCCGCGACCTCGGCGGCGACCTCGGCGATCTCGAGTGGCACCTCGCTGGCGTCGGACAGCGCCGCTGTGACGGCGGCTCCACGCTCGTCGGAGCCCTTGGGCAGGTGGGTGGCCTCGAGGAACGCTGCGTACGCCGCCGCGTCGGCGTCGGCGAGCGGCCCGGCGCGGGCGCGGAGGGCGTCCGCCCGGTCCACGGTGTCCGGGGGGATCTTCGCCGGGTCGGTGAAGCGGCCTGCCATCGCGACCAGGCCGGCCGCTAGCGCGGTGACCACAGCCGCCGAGGCGCCGCCGCCCGGTGCGGAGGTCCGCGCGGCGACGGAATCGAGGAACTCACCGACGCGCAGCTCTAGGATGCCCACCGGCTCCGCCGTCACGAGGCACCCACCCCCCGCGACTTTGCCTGTGCGGTGGCCGCGCAAACCGGCCAAATCACCCGTCTCGGCGGCCACCCGACAGGCAAAGTGGGGGCGAGGAGGCTGCCGCCCTGGCCCTGGGCGCCCCGCTCGCACTGCCCAGGGGTCACGACAGTCCGACGATGTTGCCTTCGGCGTCGATGTCGATGACGCTGGCCGCCGGATTGGTGCCCAGGCCCGGCATCGTGCGCATGTCGCCGCAGATCGGGTACACGAAGCCGGCTCCCACCGAGGCGCGGACCTCGCGCACCGGCAGCCGCCACCCCGTCGGGGCACCCTTGAGCGAGGCGTCCGAGGAGATGGACAGGTGTGTCTTGGCGATGCACACGGGCAAGTTCCCGAAGCCGTTGCGCTCGTAGTTGGCCAACTGCTTATTCGCCGCGGCGCTGTAGTCGACGCCGTCCGCGCCATATACCTTCGCCGCCACCGTCTCGATCTTTTCCTTGAGCGAGGCGTCGTCCGGGTACAGAACTGCAAAGTTCGTCGTCTCCTCGGCCGCCTCGACGACTGCCTCGGCCAGCTCGGTCGCTCCGCGGCCGCCCTCGGCGAAGTGATTGCAGACGGCGACCCGGGCCCCCATCGATTCCGCGATCTCGCGGATCGCCTGGTGCTCGGATGGATGGTCGTCAGGGAAGGCATTGATCGCGACGACGGGGGAGACGCCGTGGATGCGGATGTTCTCGATCTGCTTGCGCAGGTTGGCACCCCCGACGTGCACCTCGTCCGGATTCTCCCGGAGCAGCGCCTCGGGCAGCGCCTTGCCGGCGACGATCTTGTGGTTGCCCGAGTGTGACTTGAGTGCCCGCACCGTCGTCACCACGACCGCAGCATCCGGAGTCAGGCCGGATGCCCGGCACTTGATGTTGAAGAACCGCTCGGCCCCCATGTCCGCGCCGAAGCCGGCCTCGGTGACGAGGAAATCGCCGCTGCGGATACCGATCAGATCCGCGATGATCGATGAGTTCCCGGTCGCGATGTTTCCGAACGGGCCGGCATGCACGAGGACCGGAGTGTTCTCCAGTGTCTGCATGAGGTTGGGCTTGGCAGCGTCGCGCATCATCGCCGCCATGCCGCCGGCACAGCCGATCGCCTCGGCGGTCACCGGCGCGCCGTCCTTGGTGTAACCGACGACGATGCGTCCGAGCCGCTCGCGCATGTCGGCGAGGGACGTGGTCAGGGCCAGGATCGCCATGACCTCGGACGCCGCGGTGATGTCGAAGCCGGTCTGCCGCGGTACGCCATCCATTCGGGTTCCCATGCCGACGACGATGTTGCGCAGCGCCCGGTCGTTGACGTCGAGCACCCTGCGCCAGGTGATGTCGTGCTGGTCCAATCCGGAAGGATTGCCCTGGAAGAGATGGTTGTCGACCATCGCCGAGAGCAGGTTGTGCGCCGCCGTCACCGCGTGGAAGTCGCCGGTCAGGTGCAGGTTGAGAATTTCCATCGGGACGACCTGGCTGTAGCCGCCGCCGGCCGCCCCGCCCTTGATGCCGAACGTCGGACCCATCGACGGCTGCCGGATGGCGATCGTCGCGCGCTTGCCGATGTGGCTCATCGCCTGGCCAAGGCCCACTGTGGTGGTCGTCTTGCCCTCGCCGAGCGGCGTCGGGGTGATCGCGGAGACGACGACGTACCGGGCGCGCGGCCGGTCGGCCAGTTCCTCCAGTGCTTTGAGTTTGATCTTGGCGACGTTCTCGCCGTAGGGCTCGAGCAGGTGTTCCCCGATTCCCATGTCGGCGGCGACGTCGCTCAGCGGCTTGAGCTGTGCGCCCTGGGCGATCTCTAGGTCGGAGGGGAACGGCATGCTGTCCCTTTCGCATTGTTGAGCGGCGCGTGGCGGTATGGGCCTGCCCCGGACGTGCAGGGGTGTGTCAGGCAGTAACGCGCAGCGTGTTGTTCGTATCTACCACGAACTGCCCGGCGGATACCTGCCGGGCCCATTCGGCAGTCCGCTCCAGAGACCCGAACGGGAAGAAGTGCACCCCGCTGATGAGCGATGCGGGGTCGCTCACGCGCGACCGGACGAGCCCCAGCATTGTCTGGTCCGGGTGGTAGACCGAGGAGGTCGCAAGCTTCAGTACGCCGCCGCTCTGCTTGCGCAGCACCTTCAACGACGGCCCGATGCCGCAGGACAGGCCGAACTTCAGCAGTTTCGCCGGCGAGGTGAGGCCGGGCAGGCCGATCACGATGGGCAGCCGGTTGCCGGCCGCCCGGATCTCGCGCTCCCACTCGACTATCGGCTCCGGGGCGAAGCTGAACTGGGTGACGATGTACAGGTCGAGCCCCTGCTCGGCGGCGACGGCGTTCTTCGCCGCGAGCGCTGCGGCCAACTCGGTCGCGCTGATGTCAGGAGCACCCTCGGGGTGTCCCGCGACACCGATGCGGGTGATGCCGTGTTCCGGCAGTACGCCCGAGGCCAGCACCTGCATCGTCTCCTCGTACTCCCCGGCCGGCTTGGACACCGATCCGGCGATCACGAGCATCTCGGTGGCCCCGACATCGGCCAGGGCAGCGACCATCCCGGTCAGGGCGCGGCGGCTGGGAATCGAACGGACAGCGAGATGGGGAACCGGGCGCATGCCCTCATCAACAGCGCGCCGGGCCAGCGCCAGAGTGTCCTCGAACGGCGTGTTCGCGAGGAACGTGATGTAGACGCGGGTGCCCTCGGCAAGTACCTCCCCGAAGTGCTGCACCTTCGGTGCCTCGCGGGGAGTCACCTCGACGCTGAAACCCCTGGTCAGCTCCGCTAGCGCCGAAGCGAGCACTTCTCCGTCAAGATCGTCAGCCGCCACGGCGCGATCGTCTCACGAGGGCACATGTGCGCTGGCAACTACCGCCTTCTCGCTGTCGACGGACTCCTTAGGGCACGATCGGTGGGACCGGTGTGCCCGGATTGGGCTGCGGCGGGTCACCCATCGGGTCCTGTGGCGACGGCGCCCCGGGCATCGGCTCCCCGGGCATGGGGTCGCCGGGAATCGGGTCCTCGGGCATGCCGTCGGGCATCGGGTCGCCGGGTGAACCGCCGGGCTCGTCGGGGATCGGTGGTGCTGACATGGGGGTCCTCGTCTCGTCGGTGAGATGGGCAGTGTCATCATCGCGGACGGGCGTGGGTGACGCACCCCGAGGCGTGGGCACCGACCGCCGCCCTGCCGGGATGCCTTCCCCGGGCTCCAGCAGTCCACGACAGTCCACGACGGACCTAGGGTGACGGGGTGGGACTGACCACCGAAGAGGAAGCGGTAGTCGAGGTAGTCGCACGCTTCGTGGACACCGACGTCCGGCCGCGGGCTCGGGAGATCGAGCACTCCGGCGCCTACCCGGAGGAGTTCATCGAGCGGATGAAGTCCCTCGGTGTCTTCGGGCTGTGCGTGCCCCCGTCGTACGGGGACGTCCATGTCTCGACCGAGTGCTACCTGCGGGTCACTGAGGAGTTGGCGCGCGGCTGGATGACGCTGGCCGGTGCGGTCGGCGGGCACAGCGTTGTGGTCCGGTTGCTGACCGAGTTCGGCACCGAGCAGCAGCGTGAGCGGTACCTGCCGCGGCTGGCGACCGGCGAGCTCCGCGCGACGATGGCACTGACCGAGCCGGGCGGTGGGTCGGATCTGCAGGCGATGCGCACCGTGGCCCGGCGGGACGGGTCGTCCTACGTCGTCGACGGCGCCAAGACCTGGATCACGAACGCCCGGCGCTCCGGCCTGCTCGCCGTGCTGTGCAAGACCGATCCCGCCGCTGACCCGCCGTACACGGGCATCTCGATCCTGTTGGTCGAACCCACCGCGGGATTCACGGTGTCTGGTGATCTACCCAAGCTCGGCTACCGCGGCGTCGAGTCTTGTGAGCTGGACTTCAGCAACTGCCGGGTGCCGGTCGATGCGCTGCTCGGCGGGACCGAAGGTGCCGGATTCGCGCAGATGATGCGTGGGCTGGAACTGGGCCGGATCCAGGTGGCCGGTCGGGCGATCGGGGTGGCACGGGCGGCGTTGGAGGACTCCCTGCGGTACGCGCAGGAGCGGCACAGCTTCGGCAAGCCGATCTGGCAGCACCAGTCTGTCGGCAACTACCTCGCCGACATGGCCACGAAGCTGGAGGCCGCGCGGCTGCTCGCCGTTCACGCCGCCCGACGGCTCGATGCGGGGGAGCGGGCAGATCTTGAGGCCGGTATGGCCAAACTCTTCGCCTCCGAGGCGTGCATGGAGATCTGCCTGGACGCCATGCGCATCCACGGCGGCTATGGGTACTCGACCGAGTACGACATCGAGCGATACTTCCGCGACGCGCCGCTGATGATCGTCGGCGAGGGCACCAATGAGATCCAGCGCCAGGTGATCACCCGCCAGCTGATCGCGCGCAACCCGCTCTGAGTCGCGGCTCCGCCTCGGCCGGGCCCGTGTGCCCCGCCGCCGCCCCGGCACCCTGCCCCTGCCCCCCGCTTGACGCCCCGCCCCGGCGATCATGAAGATCCGGGGGTGGTGAATCGGACATTTCGTCCGAATCGGGCCACGGATCTTCATGATCGCGGCGATTGTGGGGAGGCTTGTGGGCCGGTTGTTCGGTAGCCTCACTCGCGGGGCGCCGATGAATCGCGACGAGCTGGTCAACGCTCTGGCGCAGGCCGCCCTCGCCACAGCGGACATCGTGTACGTCGAACGCCGTGGTACGGCGTACGCGTGGCACCGGGTAGTGCCGGACACTGAACTGCTCGGTACCGCACCCGACCGGTGGGGCTGGCCCCGAGGGCACGGCTGGGGGCGACCGGTGGCAGCCGCGGCGGCGCACTGCCCCCACGCTGAGCCGCTGTATCCCTGGAACCGACCCTCGTAGGCTGGCGGCAGCACATCGCCAACCGAAGGGTGCCGACACCATGAGCTTCATCGCCAGGGCCAAGAACAAGGTCGAGGAGGTCGTCGGCGAGTTCAAGGAGTCCGTCGGCGAGGCCTACGGGAACGAGGCGCTGGAGCTCGACGGCGAGGCCGAAGCCGACGCCGCCCGTGAGCGCGAGGAAGCCGACGCCGCGCGTGATCCCCGCGATCCCGATGACCTTGGAGGTGCGCCGGCAAGAGCCGGCTGAGCCGCATGATCATCAACGAGGGGCGAAGGCGACCAGCGCTTCCTCGGCCCGGCGTACCGACTCCTCAGGGTCGGCGTCCCGCGAGCCGATCTCCGGGTCGTAGTTCAGATCGATGAACAACTCGGTGACCCCACGGCCGCGCACGACGTCGAAGTCGCCGCGAATCTCCTCGACCGAGCCGGTGAGCAGTCGGCGGTGAGCCGCGCCGGCAGGCCGGATCTGCACGACACCGCGGCACACGAACCGCAGCACCGTCGGGTCCCGCCCGGCAGCGACCGCGGCCTGCCGGACCGTGTCGATCGACTCGCCGATCGCCGCCAGGTCGGCGCGGCTGCTGCTGATCCAGCCCGCGGCCATCCGGCCGGCGCGGCGCAGAGCCGGCTCCGCGGAGCCGCCGAGTAAGAGCGGCGGATGCGGGCGTTGCGCGGGTTTCGGCTCCACCCGGGACGGCGGGATCTCGTAGAACCGGCCGTGGAACTCGGTGACCCCCTCCGTCCACACCCGCCGCAGCGCCTCGATGAACTCCTCGGCCCGGCGCCCGCGCCCAGGGAAGCTGGCACCGGCCGCGAGGAACTCCTCCTTCGCCCAGCCGAGCCCCAGTCCGACGTCCAACCGACCGTGTGAGACCAGATCGAGGGTCGTCAGTTGCTTGGCGAGTACGACGGGAGACATGAACGGGATGTTCAGCACGGCCACCCCGAGCCTGACCCGCTTCGTCAGGCCGGCCAGGTACGCCAGCGTCACGATCGGGTCCTGCACGCTCTGGTAGACCTCGCCCCATCGACCTTCACCGGCAGCGGCCGGGATCAACAGCCGCTGGAACGTCCAGACCGAGTGGTAGCCGAGTTCCTCGGCCCGCCGTACGACGGTCCGCTGCGCCTCGGGAGTTGCCCACGTGCCGGACACCGGTACGCCGAAGCCGATCTGCATGCCGCCACTGTAGGAACTCAGGCCATCCCGGTCGCTCGGTAGGCTGGCGACCGCCGATCCGGGTACCGCAGGATCGCACGATCGCAAGGAGAGCCCGTGCCGCGCGTCGTCGTCGACGTCATGCTCAAGCCGGAGATCCTCGACCCCCAGGGCAGCGCCATCCTCGGTGCGCTGCCGCGGCTGGGCTTCGACGGGGTCAATTCGGTGCGCCAGGGCAAGCACTTCGAGCTCGAGGTGAGTGAACCCGTCGACGAGGCGCGGCTGCGCGTGCTCGCCGACACCCTGCTCGCCAACTCCGTGATCGAGGAGTTCACCCTCCGGGTACTGCCGTGAAGGTGGGAGTGGTCACGTTCCCCGGATCGCTGGACGACCGCGACGCCCAGCGCGCGGTCCGGCTGGCCGGCGGGGAACCGGTCGCGCTGTGGCACGGCGACGCCGACCTGCGAGGCGTGGACGCAGTCGTGCTGCCCGGCGGATTCTCCTACGGCGACTATCTGCGGTGCGGCGCCATCGCCCGGTTTGCGCCGGTGATGCAGACCGTGATCGAGCTGGCGGGACATGGGCTGCCGGTCCTGGGTATTTGCAACGGCTTCCAGATCCTTTGTGAGTCTCACCTGCTGCCGGGGGCGCTGACCCGCAACGCTCATCTGCATTTCCGCAACCGTGACCAGCGGCTGCGGATCGAGAACACATCTACGGCCTGGACCAACGCCTATCAGCCGGCCGACGAGATCGTCGTACCGGTGAAGAACGGCGAGGGCTGCTTCGTCGCCGCACCCGACGTACTGGACCGGCTGGAGGGTGAGGGCCGGGTCGTCGTCCGGTACGCCGATGGCAACCCGAACGGCTCGGTCCGGGACATCGCCGGAATCTGCAACGAACGCGGGAACGTCGTGGGCCTCATGCCACACCCCGAGCACGCAGTCGAGACGCTGACCGGTCCGTCGACCGACGGGTTGGGCTTCTTCGCCTCCGTCCTGACCGCCGCCGTTTCGTGATCGACACTGTCGAGCGGGCGCGCGACACACCCGACCATCCGCAGCCGTACAGCGAGCTGGGGCTGAAATCCGAGGAATACCATCGGATCCGGGACATCCTCGGCCGGCGGCCGACATCGTCCGAGTTGGCGATGTACTCGGTGATGTGGTCCGAGCACTGCTCCTACAAGAGTTCCAAGGTCCACTTGCGACAGTTCGGCGACCTGCCGCGCAGTGAGGTGCTGCTGGTCGGCATCGGGGAGAACGCCGGCGTCGTCGACATCGGGGACGGGTACGCGGTCACGTTCAAGATCGAGTCGCACAACCACCCGTCGTACGTCGAGCCGTATCAGGGTGCTGCCACCGGGGTCGGCGGGATCGTCCGGGACATCCTGACCATGGGCGCCCGCCCGATCGCCGTCATGGACCCGTTGCGCTTCGGCCCGGCCGACGCGCCGGACACCCAGCGGGTGCTGCCCGGGGTGGTGGCCGGGATCGGCGGCTACGGGAACTGCCTCGGCCTGCCGAACATCGGCGGCGAGGTGGTCTTCGACGACAGCTACCTCGGCAACCCGCTCGTCAACGCGCTGTGCGTCGGCGTGATGCGGCACGAGGACATCCGGCTGGCCAAGGCCAGCGGCCCTGGGAATCAGGTGATCCTCTTCGGCGCACGGACCGGCGGCGACGGCATCGGTGGTGTCTCGGTGCTCGCCAGCGAGACGTTCGCCGCGGACGGGCCCGCGAAGCGGCCCAGCGTCCAGGTCGGTGATCCGTTCACCGAGAAGGTGCTGATCGAGTGCTGCCTGGAGATCTTCGCCGCGGACCTCGTGGTCGGAATCCAGGACCTGGGCGGTGCGGGGTTGTCGTGTGCCACCACCGAACTTTCCAGCGCCGGCTCCGGAGGGATGCACGTCGTCCTCGACCGGGTGCCGCTGCGCGACGAAACCCTTGCCCCGGAAGAGATTCTGATGAGCGAGTCGCAGGAGCGGATGTGTGCGGTCGTGACACCGTCCGATGTGGACAGATTCATGCAGATCTGCGCCAGGTGGGAAGTCACGGCGACGGTCATCGGCGAGGTCAATGAGTCGGGGCGGCTCACGATCGACTGGCACGGCGAGCGAATAGTCGACGTTCCGCCGCGGACGGTGGCCCACGGAGGACCGGTGTACGAGCGACCGCTGGCCCGGCCCCTCGATCTCGATGACCTCACGGCCGGAGATCCGGGACGCCTGCCGCGACCGTCCACGTCGGAGGACCTGCAGGTGCTGCTGCTGCGCATGGCCGCGAGCCCCAACTTGTGCGACAAGACGTGGGTCACCGAGCAGTACGACCGCTACGTGCAGGGCAATACGGTGCTCGCCCAGCCCGAGGACGCCGGCGTACTGCGGATCGACGAGCAAACGGGCCTCGGCGTGGCCGTGGCGACCGACGGCAACGGCCGGTTCACCCGCCTGGAACCGTACGCCGGTGCGCAGCTCGCGCTGGCCGAGGCGTACCGCAATGTCGCCACCACCGGCGCCCGCCCGCTGGCCGTCACGAACTGTCTGAACTTCGGCAGCCCGGAGGACCCGGCCGTCATGTGGCAGTTCGCCGAGGCGGTACGCGGCCTGGCCGACGGGTGCCGTGTCCTGGGACTGCCGGTAACCGGCGGGAACGTCAGCTTCTACAACCAGACCGGCGACACCGCGATCAACCCGACGCCGATCATCGGCGTGCTCGGCGTCATGACCGACGTCGCCCGGCGTACGCCGATGGCCTTCGGAACTGCCCCGGACGAGGTGCTGCTCGTGCTCGGCGAGACGCGCGATGAGTTCGGAGGGTCGGAATGGGCCTGGTCCGAGCACCACCACCTTGGCGGTCGACCCCCGGCCGTCGACCTGGGCCGGGAGCGTGCCCTGGCCGAGATCCTCGTGACGGCGGCCGAGCAGGGTCTGCTCAGCGCGGCACATGACCTGTCCGACGGGGGGCTCGCGCAGGCCTTGGTGGAGTGCTGCCTGCGCGGCGATGTCGGGGCCGAGGTCCGCCTGACCGGTGACCCGTTCGTCAACCTGTTCAGCGAGTCGGCCGGGCGGGTGCTCGTCGCGCTCCCGGCACAGCGGCGGGCGCGCTTCACCGAGCTGTGCGAGGCGCACGCGGTCCCGGTGGCCGAGCTCGGCACGGTCCGACCCGAGCACGCGACGCTGACGGTGGCCGGGCAGTTCGGCGTACCGCTGGGAGAGTTGCGGGCCGCATTCACCGGGACGCTGCCCGCGCTGTTCGGGTCGCCGGGCCGCTGACCCGTGGCTGTCGCGGATCGGGGACGGGGTAGAACACCCCCATGAGTCCATCGCCGGAACCGAACTCCGACCTGATCGAGCCCGAAGGTGTCAACGCCGCATCGTCGGACCAAGAGCCTGACAGCGACGGGGCGGCGCACGTCAGCAGTTCCACGGAATCACCGCGCGGCGCGAAGCGACCCGAGGACGCCGCCACCGACGGCGACCTGCTCGGGCCTCCCGTTCAGGGCGCTGACGGCCCCGGCGGCACTGACGGCCCCGGTCAAGAACTTGCCGCGGGTGAGGGCTGAGGACGCGCCGGAATGGACGCCGACGCCGGTGCCCAGGCGTTGCAGCGGTGGCAGGTCGAGGGTGCAACGGCGGACTGGCAGACAGTCGCCGACGCCGTGCGGTACACCCTTAGATTGCTCACCGCACAGGCACCCGGCAGGTCGGTGGAGGTGCGAGTTCCGCCGTACGCGGCCGTCCAGTGTGTCGAGGGTCCGCGGCACACGCGGGGTACGCCGACAAACACAGTCGAGACCGACCCGCAGACCTGGCTGCGGCTGGCGACAGGTCGGCAGTCGTGGGGCGAGGCCGTCGTGGCTGGCGCGCTGCGGCTCAGTGGGGAGCGCGCGGATTTATCGGCGTACCTTCCGCTGGTCGGTCGGTAAGCCACGGAATGTGGGGAAGTGGACGCCTCATCACGGCCGGACAGGTCCACTTCCGCACATTCCGGTCGGTGCGCCGCTCGTTCGCCTCGCCCCATAGGGTGACCGGACAACCATTCCTGACGGGGAGAGCACATGCCGCACGAGGTCCAGGGAGTCGTCGCCCTCGCCAAGGGTGAGCCGGTCACGGTCGAGACGATCCTCGTCCCCGATCCGGGACCCGGCGAGGCGCTCGTGCGGGTGCAGGCCTGCGGGGTCTGCCACACCGACCTGCACTACCGCGAGGGTGGGATCAACGACGACTTCCCGTTCCTGCTCGGACACGAGGCGGCCGGCGTGGTGGAGTCCGTCGGTTCGGATGTCAGCGGCTTGACGGCCGGCGACTACGTGATCCTCAACTGGCGGGCGGTGGACGGGCAGTGCCGAGCCTGTCAACGCGGTGAGCCGTGGTACTGCTTCAACACCCACAACGCCACCCAGAAGATGACGTTGACCGACGGCACCGAGCTTTCTGCCGCACTCGGCATCGGCGCGTTCGCCGAGAAGACGCTGGTCGCGGCCGGGCAGTGCACGAAGGTAGACGAGCGTGCCCGCCCCGAGGTCGCCGGCCTGCTCGGCTGCGGCGTGATGGCCGGCTTCGGCGCGGCGGTGAACACGGGCAAGATCGGCCGCGGCCAGTCCATCGCGGTGATCGGTTGCGGTGGAGTCGGTATCGCCGCGATCGCCGGCGCCCGGATAGCCGGCGCGACGACCATCATTGCGGTGGACATCGACTCGCGGAAGCTGGCCACGGCTGCCGGCATGGGGGCCACCCACACCGTCAACTCCGTCGAGACCGATCCGGTGGAGGCGATCAAGGAACTGACCGGCGGGAACGGCGCCGACGTCGTCGTCGAGGCCGTCGGCCGGCCCGAAACCTACAAGCAGGCCTTCTATGCCCGCGACCTGGCGGGCACACTCGTCCAGGTCGGCGTACCGACACCGGACATGACGATCGAGCTGCCGCTGATCGAGCTGTTCGGCCGTGGTGGTGCACTCAAGTCGAGCTGGTACGGCGATTGCCTACCCAGCCGTGACTTCCCCATGCTCATCGACTTGTACCTGCAGGGCCGCTTCGACCTGGACGCCTTCGTGTCGGAGACGATCGGGATCGGGGACATCGAGGCGGCGTTTGAGAAGATGCACCGCGGTGAGGTGCTGCGCTCGGTTGTGGTCCTATGACCGCCGGGGTGGACAAGGTGGTCACCTCCGGGGTGTTCAGCCTGGACGGCGAGGACTTCGACGTCGACAACAACATTTGGTTGATCGGTGACGACAGCGAGGTGCTGATCGTCGACGCGGCGCATGACGCGGCCCCGATCGTCGATGCAGTCGACGGCCGGACGGTGGTCGGCATCGTCTGCACGCACGGCCACAACGACCACATCAACGCGGTGGGCGACCTGCGGGACGCGGTCATGGCGCCGGTCTACCTGCATCCGGGTGACCGGATGCTCTGGGATGCCGTCTACGCCGACGTCGGGCCTGACCGGGAGCTGGCCGACGGCGACGTCCTCACCGTCGCCGGCACCCGGCTGCAGATCCTAAGTACGCCAGGACACTCACCCGGTTCCTGCTGCCTGTACGCGCCGGACCTCGGCGTACTGTTCGCCGGCGACACACTCTTCCACGGAGGCCCCGGCGCCACCGGCCGCTCTTACTCCGATTACGACACGATCGTGGAGTCCATCGCCTCCCGCCTGCTGTCCCTGCCCGCGGACACCGTCGTACACACCGGGCACGGAGACGACACGACGATTGGTGCCGAGGCGCCGTCGTTGGAGCAGTGGAGAGCGAGCGGCACGTGAACGTGCGCACAGTTGTCAGTGCTTTCGCGCCACCCCTGACGCGGAACCACTGACAGGTTTGGCAAGACCGGCGTGTCTCGTCGCGGCAGCCGAATCCCGTCGGACCTGGTCCGGCCATCCTCGAGCGGCAGCCGATCTGGCTCTGCTCGACGTCCACCTGCAGGTCCCGCGGTCCGCGGAGGATCGCCTGGCGAGCCGGCCTGACCGGCTAGGGTGGAGTCACTGACGGCCGTCATCGAGGAGTTCGCTGGTGGGTAGTGGCGCGCCAGACGTCAGCGCCCCTGATTTCAAGCCCGAGCAGTCACCGAAGGACGCGTGCGGGGTCTTCGGCGTGTGGGCGCACGGCGAGGACGTCGCGAAGCTGACCTACTACGGTCTGTACGCCCTGCAGCACCGCGGCCAGGAAGCCGCCGGCATGGCGGTCAGCGACGGCGCGAGCGTCGTGGTCTACAAGGACCTCGGCCTGGTCTCGCAGGTTTTCGACGAACCGACGCTGGCCTCGCTCAAGGGGCATCTGGCGGTCGGTCACACCCGCTACTCCACCACCGGCGGGTGCACCTGGGAGAACGCGCAACCGACGTTCAGGACCACCAAGGCCGGTACCGTCCTCGCCCTCGGCCACAACGGCAACCTGGTCAACTCCGCTGCGCTTGCCGCCACGCTGGCCCCGGACCGCACCGGGATGCCGGTCGCCACCACGGACTCCGACGTCATCACCAGCCTGCTCGTCATGCGTCCCGACCAGCCCGTCGAGGCCGCCGCGATGGAGATCCTGCCGACGCTGCGGGGCGCGTTCTCCCTCGTCTTCATGGACGAGCACACCCTGTACGCCGCCCGCGACCCGCAGGGGGTGCGGCCGCTCGTGCTCGGGCGACTCGACCGTGGCTGGGTGGTCGCCAGCGAGACCGCTGCGCTCGACATCGTCGGCGCGTCGGTGGTGCGCGAGGTGGAGCCGGGTGAGCTGATTGCGATCGATGAGGACGGGCTGCGCTCGGAGCACTTCGCCGTACCTCAGCCGAAGGGGTGCCTCTTCGAGTACGTATACGTGGCCCGGCCGGACACGACGATCTCCGGGCGCGGAGTGCACGCCGCCCGGGTCGAGATCGGCCGCCGGCTGGCCAAGGAGCATCCGGCGGATGCGGACCTCGTCATCCCGGTGCCCGAATCCGGTACGCCGGCCGCAGTGGGATTCGCCGAGGCCTCAGGTATCCCTTACGGCCTCGGACTGGTCAAGAACTCCTACGTCGGCCGGACGTTCATCCAGCCGTCCCAGACGATCCGCCAGCTCGGCATCCGGCTCAAACTCAACCCGCTACGCGACGTCATCCGCGGCAAGCGGCTCGTTGTCGTCGACGACTCGATTGTCCGCGGCAATACCCAGCGGGCACTGATCCGCATGCTGCGTGAGTCCGGCGCCCTGGAGGTTCATGTGCGGATCGCCAGCCCGCCGGTCAGGTGGCCCTGCTTCTACGGCATCGACTTCCCCACCCGGGCGGAGCTGATCGCCAACGGTCTGGATCTCGAGGGCATCCGCGCCTCGATCAACGCCGACTCCCTCGGCTACGTCTCGCTGGACGGTGTTATTGCGGCGACCGAGCAGCCTCGCAACCGGCTTTGCCGGGCCTGTTACGACGGCGAGTACCCGATCCCGATCCCGGAGGCGCAGCTGGCCGGCAAGCACGTGCTGGAGGGCATCGGTCGACTGGGCGTCCCCGAGGCGTTGCCGCTCGGCACGTCGGTGTGAACGCCGGTGGGGACAAGCCAAAGGGGATGTCCTACGCCGCCGCCGGGGTCGACATCGATGCCGGAGACCGCGCCGTGCAGCTCATCCAGGACGTCGTACGCCGGACTGCTCGGCGTGAGGTGGTCGGGGGTCTCGGTGGGTTCGCCGGGCTCTTCGCGCTGGACACCTCGCGCTGGCGGCGCCCGCTGCTCGCCTCCTCGACCGACGGTGTGGGCACCAAGCTCGCGGTGGCTCAGGCGATGGGTGTGCACGACACGATCGGGATCGACCTGGTTGCCATGGTCGTGGACGACCTGGTGGTCTGCGGCGCCGAGCCGCTCTTCCTGCAGGACTACATCGCCTGCGGGCGGGTGGTCCCCGAACGGATTCAGGCGATCGTCTCGGGCATCGCCGAGGGATGCCAGCGGGCGGGCTGCGCCCTGATCGGTGGCGAGACCGCCGAGCACGCCGACCGCATGTCGCCGGCGGACTACGACATCGCCGGCACCGGTGTCGGAGTGGTCGACGCGGATGAGTTGCTCGGCGCGGAGTTGGTGCGCCCCGGCGACGCCGTACTCGCCTTCGGTTCGTCCGGACTGCACTCCAACGGCTACGTCCTGGCCCGACGGATACTGCTGGCGGACGCGGGACTGGCACTGGAGTCCCAGCACGACGAGCTGGGCCGGACCCTTGGCGAGGAACTGCTGGAGCCGACCCGGATCTACGCCAAGGACTGCCTGGCGCTGGCCGCCGAGACCGGCGTGCGGGTGTTCGCCCATGTGACCGGTGGCGGGCTCGCCGCCAACCTCGCCCGGGTGCTGCCGCGCGGTCTGGACGCCGTGGTCGACCGTGCGACGTGGTCGCCGCAGCCGGTCTTCGGACTGATCAGCGGCCTGGGCCGGGTCGCCGAGCAGGAGATGGAGCGGACGTTCAACCTCGGTGTCGGCATGCTGGCCGTGCTGGACGCCGACGACATCGACCGGGCGCTGGCACTGCTCACCGCGCGGCACCTGCCCGCCTGGGTCGCCGGGGAGGTGGTTCCGGCGGCCGACGCCGACCGGAACAGCGCAGTACGCCTGGTCGGCCACCACAGGTGAAGTACGCAGGTGGAGGTTACCGGCTGGATGAGGCCCGGTCGTCGTAGTAGTAGTCGTCGTCCTGACTTGCAGTGTCGACGACCCGAGGCTCCGAGGGTGCCCCCGCGAGCTCACGCTGCAGCGCCGTCAGGTCGGTGTTCGGGGTGCTGTACTTCAAGTCCCGAGCGACCTTGGTCTGCTTGGCTTTCGCACGGCCGCGCCCCATGGCTCGACCCCCTCGCACAGAAAGGCGGGGCGGCCAGAGGCGGCCCCGACACGTGTCAATGTCTCGTTGCAACAGCCTACCTTTCGGCAGGCAGTCCGGCACGCATAGGAACTGAAGTCGTCAGGTTGATCAGATCGGGACACCGGCAGTCGGCGTGGTCAGCCCAGCCGGATCGTCTGCAACCGCCCCACTTCGGCCATTCGCCGCTCGGCCAGCCGGTCGGCGGCCGCCGCGGGAGGAACCCCCTCCGCCGCGGCGATCGCGAACACCCGGCGGGTGGTGTGGAAGATCCGGGCCGCCTTCTGGCGGGCGCGGTCGGCGTTATAGCCGTGGATCTCGTCCTCGACCTGGATCACACCACCAGCGTTCACCAGGTAGTCGGGCGCGTACAGGATGCCGCGGTCGGCCAACGTCTTGTCCATGCCGGCGTGGGCGAGTTGGTTGTTCGCCGCCCCGCAGACGATCTTCGCCGTGAGCGCCGCGATGACCGCGTCGTCCAGGGCGAAGCCCAATGCGCACGGAGCGTAGACATCCAACTGCTGGGCTACGAGTGAGGCGGTGTCCACGGCCACGTCGACTTCGGGATGGTCGACGATCAATGCCTCCACCGCGCGATCCTTGAGGTCGCTGACCACTACGGACGCGCCGTCGGCGAGCAGGTGCTCGACCAGATGGCGGCCGACCTTGCCCACCCCGGCCACCCCCACCCGGCGTCCGGCCAGCGAGGTCGACCCCCAGATGTGCTCGGCGCTGGCGAGCATGCCCTGGAACACGCCGAACGCCGTGAGCACCGAGGAGTCACCCGCCCCGCCGTACGCGGGGGAACGTCCGGTGACGTAGCGGGACTCGCGAGCGATGACGTCCATGTCCTCGACGTAGGTGCCGACGTCGCAGGCGGTGTAGTAGCGCCCGCCGAGGGACTGCACGAAGCGCCCGTACGCGCGCAACAGCGCCTCGGACTTCACTTCCTCCGGGTCGCCGATGATCACCGCCTTGCCGCCACCGAGGTCGAGGCCGGCAAGGGAGTTCTTGTAGGCCATGCTCTGGGACAACGCCAGAACGTCGGCCAGGGCCGCGTCCTCGCTGTCGTACGGGTAGAACCGGGTGCCGCCCAGCGCCGGTCCGAGTGCGGTGGAGTAGATGCCGATGATCGCCCGTAAACCGGTCGGCCGGTCGTGACAGAACACGACCTGTTCGTGATCAGCGGCGAACACGCGCGCTGCGGCGGGGAAGCCGCCGGCTCCGGTTCGTGCGTCGTCACCAGCCATGCAGGGCGCTCCTCGCTGTGTCGTGCGGGCCGCCCTCGTGAGGCGTGCTGTCCCGCGGAGGGGGGTGTCCCTCTGCCCGTCAATCTAGCGCCGTGTCGCTGACCATCTCTGCCGCGGTTGCGCCAGGCTGGGGGTGGAACGCGACATTCGGAAAAAAAGCCCTGATTTAGTGAACTGCGGAGGGGGGTCGGGCCGAATGCAGTGGAAAGCAGTCGAGCCACGGTCTCGACGCGAAGATCTCGACGCCACGATCTCGACCTCTGAGGAGCGCCATGCCGTCCCAACCCTTTCCTTCGCCTGAGTCACTGCTCACCCCGGCGGAGGTGGCCTCGCTGTTCCGGGTGGACCCGAAAACGGTCACTCGGTGGGCGAAGTCCGGCAAGTTGTCGAGCGTCCGTACGCTCGGGGGTCATCGCCGGTACCGCGAGTCCGAGGTTCGCGAATTGCTGAACACCGGTACGAACGAGATGGATCAGGCGCACAGCCAGGCCGGCTGACCACCTGCCACGCCCGCCTGCCCGCCACACCCGCCTGCCTCGGGCACCCGCCGCCACCCGCCGCCACCCCTCGCCTCGAGGCTGGCCCGGCTCGACGATCATGAAGTTTGGTGGCCCGATTCGCCCGATTCATCCATATTCATCGCGCCACATCTTCATGATCGTCGACGCTCGGGGCGATGAGCGTCGTAGCAGCCGGCGAGGCCGCGCTCCCGCAAAGCCGACTTCAGGACGCGCTGGGTCTGCGTCTTGGGTAGTGCGTCGAGTACGACGTAGTAGCGCGGCCGCATGAACGCCCCAATTCGGCCGGCCGACCAGCGTCGCAGATCACGAGCGGTCACGGCACTGCCCGATCGCAGGACGTAGAACAGCGCAACGTCCTCCTCCGCGAGGTCACTCGGTACGCCGATCGCCGCCGCCTCGGCAACGTCGGGATGGGCCAGGAACGCCTGCTCGACCTCCCAGGCGCTGACGTTCTCCCCGCGCCGGCGGATGGCGTCGGCGGTGCGGCCGACGAACCGGTAGTAGCCGTCGCTGCGGCGGGCCAGCAGGTCCCGGGTGCGGTACCACCCATCGTGGGTGGACGCTGCGGCGGACTGCTCGGGGTCGAGGTAGCCGGACATGAAGTAGCCAGGCTCACGGGGTCGTACCTGGAGCTCGCCTGACCCCTCCGGGCTGTGCGCGACCGGCACCAGCCGAACGTCGATCCGATCGCACGGTGCTCCCACCGACCCTGGGCGGCCGTCGAGATTCATCAGCCAGGTGCCGCCCATCTCGGTCTGACCGTATGTCTCTACCAGGTGTACGCCGTACCGCTCCCGCATCGCCGTCCAGGCGTACTCGGGCGAGGCGGCCCCGAACACGGTGCGGCAGTGATGCTCCGGCGCCGGCCGGTCGTCCTTGAGCAGTACCGACAGGATGCTGCCCACGAACGGGAAGATCACCGCCCGGGTGTCGGCAATGCGCTCCCAGAACGTGCGCACCGGAAAGCCGTTGTCCAGGTGGATGGTCGCGCCGTGCGTGAGGGTAGCCATCGTGGTGCCCTGCGCGGTGACGTGGAACAGCGGCAGGCAGGCGTAGGCGGACTCGGACGGGTCGACCACGACCATCTCCCGCGAGTACGCGAGCGTGTGGCCGCGCTGCGTCGAGGCCGGCCACACCACCCCCTTGGGTCGACCCGTCGTGCCGCTGGTGAAGATCACCTGGCCACCCGGACCCGAGGCGGCGGCTGGGGACGGGCCGGGCAGCGCGTCCAGCCAGCCCCCGGCAGCGACCACCCGGCCCGGATCGGGTACGGCGGACCTCGCCAGCTGGGTGAGGTCGTCGGCGGTGACGACGAGGGCGGGGTCGGCCGCGCCGAGGATGAAGCTCAGCGTGTCGCCGCGCAGCCCGACGTTGACCGGGTGGAAGCGGGCGCCCCGGTGGGCGCACGCCCACCACAGCGCGATGAACTCGACGCTGTTCGGCAGCAGGCAGCCGACCATGTCGCCCGGCTGCACACCGCGCCCGGCCAGGTCGGCCGAGACCCGTAGCGCGAACTCGCGCAGCTGCGGCGTACTCCATCGACGGCCTGCGACGACGACCGCACCGGAGTCCGGGAGCGCGGTGACGTGGTCCCAGAAGTCTGACACCGCGAAAGCGTAAGCTGCCCTGTCCGTGGCGGGTCCAGCCGAAAGCGGTCGCTTACGACATGCTCAGTGGGGCAATTCGTGTTGCAAGTGGCCACCTTCGCACCGTCGGCGGGGCCACTCGGACAAGGTGTGCAGCAACGACACCGCGGCCAGCCCTACCACCGGGTGGGTACACCGTCGGTTGACGTCGGCAGCGAAGGAGTCAGATGGGGCCGCTGTCCGGCGTACGGGTGCTGGAGTTGGCCGGGCTGGGGGCCGCGCCGTTCGCCGGCATGGTGCTCAGCGACCTCGGCGCCGACGTGCTCAGGGTCGATCGAGGAGGGCGGCAGGATGCCGCACCGGACGATCCCCTGAACCGGGGCCGGCGTTCCGTGGTCCTCGACCTGAAGTCCGAGGCGGGTCTCGCCGTCGCGCTCCGTCTCGCCGACGCCGCCGACGTCCTGAGCGAGGGGTTCCGCCCCGGGGTCGCCGAGCGGCTGGGGATCGGGCCGCAGGTGTGTACGGCGCGCAACCCGCGGCTGGTGTACGCCCGGATGACTGGTTGGGGACAGCACGGGACGCTGTCGGCCCGGGCCGGGCACGACATCAACTACATCGCGCTGGCCGGTGCGCTCGACCCGATCGGCCGCGCCGGCGGGCCGCCGGTCCCCCCGCTGAACCTGGTCGGCGATTTCGGCGGCGGCGGGATGCTGCTCGCCCTCGGTGTCACCGCCGCACTCTGGGAACGCGAAAGGTCCGGGCGGGGCCAGGTCGTCGACGCCGCGATGGTCGACGGCGCCGCACTGCTCACGTCGTTCCTTCACGGGCTCAGAGGGGCCGGGCTCTGGACCGACGAGCGGGGAACAAACCTGCTCGACGGAGGCGCACCCTTCTATGACACCTACGAGACCGCCGACGGCCGATACGTGGCGGTCGGCGCGTTGGAGCCACAGTTCTACGCGTTGCTGCTCGACGGGCTCGGCCTGTCCGCAGCTGAGCTCCCCGACCAGCACGACCGGACCGGCTGGCCGGTGCTACGTGCCCGGTTCGCGGCGGTCTTCGCGACCCGGACCCGGGACGACTGGGCGGCTCACTTCGCCGACATCGACGCGTGCGTCACGCCGGTGTTGGGACTAGCGGAGGCGCCGCACCACCCGCACAACGCCGAGCGCGGCACCTTCACGGCGGTCGGAGGGCTCGTCCAGCCGGCCCCAGCGCCACGGTTCTCCCGAACGCCAGCAGCGGTTCAGCGGCCGCCGGCCACGGCGCTGAGTGAGTGGGGGTTCGGTCCGGAGGAGATCGCCGGGCTCCGGCGTACCGGGGTGGTGTCCTGACCGGGCAGCGCAGGTTCGTCCGCTCGAAATGTGGGGAAGTGGACGTATCCGACGAGCCGGAGGCGTCCACTTCCCCACATTCCGCGCCTTCCGACCGAAGCGTTCGGCGAAACCGTGGCCGTTCGGCGTCTGCCAAGCTGTCACCTATGGGTGATGAGGTCGCCAGTCGCGAGTTCAGCCGGCAGGACCGGCAGCTGTACCGAGCGAAGGTCAGGCGCTGCCTGGACGTCTTCGCCAGGATGCTCGAGGCCTCGAAGTTCGACTCCGAGCGGCCAATGACCGGGCTGGAGATCGAGTTCAACCTCATCGACGAGCAGCATGACCCGGCGATGCGGAACGCCGACGTACTGCAGGCCATCGCGAATGAGGATTTCCAGACCGAGCTGGGTCAGTTCAACATCGAGATCAACGTCAAGCCGCGCGGGCTGGCCGGTGAGTCGCAGGCGAACCTCGAGGCAGATCTGCGGTCGAGTCTTAACTACGCGGAGGAGAAGTCGCGGGAGGCCGGCGCGCACATCACCATGATCGGGATCCTGCCGACCCTCACGCGGGAGCATCTCAGCGCCGAGTCGATCAGTGCCAACCCCCGGTACGCCCTCCTCAACGAGCAGATCTTCGCCGCCCGTGGGGA